>NZ_JBIAHQ010000037.1:0-41516 GCF_042870725.1 Micromonospora sp. NPDC006431
ATCGACCGCCGCACCTACAAGGCCACCACCAGAATCGACGTCATCACCGACGACCCTTGACGAACCAGCCACCGCCCTAACTGAACGGCGTTGCGTCTAGCCGTTACGGGCGGCGTACCGGTACCTGGTTGAACAACTCAACATCGATGCGGTGGTGCTGGTCGATGGCGGCACCGATGTCCTGCTGCGCGGCGATGAAAGCGATCTCGGCACCCCGGTGGAGGACATCACCAGCGTGGCCGCCGTGGCCGCGCTGGACGTGCCGGTCAAGCTGGTGACCAGTCTCGGCTTCGGCATCGACGCCTACGACGGCGTCAACCACGTCCCGGTGCTGGAGAACCTCGCCGCACTCGACCGCGACGGCGGCTACCTCGGTGCCCTGTCCATCCCCGGTTCCAGCCGGGAAGCGGCGCTGTACCGCGATGCTGTCGCCGACGCCCAGGCCGCCACCCCGGACCGGCCGAGCATCGTCCAAGGACAGATCGCCGCCGCCACCAGCGGCGCGTTCGGAGACATCCGGTTCACCCGCCGCACCGACCGAGGCAACCTGTTCGTCAACCCGCTGATGGCGATCTACTTCACCGTCGACCTCGACAAACTCGCCGCCCGATGCCTGTACCTCGACCGCATCGAGAACACCATCGGCAGGAGACAGGTCATCACGCGCATCCAAGCGTTCCGCGACGAACTCCTCAGCGCACGCATCCCCCGCGCCTTTCCCCACTGAATATGGATGGGATGTGCCCGACATAGGCCTGAAGGTCATGCGCGACATGGGCCACTGTCGTCCAGCAGCTCCAATCCAGCGACACCGGCCGGGCATCGCCAGTCCGCGTGGGTCGGCACGCACCCTGACGGCTGCAGTGCGAGCGGGTGGCTCCGTACGCATTCGCGCCCTTAGGACGTACCCGTGTTGCATAAGTTTGGTGATCGCCGATATCGGTCATAGACAGACGTCACACAGGCTCCCAGAGGAGGCCCCACATGCCTCGACCCACCCCCGTCCTGATCGCCGGCGTCCTTGCCGCCGCGCTCGTCGCGCCGGTCGCGCCGGCGCAGGCGAGCAACCCGCTCGCCCCGATATCCAGTGCCCTGGCGCGGACGCTGACGACAGCCTCCGGCACGATCCCGGTGTTTGTGCACGGTACGAGCATCGGCGCGGCCCGGCAGGCGGCCGCCGACACCGGCCTCAAACTCATCACGACCTGGAACAAGATCGGCGTCGCGGTTGCGCGCGGCACCGCCGAGCAGATCGCGGCCGTTCGCGGTCATGCCGGTGTCACCTACGTCGAAGGTGACCAGCCGCTGCGGCTGCACCTGTCGACCTCGAACGTCGCTACCCGAGGCGAGCAGGCGCGCGCTGAGCTGCGCGACGGACAGGGACGGCCGGTCGACGGCCGCGGTGTGTCGGCGGCGATCATCGACACGGGCGTGGACGGCACGCACCCGTTCTTCCGCAACGCCGACGGTAGCAGCGCAGTGAAGCTCAATCTGAAGAACATCTGCGGCCCGCTCACCGATCTGGGTCTGCCGCTCCCGCTCCCCAACGACTCGTGTTTCCTCGACCTGACCGCGGCCAACGACACCGACACGCTGTCGGCCGGCGGGCACGGCACGCACGTCGCGGGGATCGTCGCCGGGCGGGACACGACGCTCACCGACGGCACCCGGCTGCACGGCGCTGCCCCTGACGCCACGCTGATCAGCCTGTCGGTCGGCGCGGGACTGAGCATCTTCGGTGCGGACAGCGCGCTGAACTGGGTGCTCGAGCATCACCTGAATCCGTGCGCGGGCTGCCCGCCGATCAAGGTGAGCAACAACTCGTACGGCCCCACTGGCGGTGGGGCGTTCGATCCGAACTCGGCGACCACCAAGTTGCAGCGGGCGTTGGCCGCCGAGGGTGTCGTCACCGTCTGGGCGGCCGGCAACGACGGCCCGGACAACAGTGCCACCAACCCTCCGGGTCAGGACCCCACTCCGGGAATCATCATGGTCGCCTCCTACGACGACCACGGCACCGGCACCCGCGACGGTAGCGTGTCGACGTTCTCCAGCCGCGGGGCGGCGGGGCACCCGGAGACCTACCCGGACGTCTCGGCACCCGGATCGAACATCACCTCGGCCTGCCGGCCGTACCTGGTGATCTGCTCCACCGGTCTGGACCCGCGCAACGGCCCCGGGCCGCTGGACCTCGGCACGTTCAACACGATCAGCGGTACCTCGATGGCAACCCCGCATGTCGTGGGCATCGTCACCCAACTGTTCCAGGTCGCACCGAACGCGACCCCGGCCCAGATCGAGGACGCGCTCAAGGCCACGGCGTACAAGTTCACGGACGGCGCGGCCTACCAGACAGTCGGGCCCTACACCACCGCAGTCGACAAGGGAACCGGCCTCGTCGACGCGTACGCTTCGGCGGTACGGCTGGGGGCGACACCTGCCTGACGGCCGACCAGCTCAACGGCACGGTAGCGAGTTCAGCCGGCACTCCTCGCCGCCGACGAGGCGCCGGAGCGCCTGACAACAGGAAAAGGTCATCCCGATGGCGTTCGAGAACAGGCAACACTTCGAGCTGGGCCTGCTCCCCTGAATACCGGTAGCTTCCGGGGACCGGGCGTCCGCGATGGACAGCCCGGTCCTCCGGGTCAGGGCGGCCCGGCTGCCCTCTACACCGAGCGACGCGTCAGCACCTGCCCACCATCGGCGGGGTGCACGCTTCGTCGCCACCGGTCGGGTGCGCCGAGGGGCACTGCCTTGGTTCAGCCGGGTGGACCGCCTCGGTTACCACGATCCAAACAGCAGCGGAATTCGGATTGGCAGGCCCGGGCGGCCATGAGCGCCCCGCTCATCGGCTACTTGTCCGGACGTTCCTCCGGACGCAAGCGGTCGATCCGTAACGCTCGAATCGCGGCAGATCCGGATGCCCACGCTTGGCGTCGCATACAACGTGGGCGATGGCGCGCACGGGTCGTGAGCCACGACAGCTGCGCCTTCGCAGCGATCGGTGACAACGACATGTCCAGCCGCGCCCCTCGTCACCGCTCGTGGCCGTCGGGCTCGTGCAGTCTCACATCCGCGATCTCAGTACGTCGAACTCGCAGCCTGGCAAGGACGGGTCGAAGCCGTGTTCGATCAGCCAGCGGGACGCCAGCAGGCTGCGCAGCGACCACCAGGCGCGGATCACGTCCCGGTCGACGTCGGTGCCGTAACCGGCGAGGAGATCGCCGAGACGTTCCTCGTGCCCGAGGGTCAGGGTGGCCAGGTCGAACAGCGGATCGCCGGGCGCCGCCTCGGACCAGTCGATCACGCCGGTGACCTCGTCGCCGTCGGTGAAGATGTGGGTGATCTGCAGGTCGCCGTGCATGAACACCCGCGTCCACGGCCGAATCGCGGCCTCGGCTATCTCGCGGTTGCGATCGACCAGGTCGGCCGGCAGGACGCCGCTGTCGACGAGCCAGGCGCATTCGCGCTCGAGCTCCGCGTCCAGCCCGACGAGCTTCTTGCCGGCCCACGGCGGCGGTGGCGCGTCGTGCAGCTTCCGGATCGCAGCGCCCGCCGCGGCCCACGCCGCCGGTGACGCGGGCGACGGCTCGCCGAGACGGCCGAGTGCCTGGCCGGGGACGGCGGCGATCGCGAGGACGGGCGGCTTGCGCCACAGGACCTCGGGGGTCGGGACGGGCGCCAGCCGCATCGCCTCGACCTCGACATCGATGCGCGTCTGATCGCTGTCGACCTTCAGGAACACGTCGCCGACGCGCAGGGTCGCGCGCTCGTTATGGGCGACGACGACCGCGACCTCTTCCACGCCGGCCATTATCGCGGGCTGATCAGTGACGCCGCCACGGGTTTATTGCGTGCGAATCGAAATGCGTTACGGCGCACAGGCAAGCGACCTGGCCGACTCGCGCACATCGGCAAATTCGGACGTCTCCCACGCCCGGTCAGCGGTAAATCCCGGCACTCCGCCCACGGCTATGCGACAGGATCAGCAGCATTCTGCTGGCCGTGCAAGCCGCAATGCGAGGGGTGTCTTGGGTTGCTGATTCGGAGACTCCGCTCCGAGGCATCACCGGCTGCTGGCACGGCGAGGTCGTACCCGATGTCCGGCTGTCCGAGGACGTCGAGATGGACACGGGTGGGTGGCCTGACTTGGTCTGCCGGCGGATCGATCGTCAGTGACGACGGCAGCAGCCAGCTTGACCAGGTGCACGATCAGGCCGTCCGCGATTCTCGAGTAGGTGCATCACTGCGCCGTCGGCAGGGTCGGGTGGTCGGTGGGATAGATGCCGATCGCGAACCCGTACATGGTTTCGCCGGACCTCGGCATCCGGTCGAACTCATCAACCAGTTGCGCCATCCGGTCCCAGAACTGAGAGGCCTGATCCTGCGAGATGCGCGCATGCCGGATGAAACCCCAGAGCTTTCCCTGCTCGAACGCCTTCGCGGACTCGCGTGCAGCCACCTCGAAGTCGTTGAAGTCGCCTGGCATCTGTTCGCCAGCGGGTGATGGCTCCGCTGCCACGTAGAACATACGCGCGGTGCGCCCGTAGAAGCGCTCCTCGATCGCCCGCACCTTCCGCGTGCGCACCACCTGGAGCAGGCCGTTCCGGGTGAGCACGTCCACGTGGTGCGCGACCGTGCTCTTGGGGCGCTCGACCGCGGCCGCGAGCTCGGTCACGGTCGCGGCCCGCTCGTGGAGGAGCTGCAGGATCACCGTGCGGAGCGGGTGGCCGATGGCCTTTACCTGGTCCGGTCTGGTCAGCGCCATCCGATCGGCTAGCTCGTAGTCCGGGGGGTTGTCGGCCATGGCACAACAGACTAGCATCGCGGAACGTTCCAGAAATTTCGATCATTCGCAAGGAGTTCAACGCCGTGACCGACGTGCTGCTGTACCACCACATCCAAGGCCTGACCGACGGGGTCCGGAGCTTCGCCGACAGCCTGCGACAGGCCGGGCACACCGTGCACACGCCGGACCTGTTCGACGGCCGCACGTTCGGCAGCATCGAGGAGGGGTTCGGATTCGCTCGAGAGTTGGGGCCCGACGCGATCCGAGAGCGCGGCATCGCCGCAGCCGACGAACTCGGCCCCGGGCTCGTCTACGCCGGATTCTCCTTCGGCGTGACGATCGCCCAGCGGCTCGCGCAGACCCGGCCCAGTGCCCGCGGGGCACTGCTCATGTACTCCTGCCTCCCGGTCGCCGAATTCGGAGAGACGTGGCCCGAGGGCGTACCGGTGCAGATCCACGGCAAGGAGGGCGACGAGTTCTTCGACGAGGACCTGCCGGCCGCACGCCAGCTCGCCGGCTCCACGGCGAACGCCGAGCTGTTCGTCTATCCCGGCGACCAGCACCTCTTCGCCGACTCCTCGCTCGACGCGTACGACCCTGAGGCGTCCGCGCTGCTCATGGAGCGGGTGCGGGCGTTCCTCGCCTCCGTCTGACCGGCGTGGCCTAACTAGCTGGCCCACGCTTCATCCGGACATCGGCATGTTCGCATGCCGAGAAGCCGTGTGGGCTGGGCTTCGTGCCGCAGAGCGATCGGATCGCGGCAGATCCGGACGCCCGGGCGCAGCCGACACGGTGGAAGGTGGATGCATGATCGGTGACCGGTGGGGTGTGACGAACAGCGAGATGTTGCGCTCCTATCCGTGCGACGACTTCGTCTCCTCCCCCGCGCTACAGGCGTGGCGGGGGGTGCGGGTTGAGGCGCCCGCCGCAGCGGTGTGGCCGTGGGTTGCCCAAGTGAGGCTTGCGCCCTATTCCTATGACTGGCTCGACAACCTCGGTCACCGCTCACCTCGACAGTTGATGGGCCTACCCGAGCCCCAAGTCGGAGAAGCATTCACCACTGCTGCCGGACGGAAGTTGGGCAGGATCGTCTCGGTCGACCCCGGCAAACAGCTGACGGGCACCATCATGGGTTCCTTCATGTCCTACGTCCTTGTGCCCGAGGAGCAGGACAGGACGCGCTTGCTGCTCAAGGTCGTCATGCAGACGGCCCGCTGGGCCGCCCTCGGACTGTCCGTCGGCGACCTGGTCATGGCGCGCCGGCAATTGCTGAACCTGAAGCAACTCGCCGAGCGCCGCCAGCACTAGGCCGTGTCTCCTGGATCATGGCTGGGAGCGGTCAGGTTTCGCGCGTAGCCAGATGAGGATGTCGGCGATCTGCACGGTGGCCCGGTAGCGGCTTGTGCGGTTCGCTGGTGGGGCGCCTGCAACAGACTCGGCCAGGTCGCAGCGTCAGGACGCATGGGGCGTGATCTCGTTGTGGCGTGGCTGCGGCCGGATGTCTGCGGCTCATGCCGGCACTCAGGACCGCGTTCGGGCTGCCAGCGGGCTTAGCACCGCCGGGCCCTCACATCAGTCGATGAGCTGGGTCGCGGCCTGTGCCAGCTGCGGCAGCATCTGGTCGCGCCATCCGGGTGCCATGCGGTTGAAGGCATCTCGTTCGGACTTCTGATCGAGGTCGAACCCGCTGTGCTCCAAGAACAGACGGGTGCAGTGGCCTTCAGCGACCAGGCGCCAGGTCAGCGTCCAGGTCTGATTAAAGGTGTAGACGAGCTTCTGTTCCGGGATGACCTCGACGACTTCACAGGCCACCGCTCCCCAGCCGGGCATTTGGAGGTGGAAGCGGTGACCGACGACGGCGGCGATGTCGCCGGGAACCCACCAGCGGGCGTGCAGTTCGGGTTCGGTGAGCGTGCGCCAGACCTTGCTCGGTGGGGCTGCGATGAACTGGTCGATAGCGATGGTGTTAGTGCTGGTCGCGGTCATTCGTCCTCCTCGGCGACATCGGCGAGCGTGCGCAGCCGCTCGCGCCAGAATCGTTCGAACGGGTGGAGCCAGTCGCCGACCTGGGCGAGCGGCTCCGCGGTCAGGTGGTAGCGCCGTTGCCGGCCTTGGGCTTCGTCATGTACCAGCGCGGCACGCCGCAGTATCTGTAGATGCTCGGCGACTGCGGGTCGGCTCAGGTCGAACTGGTTGGCCAGGTCGCCAGCCGTTCGCGGTCCCTCGGCGAGAAGCTGCAGTAGTCTGCGGCGGATCGGGTTTGCCAGCGCGAGGAACACGTCGTCTTCAGGCACCGGTCCAAGATATGTCGGAGGTTGCCGACATGTCAATGATTTCCGACGCGTTAGGGCTGAGGCCCGGGCCGCCTCGAGGTTTTTGCGGGCCCGGTCGTAGCGCATGGTGGTGCGCGGGTCGGAGCGAGGACTCAGCGGGCGGGCACCGGCTCGGACGACGGCCGCCACTCCCGCCTGATCAGCCCGTAGACCCACGAGTCAGAGACCTCGCCGTTCACGACGCAGTCTTCCCGCAACGTCCCTTCACGCACGAACCCGAGCTTCTCCAGCACGCGGGCAGATGCCACGTTGCGTGTGTCGGTCTCAGCCTGGACGCGATTCAGGTCCAGCGCGTCGAATGCCCACCGCAGCAAGACGCGCGCGGCCTCCGTCGCGTAGCCGTGGCCCCACGCTGCATCGTCGAAGCAGTAGCCCAGCGATGCGCTGCGGTAGTCCGGATTCCACTGGTTCAGGCTGCACCAGCCGATGAACGCCCCGTCGGAGACACGATCCACGGCCAGCCGCGCCCCGGTGCCCCCCTCTGCCATCTGCCGGCAGGCCGTAATGAACCGCTCGGCGCGCACGTGTTCGCTCCACGGTGGCGCGTCCCAGTAGCGCAGCACGTAGGCGTTGCTGTGCAGCGCGAAGAGGTCGTTCGCATCCGCGTCGTCGAAGGGACGCAGTCGAAGGCGAGGGGTGTGCAGCGTGGGGGTGGGCAGCGACATGCCCGTCATGTTCCCTCCCGTGATTGATGCCCGATCAACCAGACATCCGGTGCCGGCCACTCGCAATGGGTTTTCTCGGCGGGGCGGGCGGAACGACGTGCTCGCTCATCGGCAGTTCCGGGCGCCTGCCGGCGTGCCGTCCACCCTCACGTTACGTGACGCTCGGATCGCGGCATAGAAAGACGTTGCCGCGCGGTGGCCGATGGCGGGAGGTAGGAGTGTGACCCTGCGGCCGCGCAGCTGCGTCTCCCGCCAGGCGGATACCAGCATGTCTGACGTGCTGCGATCAGGGGCCACCGAGCAGTTGCTGGCGAGCCGCGACGAACTCCTCGTCGGTCAACTCGCCGCGTTGATGCTGCCGGACCAGCACCGACAGTTGGGAGATCTGGTCGTCCGTCGGACGGGCTGCCCCAGCGACCGGCGCCGGCGCCGAGCCGCCCAGGTAATGAGTAGCTGGCGGCGGTGCCAGCTGGCTGACCGGACGGAAGAAGCGGTTGGCTGAGGGTCGCGCGAGCAGCAGGACGACGACGATCAAGGCGAGCATCGCGAAGAGGGCAAAGCCGCCGCTGAGGTACCGATAGGCCGGCGGGTACGCGGCCGGCAACCGCTGGACGAACGTGTTAGTTCCGGAGGCGTCACTGCTGAAGGCGGACACGTAGGCGATTCCGCTGAAAGCGGGCGTACCAGCTTGGCCCAGCCCGCAGAAGCTGCACATCAGGGACAGACCGATCGCGGTCCAGGCGATGATGCGGCCCGCGAAGTGCCCCGCACGCACCGAGGCCGCGATACCCAGTAGGACCAGTGCTGCCACGGCGGTGATCAACGCCGCGACGTAGGGCAATGCCGAGGCCACTGGCTTGAGAGCGTCAAAGGCACGTGGGTCGACCTCGGAGGCGTTCAGTGCCTCGCGCACACGGTCCGGGAATGCAGCTGCCCCAGCGGCGACCGCCACCGCGTCTGCGAGATACCCGACGGCCACGACGGTCATCAGAGTCGCTGCAATCGTTACCGATCGCGGCCGTCCACCGACCTCCGCCCCATCCACCATCGGCACTCCCTTCTCAATGGTTGCCGGTGACGCTAGCAGTCGGCCGTCAATGGTGCGCGATCGGTCGAACGCCTCGAACAGCACGGCGGACCCGCCACATGCGGGTCGCGGCTCACCAGGCGACGCCGTGGAACCATCGAAGCTCACCTTCGCCGAGGCGATCCCGTTTGTCCCTGGTGAGCTCTTCGGGCCGGCCGAAGAGCTCACCACGGCCGCCCTACGGCGGACGCCCCTCCTCCACAATCCGTGGTTGGTCGATCACGCCGGCCGCCTCTTCTCAAGATCCCTGTCGTTCGTCTTTCCGCAGGTGGTGCTATACGGTCAGCACGTGAGAATCGAGCGTCATTGGTGGAACGGCGACCGGAGCCTGCGGGGGCGTCGCGACGTCTACATCCGCACCGACGGCCAGCGATGGGAAGTAGAGGCGCAAACCGGCGGCATCGCAGGCCGGTCGAAGCTACACCCCTGTCCGAGTCGGGCGTCGGCAAAGATCCTCGCCGACGCGTGGCTGGGTGGCCGTCCGGAGTGGCGGGAAATGGTGCCTGGCAGCGGACGTCAGGAGCAGTCCCGGCAGACCTCCCGGCCGTCGGGCTGCGCGGCGAGCTGACTGCGATGGTGCACCAGGAAGCAGCGCGCGCAGCGAAACTCGTCCGGCTGCATCGGCACGACAGCCACGGTCAGTTCCTCGCCGGACAGGTCCGCGCCGGGCAACTCGAAGTTCTCGGCAGCCTCGGCCTCGTCGAGGTCGACTTTCGCTGACTGCGACGCCGCGCCGCGCGCCTTGAGTTCGTCCAGGCTATCGTCTTCAACCTCAACGGGAGGGCGGCGCGGTGCGTCGTAATCGATGGGCTTGCTCATGGTGATGGCCTCTCCCGCTTGATATGGGTGTCACGACGGTAGACCGCGGGTGGCATGTCGTGGTGCTCAAGAGAGCGGTGGAAGGGTAACGCTCGCCCTTGGAGGCGAGGGCACCATCGGCGGTGGTCGCCACCCAGACGGGGAATACTAAAAACTCCCCACTCCCCCGGCCATGGCCGGTCCCGAAGGGGGGCACTGCGAGACGAAGCCCCGGACCGGTCGTTGCCGTCTGTCGCCCTCCGGCGAAGAGGTGATTCGTGAGCAGGTCGCGAGTGCACGCCCGGGTTCTTCGCCTCTGACGGCATCGACATCCTCCGTACCCGCCGCAAGCGCCGCGGCCAGCCGACGCGGCATCACGCACACCATCCCCGAACGCGCCGACCAGCAGGCCGGCCGCCGCCGACGCGGCAGCCGCAGCGGCCGACCACCGATGTTCGACCGAGAGCTCTACCAGCGACGCAACGTCGTCGAACGCTGCTTCAACCGCCTCAAGCAGTGCCGCAGCGTCGCCACCCGCTACGACAAGACCGCCACGTCGTACCAGGCCACGATCACCATCGCGGGGCTACTGCAATGGATGTGACCCTTTGCAGGCACCGCCTAGCGAGCAGCGATGGGCGCGGCCGCCCGCTGCCGATCGGCGTCACCCTCGACATCGAACGGGGTGCGCAGCCGAGTCATCGAAGCCGAACTCACGTCGACGGCAGGTGTGCGGCCGGAAGGCGCATCTGCTGCCGGTGCTTCACGGAATGGACTTAAGTCATGCGTGGTTACATCAGTCAACAGCTGCTCCAAAGTTTGCGCGCCAACACGCGACTCACCCGCCCACATATGCAAGCCGGGTGCGGAAGATGAGCGGGGTGGATCCGGCCGCTCGCCGGGGCAGCGTCGGATCCGTTTCGCTCGGCCCGCCAAACCCTAACCCAAAAGGACCATCGGGTACGGCTTGGGCCGGGTGCCGGTAGAATGATCAAGCACTCCGCCGGTTCCGACCACGGCCTGCATCTGACGTCGACCACCACGCGCCGCGACCGATCGGTCAGTGCTGGGCAGGGCGACCCACTCCCACGTTGAAGACTCTCTGGCAGCACGCCGCCCCGCCTCGTGACGCCTCCCGTGGCGCCGACGGCGGCGCATAGCGGACGACGCCACAGCGCCACGGGGCAACCGGCCCGCCGCGTAGCGACGGCCGCGCGGCGCCGAACAGGCTCGAAAAGAGGTCGCCGAACGAGTGGCGTGGAAATCACGTCCGCGCCGCAGGGCGTGGCGGCGTTCTTTCCGGCACGCGGGTTGGTAGCCGGCGCGGCCTGTGCTGACAGCCAAGGCACCGCGGGCGGCGTGCCCGTGCTAGCGTGAGCGTGTTGCAAGCTTTGGTTTGTCGCATACTTTGCCAGCGCCTGGTGGGTATCCAACCCGCCGGGCGCTTTTTGTTCTGCCGGTTCTTCCGGACGAGCAGCGGCGACCATCGGGGGCCGTAGGTGGCTCCATCAGCTACTCCAGAGGAGAAGACATGGCATTCGGTACAGTCAAGTGGTTCAACGCGGACAAGGGTTTCGGCTTCATCACGCAGGATGACGGCGGCGCTGACGTCTTCGCCCACTTCTCCGCCATCTCATCGAGCGGGTTCCGCAGTCTGGACGAGAATCAGCGGGTCGAGTTCGACGTCGAGCAGGGCCAGAAGGGGCTTCAGGCCGCTAACATCCGTCTGGTCTGACGTTGACTCCGCGGAGCCGTGGCGGCGAGGCCTCGCCCGTCGCCACGGCGGCGGCTGAGACCACGGACCGGCGAATAGTGGTCCGTTCCGACGCTACGGTCGTGCCCGGCCTCGAACCGCTGGTGTTGTACGCGCTGTCCGCCCCCGAGTGCGCGCCCGGGACAGGCAGCATCGATCGGCTCCGGCTGGCCTCGGTGCCGCTGGTGCCAGAGGTGCGACTGGTCATGGCCGAGGACGCGATCGTCCTCTGGGCCCGGCTCGAAGCCGAGGCGGGGCACGTCCTCCCGCCGCCGTTCTGGGCATCGGCCTGGACCGGCGGACAGGCTCTCGCGCGTTACATCCTCGATCACCCGGACACGGTGGCCGGTCTCCATGTCCTCGACGTCGCCTCCGGCTCCGGACTGGTCGCCATCGCCGCGGCGATGGCGGGCGCCGCCGGTGTCACCGCCAACGACATTGACCCGTACTCGATCGCGGCAATCAGTGCCAACGCCCACGCCAACGGCGTCGACCTGACATTGTCGTCGAGTGACCTGCTTGACGGCGACGGTGACGGCGTGGATGTGGTATTGACCGGTGACGCTCTCTACCACCCGTCTGTGGCGGCCCGGATGCTGCCGTTCCTCGCCCGTGTCGCGGCGAAGGGCGGTCGGGTCCTCGTCGGCGATCCGGACCGAGGCCACGTGCCTCATGACTGGCTGGAGCGGGTGGCGACCTACAAGGTGCCGGTGAGCAGCGCTCCGGAAGACGCGCAGCTTCACCTGACGAGCGTGCTCAAGCCACGACGCGAGCAGGTGGACGACCGGTGGGGCCGGGCCACGCAGTTGCAGGCGTGAAGCGCCGGACAACTCTCCTGGCCCTGGGGTGCGGAAGGTGCTGCGGCAGGCCCGTGGGTATGTTGTGGCTGGACGCCCCGAAGACCGATCGTGACGATCGGGTTTCGCACCGCCGGCCCTCTGCAGCCGACGAACTAGACGCACCGCACTGACCGTTCAAGCCTGTCTCCAGCCGGTGCCGCGCAGCAACGCGTCCGGCCGACGGCTCACCTCAGGGCGGGCATGGACGGGTCCGACAGCATCCAGATTCATTGTGCGCGAAGGGAGCCGATACAGCCGATGAAGATCGATAAGAGTAAGGTCCTTGAGGCCCTGCGCCAGCGCGGCCAACACAGCCGGGCCGATTGGGTCGACCGGGAGCTGCCGGACCGCATCGACACCGCCCAGCACTCAGGCATACTCGCGACCCTCAATCTCAACCCAGCCGATTTCGCCGATCCGCCGTCGTGACGACGCTGACCTCGGCACCTCCGGTGGCCGCCGTGTTGGCCGGGGTAACCGCTGATGCGAGCAACGGACGGCAAGCGTCCTGCTGCAGCGGCCAGACGGCTGGCTGGCTGGCTGGGCAGCTGCGCACTCCGTGTGAAGCAGGACGCTGCACCCGCCTTGACCTGCGGAAACACGAACCGCAGGTCGGCGCGGGTGCCGTTGGACGCTGTTTGGCGCCGTTGCGTGCAGTTGACCGCCGTTCAACGCAGCCGGCTGCTCCCACCCCGCTCCCCCGATCTTGGCTGCACATCGATGCACACGGTGAAGTCCCCTTCGTGGTCGCCGGTGTGATGCAGTGGTACGGGGACCAGGGCGGATATGACGACGTGTCCGTCTTCGCCGGTTTGACTGACGCCTAGCGGTGACCAGAGATTGTCGGCGGCGTGGCCCAACCGCCTGCGCTGCCCGGCAGAATGTCATGGCGCTAAGCGATTGGCTGTTGTGGCCGACAGCGGAGGAGGTCTCATGGGCTACAGCTTTGAGTGGGTTGATCTGCCCGAACCTGCTGCGGCTGCTCGCTTCCGCTACCAAACACACCTCGAACTCGGGGATCTGTGCCGACCATGCACGGACAAGTACCACTCACTTGCGGATGCCTATCAGTTCCATCTGAACACCGCCGGCATGGCCTTCTGCCGCGACGGTATGCGCCGCACGGGCATGACCTACCAGGCAACCCCGCAGCCCTTCCCCGCCTGGCCGTTCGATGACATCGACGACTGGCGGTCTGCCGATCAGAGCCGGCGTGACGCCTACAACGAGGCCGAACGGGCGGCGTCGGCCCAGACGGTCGCTGGAATGGTTGGCATCCCGGAGTTCAAGCTGACGAGTAATGGCCCATGGCTGGTAGGTGCGAGGGAGATCGAGCAAGCGTTGACCTTCTACCAAGCTTCATCACCCAGCCTCCGCGCAGAGTTGGAGGGGGACGACCTCTGGGTGGCCTGGCTCGACTGGCTGAGGCGGACCGTCAGCCACGGCGGCTTCACCGTCCAGTGACCCCCCGCACCGTCCGCCACAAGAGTCGAGTCTTCATGCCGACTCGGCTGGGTAAGCACACATTTCCCCTGTAGGCGTAGGCCCCACTGGGACGTCCGTGGGGGCCTACGCCTACTCGTCGGGTGACGCGAGGGCCATCATCACTGTGCCCGTCGTCTGGTCTTCGAGCTTGGCCGCCGTGAACTCGAGATACGACGACGCGATCGCCCACGAGTACCAGAATTCTGCGTGACCTGCGTGGACGAGGTTTTCGGCAATCGCACGGTGCCGGCGAGGGTGGGGAGATCGTTCGCTGCGCCGTCCCTCGTTACTCAGACGCGGCTGTCGTGCCGGTACTGCGATGGCGACTGGCCGGTGTGGTTGCTAAAGACCCGGCTGAGGTAGAACGCGCTCCGATATCCGCAGCGCTCGGCGATCGCTTGCAGTGTGTCGTCGGTCTCGGTCAGCAGCTCCCGTGCCTTCTGCAGCCGGACGCTGCGGAGGTACGCGACCGGCGTGACGCCCCGGACGGCCCGGAAGCGTCGTGAGAGCTGCGTTGGGCTGATGCCGAGTGCCGCGGCCAGTTCACCGAGCGAAAGGTCCGGTGAGGTGAAGTGGTCCAGGATCAACACTGTCGCTTGCCGCACCAGCTCGTCTCCGGGCGCGCCGCGGTGGGCGCGGAGCATCATCAGGATGAGGTCGGTGACGACATGAGCGGCCAGCAAGCCGGGGTGGGCTTCGGCGGCTTCGAGCATCGCGAGGTCGGCGCGGCACCGGTCGACGTCCGGTACGCGCGTACGGCCGATCGGCGGCTTCAGCTCGGTGCTGAAGCGCGCATGGAAGAAGGAGGTCGGAGTCTGCATCCGGCGCCAGAGCGTGCCGCCCGGCGGGCAGACGACGATGTCGCCGCGCTTCGCAACCCCTCGCGGTCCGCCGGAGACCTCGAAGGTGAAGGATCCGGTCCTCGGCAGCAGCAGGCACCAGTCGTCGTACCTGTCGGAGCTGAGGCTGAACTGATCCTGGGACGGGGCGAGCAGGTAGCCGTCCAGCGTCACCATGGCAAAAAAGTATATGCGGATGGCTGGAATTGCTATGCCCAAGCAGATTCCCGCAGCGGCAGAGTGCATGGGTATGACGACTACAGCCGATGTCTGTGTCTACGGAGGAACGCCTGCGGGTTGCATCGCCGCGATGACGGCGCATCAGGAGGGCGCGTCCGTGATCCTCATCGAGCCGAGCCGCTGGCTTGGCGGCATGCTGAGCTCGGGTATCAAGCCCCGGCAGGACTGCCCGATTTCCGCGATCGCGGGCGGCCTGACAAGCGAGGTGGTCTTCGGCTTCGGGGACAACCCCCGCAGCGTCATGCTGGCTTTCCACGAGTGGATCGAGAGTGCGGGCGTCGAGGTGATCTTCGAGCGCCGCGTTCGTTCGGTGCGGCGAGAAGGCAACCGCATCACCGCCGTCCAGCTGGAGACCTCGCAGCCGGACCGGTGGGGTGTTCCGTTGCCGGCTTCGGAGTCGGTTCCCGACATCGTCGTGCAGGCGGCGGTCTTCATCGACGCTTCGTATGAGGGCGACCTGATGGCACTGACCGAGGTCCCCTACCGTACCGGACGCGAGTCACGAGACGCCTTCGGCGAACAGGTCGCCGGCGTTCGCCCGGTCACGAACTGGACGCCTATCGACCCGTACGTCGTACCGGGGGACAGCACGAGCGGACTGCTGGCACTGGTAGAGGGGGATCACGGTCTGCCCGTCGGCGCGGCCGACGACTACACGCAGGCGTACAACTTCCGCTTCTACGTCACGACCGACCCGGCACGCCGGGCTGAGCTCACTCCGCCCGACGATTACACTCCCGACGACTTCGAGCTGGTACGGCGTTACGTCCGACATCTGGGATCCGACGTTGAAGCGCTGCGCGGCATCTTCCCCGGTTGGCTCAACTCGGGTGAGTACAACTACCAGCGCGCGTCACTGATCACCAACGCTCCGGTCGGAGTGAGCCGCCAGTACCAAGACGGCGACTGGGACGACCGTTCGCGGCTGTGGCGGTACCACATCGACTATCTCCGCGGTATCCACCACTTCCTGTCGACGGATCCCGCCGTACCTGAGGAGTTCCGAGCGGAGACAGCGACCTACGGCCTGGATGCGAGCGTCTTCCCGGACACCGGCGGCTGGCCACCGCAGCTCTACGTGCGGGTGTCGCGGCGGCTCGACGGGATCTACACCGTCACATACGCGGACGTTGTCAACCAGACGGATCCCAGCGACAGCATCGGCCTCGCCCTGTTCGGCGTGGACGTCTACCCGGTACGGCGGATTCCACATCGCGATCCGACGACCGGGCAACTCGGTGTGGCGACCGAGGGCGACATGTTTCTCGGCGGCCACATGGGCACCGGCGAGCCGTATCCGATTCCCTACCGGGCGGTCACCCCGAAGCAGTCCGACTGCGGAAACCTGCTGGTCCCGGTCTGCCTGTCTGCCACTCATATCGGCTACGCGGCTACCCGGATGGAACCGGTGTTCTGCGTCCTGGCTGAATCCGCAGCGGTTGCCGCGGTGCAGTCCCTGCGCGAACACACCGACGTGCAGGACATCGACGTTGCCCAACTCCAATCCCGACTCGTCGAGCGCGGCCAGGTCATCGCATGGACCGCCACATAGGCCCTCAGATCCTCACTCGCCGGATGCGCGGACACTGTCGCCGCCGGGCCATGAGGATCACCGAAATACAGCCGCATCGGGCACCCTTTCGCCGCTCGACCGGCGAGCATCATGACGACCTGCGGGTTGGACCGGGCGAAGAAGGGCCGGGCACGCAGGGTCGGCGTCTGCGGCGGCACCACCTCGTCGCCGGTACGGGACTCACGTGCCCTCACCGGACGCGGCGGCGGTGATCTCGTAGGAGCCTGGCCAGAGGCCGCGTCACTGTCTTGTCCACCCTCGCCCGGCTGGTGCGTGCCGACCTGCCGGTCAGGACAGGACGGACATTGTCATGACCAGCAACTCGTCACCGCTGGCGTGGCTGCGCTCGTTCGGCACCCCGGTGCTGGTCGGGATCGAGGGCATCGGCGCCGCTGGCAGGGGGCGTCCGACCCGATCGACGCCGGTGCCGCCGCCCTCGCCATCCACCGCACCGGCATGCCGAAGCTTCTCGGAACCCCGCAGGCCCGGCCCAGGTGGACGCGATGTGATGTTCCTTCTCTTCCCGGGCGGATTCACGGTGCTCGGTGTGTGCGGATCTCGTCTGGCCAGGCGAGAGTGACGCCGAGGGTGTCGTTGAGCAGCCGCTGGTAGTCGGCCAGGTGGGTGTGGTCGATGCGGACCTTGCGGGGTGGCACGCCCCGGTCGAGGCAGTACGCCGCCATGGCGCCGGCGGCCTCGCCGATGCTCCACTCGACCGGGTGCAGCCGGTAGCAGCCGTTGGTGATGTGGGTGGTACCGATGTTCTTGCCGGCGGCGAGCAGGTTGTCGACCCGGATCGGGATGAGGGCGCCGAGCGGGATCTGGAACGGGTACGACTCGATGTCGACGTAGGTGCGCCCGGCGGTGCTGGGGTGCAGGTCGATGCGGTAGTGGCCGATGCCGACGCTGTCGGAGAAGGCCTGGCTGCCGGCTCCGGGTGGGCGGGCGTCGACGCCGACGTGCTGCTCCAGGACGGTGAACTCGGCCTGGATGCGGCGTGATTCGCGGATGTAGGGGGCGATGGCTAGTCCGTCGGTGGTTCCGGTGACGTCGCCCCGCAGCCGTAGCCCGGGGTATCCGGTGCCGTCGCCGTTCGGGTGCGGTGCCTCGGTCTGCATCCAGTACAGGAACGACAGTGACAGGTCGCGGGCGCCGTCGAGCGCGGCGGCCCGGGTGGCGTCGTCGACGCCGAGCAGCGGGGCCTGCCAGTAGTCGATCTGCGGCCAGTTGACCAGGGTGACGTCGGCGAAGGCGGTGCCGGTGAATTGGCGGGCGGCCAGGATTCGCCGGTAGTGCCACAGGTCGTCGGCGGGCCCGCTGCCGGGGTCATCGCGGAAGATGGGCCGCTTGCGCGTACTGAGGGTGATCGGTTCGACGTCGATCCAGGACAGCTGCGGGCCGGGCCAGAACGGGGGGACCGTGGTACGCCAGAAGTCGTAGCCTGCCGGGCGGTCGATGGTGTGATCCTCGCCGGGCCGGTGTTCCAGGGCGAAGCACCAGGAGATCGCCTGCTGGTTGAGCGGGTTGGCGACCGGCAGCGCGTGGGGTTCGCCGGTGGTGTCCTGGCCTTCAGCGCCGATGACGTGCTCGACTCCGGCCAATGGCAGCAGGTCGCCGAGTTCGGTGGCGTCGAGGATGTAGTCGGCGGTGACGGTGATGTCGCTGCCGTCGGGGCGGCGCAGGGTGACCGCGGTGATCTGCTCCCCGGTCGTGTCGGCCGCGACCGGTTCGTGCTGCAGCAGGACCGTCACGCGACCGGCGGACTGCCACGGTGCCAGCAGCTGATCGATGACGGCGAGGGCCGAGCGGGGTTCATGGCACAGCCGACTGACGTGACCCAGGCCCGGGTTGAGCAGCGGATCGGCGGCGGCCCGTGGCGTCAGCGGGTAGTTGTCCCGGTAGTGACGGCGGATGCGCTGCCGGAAGTCGGCGTAACTGACGGCGGCCAGCTGGGTCTCGATCCAGGCGTTCTCGTCCGGTGGCACCGCCTGGCTGGTGAGCTGGCCGCCGAGCCACTCGGTGGCCTCGGTGAGTATCACCTTGCGGCCGAGCTTGGCGGTGGCCAGCGCGGCGGCGACGCCGCCGACTCCCCCGCCGACCACCAGAACATCCGT
This sequence comes from Micromonospora sp. NPDC006431, assembly GCF_042870725.1. Lineage (NCBI taxonomy): Bacteria > Bacillati > Actinomycetota > Actinomycetes > Micromonosporales > Micromonosporaceae > Micromonospora > Micromonospora sp. NPDC006431. Next base: position 18,516 of record NZ_JBIAHQ010000037.1, read on the forward strand.
CTGCAGCTGCGTACTCACGCAGTCGTTCCCCTCTCGCACTCGGGTTCATTGGCCGGTCGGCCGGGGTCGGGCTCCACTGGCGCGTCGCCACCGACGAGCTGGCGCACTCATCGGGCGTCCTCGCGTACGATCCGTGGGCCGGCGTCGGTTCCCAGCTGGGCGAACCATTCCGACGCGAAATCCAGGTCCGGAACAGTTCCCGCCGGCAGCGGAATGCCAGGTGCGGCAGGCTCGGGTGGCGTGCTGTGAGCCCGCAGCTCAGCGATCACGTCGCGGACCCGCGCCCCGACCGGCTTCACGGAGTTGTCCGTGTCGATGAGACCGAGCCCGTACTCGAGCTCGTCGAAGCCGCGGAATCGGCGATCGATGTCGTGCGACGCCCACCACGTCACAGCGGTGACCTCCGGGATCGCGGCGATCCGCCGTAGCATCCGTTCGGCGAAGTCCGGCACCGTCGCCCGCTCGAGCCAGAGGTCGGACACGCCGACCTCCTGCACCCACAGCGGCTTCCGCCGTCCGCCGAGGATCGCCAACGCGACCTGGGCGAGGTAGTCCGGGATCGCCCACGCGCCGCGCTCCTGGTCACCGAACCGCGCCAGCGCCCTGGTGAAGTACGGCCAGGCGTGGATGGCGACCAGGTCCGAGATGTCCACCACCGCCTCTGCGCTGAGCGCGCAGTCGCCGGTCATCCAGGGTTCGTGATCGACACCAACAGTGACTGGTACGCCCGGAGCCCCGGCGCGGGCGGCCGTGACCATGCGGCGCGCCCAGGCATCGCAGGCGCCTGACCCGAGCCCGGACTGTCGCATGAGAACGTTCGGCTCGTTCGCGATGTCGAGACACCACAGGGCCGGGTGCGCCGAGACGGCCCTGGCGGCTGCGGTCACCAACAGCGCGGCGGCTTCCACCGCGTCTGGCTCGGTGAAGGGATTGGCATCCCGCAGCCAGGCGGGACGGAAGTCGAAGCCGCTCAACCAGCCGTCGAGCACTGTCGGGCAGACTGCCAGGCCGCGCACTTCGGCGAGGTCGAGCAGGCGTACGAGCCGGTTGAGCATGGCTGAGGAGACGTACGCCGGGTTCGGTTGGAACAAGGGCCACAAGCATTGGATGCGCACGTGGTCGAAGCCGAGTCCGGCGATGACGTCGAGATCACGCGCGATGGCAGAGTCGTTCCAGTCGACCCACGCGTACCACCAGTCGCGGCTGGGCAGGTAGTTGACGCCGTAGCGGACTGGGGTGCTCACCGGCCCAGCCGATCCGCGAGGAACGCCGCCTGGAGCGTCCACTGACCCGCGGCTCCACCTTCGTGACCGTTGTAGGAGTGCACCGTGATCGTCTTGTCCCCCGCGTACGCGTTGTACGCGGCGAACACCGTGGACGGAGGGCAGGTCTGGTCCATCAGACCGACCGAGAAGAGCGCCGCCGCGGACGCGCGAGAGGCGAAGGACACCCCGTCGAAGTACGACAGAGTCGTGAAGACCCGCTCCGTCATGCCTCGTTGCACCGCGAGGTATCGGACGATCTCCTGGTACGGGTCACGCTCGGTGAGACCGACCGCCCGCTCGAAGTGACACAGCAACGGGACGTCCGGCAGGGCGGCGGCGAGGCCGCCGGACAGCCCGGCGGCGGCCAGCGCGATGCCGCCGCCCTGGCTGCCTCCGCAGACCGACACGCGAGCGGCGTCGACCAGCGGATGCTCCCGAACAGCGTCGATCGCGCATACGGCATCGGTGAACACCCGGCGGTAGTAGTAGGTCTCGGGGCTGTCGATGCCGCGGGTCATGACGCCACTGGCGGCAGGGCCGCTGCCGTGCGGATCGGGCGTGAGGCCGCCGACGCCCCACTGCGCCCCCTGCCCGCGCGTGTCCATGACCAAGAACGCGTATCCGGCGGCAACCCAGGGAAGCCACTCGTGCGGCAGGCCGCGACCCGCACCGTAACCCAGGTACTGCACGACGGTGGGCAGCGGCGCCTCGGCATCGGCCGGGACGAGCAGCCACCCCGCGACCGGGTCACCCGCGTACCCGGAGAACCGCACGTCGAAGACCTGGCATGCCGCCAGGGGTGACTCGACCGGCGTGAATGACGGCTTGTCGCCTGCGGCGCGTGCGTCGGCGAGCGTACGCGTCCAGAAGTCGTCGAAGTCCGCCGGTTCGCGGACCTCGGGCCGGTAAGCGCGGAGTTCGTCGAGGGGGAGGTCGAATCGAGGCATGGGGTTCCTTCCGAGATCAGGCATTCGGTCCGTGCGGACGAGGGCGGCCGGCAGTGCAGCGGTAACCTTTGGGGCGGCCCAGAGAATCCCCTCCTGTTAGGGAGAGGAGGACGTCAACCTTTCAGGGCTCCCGAGTTGCCGGCCGCCCGCAGGAACTGCCGCTGGAACACGAGGAAGAGCACCACCGGGATGATCACGGAGATGAACAGGGCGCCCATGAATTGCGCGAAGTCGGCGGAGCTCTCCAGCCGCGGCAGCGCGACCGAGATCGGTTGGTCCTGCGGATTCGGCAGCACCAGCAGCGGCCACAGGAACTCCTTGTACGCCCCGACGAGCGTCAGCAGGCTCACCACGCCCAGGATCGGCCGTGACATCGGCAGCACGAGCGAGACGAAGACCCGGAAGGGACCCGCGCCGTCGATTCGGGCCGCCTCGAACAGGTCGGCGGGAATGGCCGCGAAGAACCGTTGCATGAGCAGCACGTTGACCGCGTTGGCCGAGGCGGGCAGCCACACCGCCCACAGGGTTCCGATCAGGTTGGCGTGCACGAGCGGCATGTCCATCACGGTCAGGTAGAGCGAGACGAGCGAGATGACGCCGGGAATGAACAGCGTCGCGAGGATCGCTGCGAACACGGCCTTCGCGTACCTTGGCTTCAGAATGGCGAGCCCATAGCCACCGGTCGTGGCGACGAGGAGCCCGAAGAACAGCGACCCCGCCATGAGCCAGAGCGTGTTGACGAAGTAGCGCGCGAAGTCGACCTTTGTCCACACCTCGGCGAAGGTGTTCCAGTGGATCCCGCTCGGCCAGAGCGAGAACGGCGCGGAGAGCGTCTCGGTCGTGGTCGATGTCGCGGCCTTGAACAGCCAGAACAGCGGTCCCACGCACAAGACGGCGAGAGCGGCGAACAGCAGCACTCGGACGGCGACGAGGGCGATCCGTACGCCGGGTCGGCGCCGGTCGAGACGGGACAGGAGGCTGCGTTCGGCGTCGGCGGTCATGAGGTGCTCCAGCGCTTGGTCGCCCAGAGGTAGATCCAGGAAAGGCCTGACAGGGCGATCGCCAGGAGGAGGCTCAAGGCCGTCGCGCGCCCGTAGTCCCCGGATACGAACGCGTACCGGTAGATCAGCATGAGGATCGTGACCGTGCGGTTCTCGGGACCGCCATTGGTCATGATGTAAGGCTCGGTGAAGACCTGGAAGGTGCCGATCAACTGCAGCAGCATCATCACGAGCAGCACGCCGCGCATCTGCGGGAGAGTGACGTGCCAGAACCGCCGGAACGCACTCGCCCCGTCTGTCTCCGCGGCGTCATACAGCTCGGTCTGTACGCCCATCAGCGTGGCGAGATAGATGATTGTCGCAGTGCCGAACGACGCCCAGGTGGCCTGCAGCACGATCGAGGGCATGGCGAGGTCGCCGTCGTTGAGCCACGACAACGGGCCCAGCCCCACCCACCCGAGGATGGTGTTGAGCACGCCGGTCGGGCTCGGGTCGAAGAATGCCTTCCACAACAGGACGGCGACCACGGGCGGGAAGATCACGGGCACGTACACGAGCGCCGAGGCCAGTCCCCGGGTGCGACGCAACTCCGCGATGAAGACCGCCAGGATCACCGGCACGGGGAACCCGATCACGAGGGCCAGCAGCGCGAACCACAGCGTGTTGAGCGCGGCCGTCAGGAGCAGCGGGTCGGCCAGGACCCGCGTGAAGTTGTCGAGGCCGACCCAGTCGGCCGTCAGGAAATTGGTCTGCTGCATGCTCAGGGGCAGCGACCGCAGGATCGGCCACCACGAGAAGAGGCCGAACGACAGTAAGAGCGGCAGGAAGAACACCAGCGTGGACAGCCCACCACGGCGTACCCAGCCCATGAGCCCGCGCGACGGACGGTTCGCCACGGTTTGCTGCATGCGGGACGCCGGCCGGGACGGGGCCTGGACAGTCACCGAGATCACCTCGTCTGTTCGGGTGGACTCCCCGTCGCGTCACGGCGACCGCGGCGGGACGGGGAGCCGGTAGCGGAGATCAGCCTGCGTCGATGGTCGTCTGGACCTTGCGCTGGGCTTCCTTCAGCAGCGCGTCGATGTCGGCATCCTTGCGCGTCAGCACTGCTTGGACCACAGTGTCGAGCGTCCCGTACGTCTCCTGCGTCTTCGTCGGCGGCTCGGGGACCAGAGCCATCGTCTGAGCGGAGGCGAGGTACGCCGCATAGTTCTGCCGCGGCACGTTGACGTAGTCCTTCACCCAGCCGAGATACCGGTCGGTCGTCGCCTGGTCGAAGAGCGAGAGCGCGGGTTCGCCCACCGGCTGCTTGTCGGCCGCTTTGGCCTTTGCGTCCGCGACGGCCGCCTCCTGGCTGCCGTACTTGCGGAGGTACCGGTACTCCGCCCACTTGATCGCGGCCTTGGTCTCGGCGACCGAGGCGCGCGGGTTGATGATCGCGACGGTACCGCCGCCGAGCGTACCCAGGCCCTGGGCCGCCTGCGGCAGCGGCGCGAGGCCGAAGTCGTCGGGCTTCATGCCCATGTTCGACACCAGCGTCTTGTACGCGTCCGCGCCCTGCACGAACATGCCGATCTTGCCGCCGGCGAACGCCTTCATGGCGTCGTTGTAGCCGATCAGGAAGTTCGAGCCGAAGGTGTTGTCCTCCCACCGCAGGGAGCGGTAGAACTCCAGTGCGCTGCGGGTGGCGTCGTTGTCGACGGTCGCGTTCTTGCCGTCCGCCGACTCGATGGTGCCGCCGTTGGCGTAGCTCATCGTGGTGAGCACCCAGCCGCCGGTGTTGTCCTTCGTCATGCTCGCGAAGCCCTGCACGCCGGTGGCGGACTGGATCGCCTTCGCGGCGACGCGTACCTCGTCCCACGTGGTGGGCGGCTTGTCGGGGTCGAGGCCCGCCTTCTTGAACAGGTCACGGTTGTAGAGCAAACCCATGCTGTACGCCTGAACTGGCACCCCGTAAATGTGGTCGCCGGAGTCCTTGACGATCTTCTGAATGGACGGGTTGATCCGGCCGATCGCGGAGTCCTTGGGGATGGTGCCGGTGATATCGGCGATCTGCTTGCGAGCGATCAGTCCCTGCATCTCCGTGAAGGGGACGTAGAAGACGGTCGGGAGCTTGCCGCCGGCCAGAAGTGCTTGGAACGTGCGTACGTCGAAGGTGGCTTCGTCGCCGGTGACTTTGATGTCGGGGTTGGCCTTGATGAAGTCGGCGATGTCGCGGTTGAAGTTGTTGAGCTCCTCCGGCTGCTGATTGGTGGGCATGCCCGCGACGGTGATCGACACGGGCCCGGATGAGTCGCTGTTCGGCCCGCTGCACCCGGTGGCCAGGGCGAGCGCTGCGACGGCCAGGGCTGCCGGCGCGAGAAGCGTGGTTCTTGTGCTTTTCATGAGTCTCCTCGGACAGTGTTGGTGGTGGATCACTGGGTGTGGGCGGTGCTGCCGGTCAGGGAGCGATGAGTCCTCCGTCCCGGCCGCGGACCCGCGCGGCCCACGCGTCGTGCCCGGAGAGTCCGGCGGGGAACCGGGCGGCGGCGGCCTCGTCGAGGTCGATCCCCCAGCCCGGTGACTCGTTGGGGCGCAGCCAGCCGCGCTCGATGCGCAGCGTCCCGGGGAAGACCTCGTGCACGGCGGGGGTGTACACGTGGCCTTCCTGGATGCCGAAGGCCGGGCTGGTCACATCCAGCGCGACGTTGGCTGCCGCACCGATGGGCGATGTGTCGCCTGGGGCGTGCCACGCCGTGCGCACCCCCACGAGTTCCGCAGCGGTGGCGATCTTGCGTGCCGCGGTGAGGCCCCCGATGCCGGAGACGTGGGAGCGGATGAAGTCAACGCCCCCGCCGAGCACGAGGCGCGCCGCGTCCGTCAGCGACGTGGTCAGCTCGCCCACCGCGAGGGGCACGGGCGAGGCTGCCCGTACCTCGGGCAGGCGGTCCCAATGCTCGGGCGCGATGACGTCTTCCAGAAAGAACAGGCGGTACGGCTCGAGCGAGCGGGCGAGCACGACGGCCTGTTTCGGCGAGAGCCGCGAGTGCACGTCGTGCAGCAGAGCGATGTCGGGGCCGAGCCGGTCGCGGGCCGCCGCGAAGAGTTCGGGGGTACGCCGCAGGTACTCCTCGACGTTCCAGCCGCCCGGGTACTGGTGGTCGGCGGTTGCGGTGTGGGGCACCGCCGGGGCACCGTAGTGGCCGGCGCCCGGCTGGCCCGTCTGCAGCCGGATGTGCCGCAGCCCCTCCTCCCGGAGGCGTTCTGCCTGGTCGAGGGTCTCCTCGACGGTCGCGCCGGCGGCGTGCAGGTAGGTGTCGGCCGCCGCGCGTACCTTGCCGCCGAGAAGCTCGTGTACCGGCCGTCCGGCCCGCTTTCCCGCGATGTCCCACAACGCCTGGTCGAGCCCGGAGATCGCGTTGTTGCCGACCGGGCCCTCACGCCAGTAGGACGAGAACCTGGCAAGGCGTACGAGGTCTTCGATGTCGCCCGGATAGCGGCCGACGACCAGCCGGGCGAGATGCTCCTCCACGTAGGTCGCGACCGCCCGCCAGCGCTGCGTGAAGGTCGCACAGCCCAGGCCGTACAGGCCATCGTCGCTCGTCTCGACCTTGACGACCAGCAGCGGAATGCCCTCCGGTGCGGTCGCGATCGCCCGGACCCGGGTGATGCGCACGTCGTCGGGCGCTTCCCAGGGCTGGGCGAAGGGGGACGTTGCGTCCGGCGTACTCATGCAGATGCCTCCATGACAGATGCCTCGCCCTCGGCGAGCGAGACGACGGGAGCCCAGCCGAGTACGCGGCGCGCGGCGGACGTGTCGATCGGCGCTCGACGCCCGTCGAATCGTTGCCGGCGTTCGACGTGGGCGGCGTAGCGGTCGAGAAGGTCGTCCGTGGACTCGTTCAGGATGGTGTCCGCCGCGGCGACCAGAAGCGTGTGCATCCCGGAGATCGGCTGGGTGAGGCCGCGCAGGATCGCGTCGACGGCATCCCCCATCTCCAGGTACGCCCACCCCTCCCGGGCGAGGCGCGCCCGTTCCCCGGGAGTCGCGATCATGCGCCGCACCGTGTCCCGCAACGCGGCGAGCTCGCGGACGAGCGGGAAGCGCAGCGCGACGACGGTCATGTCCCAACGGCTGCAAGCGAACGCACCGACCTGCTCGTCAACCCACTTCGACAGCGAGTACGCGTCGTCGTGCGCCACGGGCGACGCCTCGTCCAGCGGGTAGTACGCCGGCATCACGTCGTGCCGGTTCATCGGCACCCCGAAGGCGTTGATCGAGCTGGCGATGACCGCCCGGCGGATGCCCACCTCCCCGGCGCACGCGAGGACCGTGAATGTCGCGGAGGTGTTCCCGACGAACACGGCCCGCGGCGTGTCGAGGTCGGGGTGCGCCGTCGCCGCCAGATGAACGACCGCGTCCACGTCCGCGAGCGCGTCTCGCACCAGGACTTCATCGGCGGCGTCGCCCGTGAAGACCCGGTCCGCCGGGGTCGGCGCGGACCAGGTACGGGACAGCGCGGTGACGGCGATGCCGCGGTCGACGAGCGCCTCGACCGTCGGCCGGCCAACGGTCCCGTCGGCACCGGTGACCAACACACGGGTGGGTCGGAAGAGCTCAGGCACGCCGGTGATCCTCACTGTCGGAGACGGTGTTGCGAAACTGCTTTCGCAGCAGAGAAGCACACGCCCCAAAGGATGTCAATACGCGGATGCCGACGGACCGCTCCGGCGCATGCCGAGACACGGCAGTCCCGTCAGGACTGCCGTGCGGTCAGGAACGCTGCGTTGTCCGGCCGCGCGTCAGGAGGAAGGACCGAGCACGAGGGTCGGCGCCACGAGGTGCTCGCCGGGCGCCCGCTCGGGAGAAAGGACATCGGCCGCGGCGAGCCGGCCGAGCCGCTGCAGCTCCAGATCGACGGTGGTGAGCCGGCGGATGCCCTGGTCCAGGACGATGCCTTCCCAGTTGTCGACGCCGACGACGGCGATGTCCGCGGGCACCCGGAGGCCGCGCGCGGCGCAGACCTCAAGCACGCCCAGGCCGATATGGTCGTTGCCGCAGAAGACGGCGTCGATCTCGGCACCGGAATCGAGCAGGTCGGACATCGCCTGGGCGCCCCATTCGTGAGACCAGGATCCGTGCCGGGTCTCGCCGGCCTGCTTCAGCCCGGCAGCCTCCAGTTTCGTACGCATTCCGCGCTCACGCAGGCGCACGGCGATGCTGTCCCGACTGCCCGTGATGTGGGCGATACGCGTACGACCGCGCTCCACCAGGTGCCGCGTCGCGAGGCGGCCCGCGCCCTCGTTGTCGGGCAGGTAGACGACATCCTCGCGATGGTCCGACGCCGCGAACGCGTACGTCACGGGTACGCCGAAATGGTGCGTCACCGAGGGCGACACGCGTTCGTGACCGTCCCCGACGACGAGAAGACCGTCGATGCGGCGCGCCTGGAGCGCCCGGATGCTCTTGGTCATCTGACGCGGCACGAGCAGGTCCTCGTCGAACACGAGAGACGCCTGCTGCAGCTCGCCGAGCTGCAGCACCGCGCCGATGAGGACCGGACCTGCGAAGGTACTGGCCGCGCGGTAGGTCAGGACCCCGATGGTCCGGCTGCGCCCGAGCGCGAAGGAGCGCGCCAGCGCGTTCGGCTGAAAATCGAGCCGCTCCGCGACCTCACGCACGCGCGCCCGGGTCTCCTCCGAGATCCGATCGCCCCCGTTCAGGGCCTTGGACGCGGTGGAGAGCGACACCCCGGCGATCGACGCGATGTCGCTCAACCGGACGTTGCGGTTCGACGGCATGCCGAGAGCATACCGGCGCGAAGGCATTGACAGAGTCCGACCGCCCGGCGAAAAATGCCGACTGCGAAACCGATTTCGCACCGCAAAGCCTCCCCGTCCCCCGATCGCGATCATCCGACGCCTCATCGAGGAGTGCTCATGCCCAGGACGATCTCCCCGCTTTCCGGAAGGGCGCTCTCCCGCCGAGCGCTCGCGCTGCTGGCTTCCCTCGCTGCCGTCATGGCGCTGCTGTCCGCCCCACACCCCGCCGCCGCCGACACCGGGCCCGTCGTGATCGGCGACTTCGAACACGGCACCGATCCGTGGTTCCCGGTGACGACGGGCGGCGCCACAGCGACGCTCACGACCACCACCGACACCCCCGCGGGTGGCACCGCCTCCGCCCGTGTCCAGGCGAACGCGCCGAGCGGAACGGTCGAGATGGCGCGCGCCGTCCCCTCAGTCGACCTGCGAAGACTCGACCTCTCGGTACGCAGCGCCCAGCTGACCGGCCTGGTCCTGCGCCTCGTCGACAGCACCGGGCAGGCGCACCAGCAGACCGTCGCGCTCTCCCCCGGCACACAGTGGCAGAAGCTGTCGATCACCACCTTCGCCGGCGGAACTCAGTACGTTCACTGGGGCGGCGCCAATGACGGTGTGTGGCACGGGCCGCTGACGCAGATCTCGCTGCTGATCGACGCGTTCCGCATCTCTCCTGGCCCCGCCGTGACGCTCGACGTCGACGACGTCATCGCCCAGGGACCGCCGCCCCCGCTCGCCATCAGGCCGACCACGCTCGGCAACGCCTTCACGACCGGCGACACCGTCTCGTTCGGCGTCGACACGGCCGCCACGTCGCTCAGCTGGTCGGCGCGGGACGCGTACGGGGCCGTCGTCGCCGCCGGCTCCGGCACCCCGGCGCAGCTCGGGAACACCATCTCCCTCGGCACCCTGGGGACCGGCTGGTACACGGTTGACATTGCCGCCGTCCAGCCCGACGGCACCACCGTCAACGGCGGCACGGACGTCTCGGTGTTGCCCACGACCACGCTCCGGGAACGGCGCGTTGGTGCCGCGACGCACTACGGTGGAAGGTGGCCGACGGCCTCCGCACCCTTGCTCGGGAAGGCTGGCCTCGGCTTCGCTCGTGACGAGGCGTACTGGTCGGAGGTCGAACGGGTCAAAGGCACATACGCCTTCCCCTCGCGCGTGGAGAACGCCGATGCGGCGCTACGCGCGACCGGCGTGGACTTCCTGCAGGTGCTCGACTACGGCAACGCGCTCTACCACCAGGGAGAGGCGCCCGCGACCGATGAGGGACGAGCCGGTTTCGCCGGGTACGCCCAGGCCTCCGTCGATCACTTCGGCACCGCGCGCGCGGCGTACGAGGTGTGGAACGAGTGGAACATCCGCGACGTGACCGGGCCCGCGGGGGCGACGCCGCAGAACTACGTCGCGCTGCTCGCCGCGACGGCCACGAAGGTGAAGGCGACGCATCCGGACGCGACACTGGCCGGGCCTGCCCTCGCGCCGATGAACGACTGGCAGGGCTGGCTCGACGGCTTCATCGCCGCCGGCGGCCTCGACCACATCGACGCGTTCTCGACCCACCCGTACAACTTCACCGCCGAGCCGGAGGCGTTCCGGACCCACGTGGCGATCCTGCGGCAGAAGTTCACCGCGGCGGGGCACCCCGACATGCCGATCTGGTTCACCGAGCACGGCTGGTACACGACGCAGAACCCACCCGGCGTAGCGCCCGGCGTACAGGCACGCAACCTCGCGCGCGCCCAACTCCTGAGCCTCGGCGACGGGATCGGGCGCTACACCGTCTACGACTTCAAGGACGACGGCACGAACCCGGCCGATGCCGAGCACAACTTCGGGATGATCCGCAACGAGGTTGACGCTCGTGGTGCGTACGTCCCCAAGCCCGCGTTCACCGCGGAGGGCGTGCTCACTCGCCAGACGGCGGAGCGCCCCGTACGCGCGGTTCTGTCGCTCGGCACCGGCCGCTACGGAGTCGAGTTCGGCCCGCGTACGGGCGAATCCGCTGACACGCGGATGCAGGCGCTGTGGGCACTGACGCCGCAGACGTGGAGCGTCCAGGCGACCGGCTCGGTAACGGTCACCAACCTCTACGGCGGCACCACTGTCCTTGAGCCGGACGCCGGCGGACGGGTGCACGTCTCTGTGGGTGCGGAGCCGATCTATCTGCAAGGCGCACTGGGCCAGGTGGCGACCACCTCGCCGTTCTCGCTGGCCGTGACGGGTTCCGTCGGCGGAAGCGCGCCGGATGCCACCTGGCACATCGCCAACCCGGGGACGACGACCCGCACCCTCTCGCTCGTCTCCGATGGGCTGACCACGCAGGCGACCGTGCCCGCCGGGGCGACGCAGGACGTCGCGGCGGCGCTCGCGCCCGCTCAGGTGGGGCAGCGCACCTGGACCGCGGTCGTACGGGAGGGAGGCCACGCGATCGGCGTCCTCACCGCCGCCGCGCAGGTCGTTCCCGCATTGCAGCTGACGGGTGAGCACGTGCTGAGCGCTGCCGGCACGGACGTGCTGCGGCTCGAGGTTCTCAATCGCAGCACGCACGCGGTACGCCTCGACGGTGTCACCTGGGCCGTCGGCGGTTCGAGGGGAACAGCGCTGGTCGATGCGCAGGTGGCGGGCGGAGCCACGGCCGTACAGGATGTTCCGCTCACCGCCTTCGGTGCGTGGTCGGCGACCGTCTCCGGACCGGCGACCGACACCGCGAGCGGCGTGGTCGTGGCGGCGAGTTCGGTGGCGGTGGACGTCCCGTACCAGCCGGTGAAGATCGACGGCGTGGTGGACCGCGCCCTGGAGAAGCTCCCGGCCCAGACGCTGGGCAAGGACGAACAGGTGATCACCGGATGGAAGGGCCTTCAGGACCTCAGCGGAAGCCTGTGGATCACACACGACGACAGCCGGCTCTACCTCACCGCGCAGATCGTCGACGACGTCCAGGCGCAGCCCGCGAGGGATGCGGCCATCTGGCAGGGCGACAGTCTCCAACTCGGGTCGTCCCCGGGCTGGCCGGGCGAAAGTGGCCGCCCCGTCGGCGAGGTCGGCACCGCCCTGACCGATGCGGGACCGGTCGACCTCACCCGATGGCTACCCGTCAGTGGCGGGACGGACGGCATCGCGACCATGATGAAGCGGGACGAGAAGACGAAGACGACGACCTACGAGCTGGCAGCGACGTGGGCGGCGCTCGGGGTCGACCCGGCCAGTCGCATCATGGCCGCCACCATCGCGATCAACGACAACGACGGGTCGGGTCGCCGCGGCTGGAGCACCTGGGGCAAGGGTGTCGCCGAAGCGAAGGATCCGAGCCTGTTCCACGCCCTGCGGCTCATGCCTCCCGGCGGTGACGAGGTGGACCTGTCGACACAGGCGCGTACGGTGTGTCTTCCGTCCGGTGGCGCCGTCGCGGTCGACGTGACGAACCGGGAGCTGCTGCCAGCCGGTGTCCGCATCACCACTCCGTGGGGTCGCAAGGAGTTCCGCGATGTGCCGCCCGGTGTGCGGGTCTCCGAGACCTTTCCCACCGGGTCGGTATCGCTTCCCGCCGGGACGGTGACCGTGGATGCTTCGGTCGTCGCCGCGAGCGGCCAGCCGTCCTACCAGCTGCGGCAGGTGCCCTACCCGCCGATCGGCTGCCCCTGACCGAGCCCCACCCGGACGACGGCGGAGAGGTCGGCCCTCTCCGCCGTCACCCTTCGGCACAGCTGTCACAAGCCAGCCGGCTGGCCGCGGCACGGCTCGCCCCGGGCCCGCTACATCGCGGTGGCGGGCGAGGGAGGGCGGTCCGAGGGCAGGCCGCGTGCCGCGCGATCCAGTCGGGCGACAGTGGCACCTGGCAGGTCGCGCAGAGCGGCACGACTCACTACGACAATGCGGTCACGAGCTACTACGGCGACGTCGATCTGCCGTGCTACCTGCGGGTCTATGCAAAGTTCGGCAGCCAGGAGAAGCTGACGCAGCCGGCGCGCAACAACAACTGCGGCGTGGGCTGAGGCGGCGCTCCGCACATGACGAGACGGCCGGACCTGGAAGGTCCGGCCGTTTCGGTTGGTAGCGGGGGCAGGATCTGATGGGGCTCTGCTCGATGTCAGAGCGTCATGAAGCGCTCATTTTCCGGCGGCTGGGGGCCTGGAAGCCGGTGAAGTTGGGTGTGTCGTTCCTGGTCAGGGCGATCTGGTTGAGCGCCAGCCCCGCCTCGCGAGGTGCCAGCGTGATCGTGTGCTCGCCCGGCTTGAGCGCCAGCGCGGCACCCGCGACGCTCGTGCTGCCGTACCAGGTCTCGAACCCGGTCTCCGGCCCGGACTTGTTCGACTGGTACCGCCACTGCCCGTCGACGACCAGGTGGTAGGAGTCCGCATCGACGTTGGGGTTGCTCGAGTTGACGAACAGGTAGTACGTGCCACCGGTCTGGATGTCGACGGTGAAGTCGAGCCGCGGTGGTGCTCCCGCTGCGGAGCTTCCGTTGACCTTCTGCGTCGGGCCGGCCTTGAACAACGCCTCGGCCTGGGCCGCAGAGGTCGCCAGCCACTGCGCCTTCGCGCTGGCATCGGCCGACGGGACGACCTGCAGGCCGTTACGAGCCAACGCCCAGCCGTGCGTCCCGTTGTTGCTGTCGGTCGCACGAGCGGTGGCACTGTCCTCGAGGGCGTCGGCCGCATCGAGGACGACCAGGCCGTCCTGCTCCAGGTACGGGCCGACCGGCGCACCGTCCGCCCGCCGCACCGTGACGGTCAGCACCCAGGCCTCCCCGCCGCCGGCGGTGATGGAGACCTCGGCTCGCCCGGCCCTGTGTCCGGTGATGCTCACCGCACCGTCCTTGACCGCGACCGACACCGCGGTCTCGTTGTCCGACTCCGCGGCCACCACGCCCGCCACGCCCTCGACCCTGCTTGTCCGGCCCACCGACGTCTCGATCGCAGGCAGCCGGCGAAGCTGCGGCATCACGGCGGGAAGTGCCGCCACGGTCGCCGTCTGGGGTGCGGCGATGTTGTTCGGGCTCTCGGGCGGGCCGACCAGGCCGTCACCGACCGCGCCGTCGCGGGTCTCGATGATGATCCGGTCGAAGAGGATCGCGGTGTCCGAGCGGTAGACCATCAGGTCGTGCCAGCCCGGCGTGGTCACCTCGACGGTGAAGGTCAGGGGTTCGATCCCGTGCATGATGTTGAATCCCCAGGGGCTGGTGCTCGTACCGGCGACAGAGTTGCCGCGCAGCAGGCTGGGGACCTGGTCGTCGAGCCCGACGGCCGTGCGCGCGGTGCGCGGCGTGCCGTTGTCCTCGGTGCCTTCGTTCAGCGTCGGAATTCGGTAGAAGGTCCCGGTGAACCTCCCGGTGGAGGTGAAGTGGACCCGGTATCTCAGGCGGGCGGTCGTCTCGAAGCCGGAGTCGACGCGGGGCGCGATCTCCGGGAAGCTGCCCATCGATGCCCCGCGCTGGCCCACGCCTTCAAGGGGGGCCCACCGGCTCCCGTCGGCGCCGGGCACGTTCTCGGAGAAGTGCTCGGCCTCGAGGGCCACGTATCCGTTGGCCTCCAGGTGCGCCGGCTCGGCGACCCGGCGCAGGTCCACGGCGGCCCGCGCCGCGTCGACCGTGAACGTCGCGACCGGGTCGCCGGACTTGGCGCCGTCGACGGCGTTGAAGACCCGGATCGTTCCCGTCGTGGCCGGGTGGTCCTTGGCGACCGTCACCGTGACTCGTTGCTCTGTCGCGGTCGTGCCCGAGCGCTGAGACAGGGTGATCCACGCAGCGTCCGCCTCGGCGACCCACTCCTGCGGCTTGGCTACGTCGTCGCGGGAGAACACGTCGAAGAACCGCTTGTCGTCGGGCACCGCCGAGTTGAACGTCAGCGTGCCGCGGCCGGGCTCCTTGCTCCCCTCGGCGGCGGCGCCCACCGCATCGGTCGGTGCGGCCACCCGGGCATACCGGTCGTTGGTGAGCATGACGGTGCCCTCGTTCGGAAAGCCTTCGGGATGGCTGTGGTCGATGGCGTGGTCCCACTTGCCGTCGCTGATCGTGTTCCAGTAGGCCTCGTCGGCGAGGATGCGCTCACGGGCCTGCTTCGAGAGCAGCTCGTAGCTGCCCGCGCTGGCGTAGCGACCTTGGGCGGCGGCGAGCTGGTTCTTCCAGTAGTAGCCGATCTGCTCGGCCATGTTGCGGTAGGACCGGACCCGGTGGAGCACCTGCTGATAGAATGCGGAGCGATAGCGCGGGTCGAGCTTCGCGGAGACGCCCTCGAGAATCCTCACCAGCTCGTTGGACTCGTTGATGTAGCGCTGGAGCTCATCCCCGTCCGAGGTGGCACTGAACGGGAAGACCTGACCGGCGTGGATCCTTCCTGAGTTCGCGTTGGAGGAGTTGATCTCCCCCCAGAACTCGGCGCGCTTGGTGTTCTCGAGCGCGTCGAACCTTTTCAGCGCGTCGGCGACCACGGCGGCGTTGTTGCCCCTCAGCCGGAAGTCTCGCTGCACGTGCTCGGTGAGGAACCTGCTCCCGATGTTCGTGTCGTCATAGCCCTCGACGTCCCACGCGAGCTTGGCGAACAGGCCGAGCTTGATCTCGCCGGGCTTGATGTCCCCGACGTTGAGGATCCAGTAGCGACCCGCACCGGAGTTCCACGCCCGACGCAGCTGCTGCACCATCAGGGACATCGGCGTCGAGTTCAGCCACAGGTAGCTCTTCGGCTCGCCCCAGTAGGAGATGTGGTAGTAGACGCCGTTCCCGCCGGACCGAGCGGCCTCGGTCCGCGTGGGCACCTGGCGCAGATAGCCCTGGTTGTCCTCGGCCCACATCAGGGTCACATCGGCGGGGATGTGGTCTTTCAGCCCGGCGTTGTAGAGGTCGTTCATCTCCTTGTAGGGGATGAACACCTGCGGCACAGCGTCGGGGCTGCCGTAGACCGCTGCGATCAGCTTGCGCTGCTCGCGAATGACGTCGGCCTCCATCTCGACCTTGTCCTTGAACCCGTACGGGTTACCGGGTGTGAACACCGGATCGCTGTCGTGCACGCCGCGGATACCCAGGGCAAGGATGTTCTCGAAGTCGGCGTTGGCGACCACCCGCTGGCGCCAGTACTCCAGGATCGCGGGCTTGTTGATCGAATAGTCGAAGGCGGCCACGGCGTCCGAGCCCTTGATGTGGAGCGCGTCCTTGTTACGGTCGTACCACTGTCGCCACTCGCCCTCGTTGTTGCGCAGCATCAGCTCGGCGTGAGACGAGGATGCGACCACGCCGAACGTTGCCGCCTCGCGAGCGTTGATCGGTGTCCCCGTGTCGTATGTCCCGGTGTCGGTGACCGCGTTGAACGCCCTCGAGGCCAGGTGCATCGCCGGCCACAGCGTGTTCAGCCTCAGCCGCAGCATCAGCTCGAAGACGTGCCGGTAGAAGTTGACGTCAGGCGTGCCGTTGCCGGTGGGGAACTTCCTCTTCGCCCACGCGACGGTGCGTTCCTCGTCGTTGATGAAGAATCCGCGGTACTTGACGTCCGGCCCGTCGTCGACCCGGGTCTTGCCTTTGACGTCGATGTCGTCGCGCTGCTTGACCGGCACGTCGCTGTACCAGTACCACGGCGAGACGCCGATCTCCTCGGAGATCGAGTAGATCCCGTAGATCGTCCCGCGGGCATCGCTGCCGGCGATCACCAGTGCGTTGTCGACCCCGGGGACCGGGTTCTTGATGGTCTTGGTCGCGTACGCCTCCCACTTGCCCTTGATCCTGGCGGCCTCGTCGAACTTGCCGGCTGCGACGATCTCGTCGATCAGCCGGCTCTGACCGATCTGGCCGACGATGATCGCGCTCTGCTGACCCGCGGCCTCGGTCAGCAGGGCCGGCAGCTTGCTCTGGTCTGCCTTCGCCAACCGCGCTTCCTTGGCCGACTCGTCGTCGACGAACAGGCTCTGCACCTCACCGGGATCGATCGCCCCGGTCACCATGGCGACGTCCTGCCGCAGGTCCTGAACCGCGCGGCGCACCTGCGTGTAGTCCCGATCGGCGTGATCGCCGCCGTAGGACGTGTCGATCAGGATCGGCGAGGCCGTGTGACCGTTGAAGATGGTGAAGTCACCCGACGATGCGTGCGCCGGCGTCACCCCCACCGACGTCAGGGACGCGGCCAGCACAACGGTCACGACAGCCGCGGACCACCGCCTGGCCCGACCCGCGAAACTGCGCTGGTTGCGCTGCACACCTCGACCTCTTAGCCCGGGCTGCGACATCCCTCGCTCCTCTCGTCCGACACGGTCACCGTGCGGCCGGCACGGTCGCAACCTAGGAACCAGGCGACAACTTCTGCAAGGTGTTGCCAGAATTGCCATTGTCGTGTCTAGATGCGTTCGTGGAGCCCACCATCTTTGACGTGGCGCAAGCTGTCGGCGTGGCCGCATCGACGGTCTCCCGGGCGTTCAACAAGCCCGGCCGGGTCAACGAAGCGACGCGACAGCGGATCGTCGCTGCCGCCGCACAGCTCGGCTACCAGCACAGACCGCAGAACCGCGCCCTTCCGGGTCCACGCCACCGCACCATCGCCATGGTTCTCTCGGACATCACCAATCCCCACTTCTTCGAGCTGATCCGCGGCGCGGAGCAGCGCGCGAAGGCGTCCGACGTCACTCTCGTGATCGTCAACGCCGAGGAATCCCGGCGCATCGAGGAGAACCAGATTCGCGACCTGGCCGCTGGCGTGGACGGATTCCTGCTGGCCTCCAGCCGACTCCGCGACGAGATCCTGCGCGACCTCGCCAAACTGCACCGGATCGTCCTGTTCAACCGAGAGCTGCCCGGGTTGACCAGCGTCACGTTCGACACCGCCGCAGGCTGTCAGCAGATCCTGGAACACCTGGCCTCGCTCGGGCACCAGAGCTTCACCTACTGCGCCGGGCCACCCAGTTCCTGGATGGGCGCGGCGCGCTGGGCGGCACTGAGCGCCGGGGCCGAAGCGCACGGTCTGACGGCACACCGGATCGGTCCGTACACCCCCAACGTCGCCAACGGCGGGGCCGCCGCCGACGGAGCACTACGCACCGATGTGACGGCGGTCGTCGCCCACAACGACCTCCTGGCGATCGGTATCATCCGACGCCTCGCCCAGCGCGGTGTTCGAGTCCCGGCCGACATCAGCGTGATCGGGTTCGACGACATATTCGCCGCCGACTTCGTCCATCCCTCGTTGACCACCCTGGCTGGACCCGGCTCGCACGCCGGTCGGCTCGCGGTAGAGCTCGTGATCGAGCAGTTCGCCGCACGACAGGGCGAGGGCGAGGCGATCCGTCTGCCTACCGAACTGGTGCTTCGCGAGTCGTCCGGCCCAGCGGAACGCCGCGCCTGAGCGGCGCGGCCGTGGCGAACGCGACGAGCGCCTGCAGACCGCCAATACCAACGGAAAACCTCAACGCCTTCTTCGAGGTGGCTGTACCAGACGGGCGAGCCGGCCTCCTGGTGACCTTGCGCGCGGGCCCCGCGCGCATGCTTGCGAAGCCCGCTGCCTGGTCGGGGGTGGGTGGCCGGATCCGGTCGAGTTCGCCGGCAAGGGTTGTAGCCGCCGCCGGTGCCTTTGTAGCGTGACCCGGGTCCTTGAATCGATTCACGGTCGCCCCGAACCGCGAGGCATCGTCCCGGCCGAGGAGGCGCAGAGATGACCGAAGAACGCAGAATCCGCCGACGCACTGTCCTGCGGGGAGCCGGCGCGCTCGCCGCCGCTCCGTTGATGGCCCAGGTCCTCGCCGCGGAGGCCGCAGCGGCGCAGGCGGCCCCGCAGCCCGGACCGCGCATCGACCGGCGGGCGGTGGTCTCCCGCCACCCGGTCGTCCGGTACGCCAGCGACCGGGAACTGCCCGTCCAGGTGGGCAACGGCCGGTTCGCCTTCGGCGCCGACGTCACCGGCCTGCAGACGTTCGTCCCGTTCTCCACCCTGTCCGACTGGGGCTGGCACAGCGACGCCCTGCCGCCGGGGAAGACCATCGCCGACTACAAGGGCACGGTCTGGGACACCTACGGCCGGCCGGTCTACTACTGGACCGGCGACAAGAACGAGCCGGAGCTGCACAACTGGCTGCGTGGCAACCCGCACCGGATCAACCTGGGCCGGATCGGCCTGCGCCTGCTGAGGGCCGACGGCACCGAGGCCACCGAGGCCGACCTCACCGACACGGTGCAGCGGCTGGACA
The DNA here is from genome assembly GCF_042870725.1 of Micromonospora sp. NPDC006431. Taxonomy (NCBI): domain Bacteria; kingdom Bacillati; phylum Actinomycetota; class Actinomycetes; order Micromonosporales; family Micromonosporaceae; genus Micromonospora; species Micromonospora sp. NPDC006431. The sequence continues at coordinate 37,695 of NZ_JBIAHQ010000037.1, forward strand.
CCTGGACCGGGCTGCTTCACAGCAGCTTCCGGCTGGACGGGCATCCGGTCACCGTGGAGACCTCCTGCCACCCCGGCATCGACGCGGTCGGCGTCCGGATCACCTCGCCCCTGGTGGCGCTCGGCCGGCTCACGGTGTTCCTCGACTTCCCCTACGCGACCGCCGCCGGGCAGGACAAGTTCTCCGCCCCGTACGTCGGCTTCTGGGACCGGCCGCAGGCACACACCACGACCCTGTCCTCCCGCGGCGCCGCCGGCGCGCTGATCATGCACGTCCTGGACGAGACCGAGTACCAGGTCGCACTCGCCTTCACCGCCGGCGCGACGGTGACCCGGGAGGACCCGGCGCGGCACCGCTACCGGATCACCGGCGGGCGCTCCGAGCGGCTCGACCTCACCTGCCACTTCGCACCGGAGGTGGACCGGGCGGCCCCACCAGCGGCAGAGGTGTCGGCGCAGAGCGCGTCCTGGTGGCCCCGCTTCTGGCACACGGGAGGGGCGGTCGACCTGTCCGGCAGCAGCGATCCCCGGTGGCGGGAACTGGAGCGGCGGATCGTGCTCAGCCAGTACCACCTGGCCGTCAACGAGGCGGGCAATGAGCCGCCGCAGGAGTCGGGCTTGGTGAACAACGGCTGGTACGGCAAGTTCCACATGGAGATGTACTGGTGGCACGCCGCGCACTACGCGCTGTGGGACCGGTGGCCGCTGCTGGACCGCAGCACCGACATCTACTCCCGGTTCCTGCCGCGCGCCCGGCGGCTCGCCGCCGAGCAGGGTTTCCGGGGCGCCCGGTGGCCGAAGATGACCACCGCGGTCGATGACGCGACCGGACGCGAGTCGCCGAACGTGCCGACCGCCCTGCTGCTCTGGCAGCAGCCGCACCCAATCTTCCTGGCCGAACTCGACTACCAGGCCCACCCGACCCGCCGGACGCTGCTCAAGTGGCAGACGGTGATCTTCGAGAGCGCCGAGTTCATGGCGTCGTTCGCCCACGATGACGGCACCGGCCGTTACGTTCTAGGGCCGCCGCTGATGTGCGCCAACGAGCGCAACCCCGCCGGGGCCACCACGAACCCGACCTTCGAGTTGTCGTACTGGCGGTTCGGGCTGCGGGTCGCCCAGCAGTGGCGCGAACGCCTCGGTTTGGGTCGCGACGCGCGCTGGGACGACGTGCTCACCCGGCTGGCGCCGCTGCCCGTGCAGGACGGCCGGTACGTGCTCTACGAGGGTGTGCCGGACATGTGGACCCGGTTCAACACCAACCACCCCGACCCGGTCGCCCCGTACGGCATGCTGCCCGGCGACGGCGTGGACGTCGAGACCATGCGGGCGACCACCGCCAAGGTGTACGAGACGTGGCCGGTGACCGACCTGTACAGCTGGGACTTCCCGCTGCTGGCGATGAACGCCGCCCGCCTCGGGGACCCCGTACGGGCGGTGGACTTCTTGCTGCACGAGCGGCTCGGCTTCACCGACACCGGGCTGCCGGCCAGTGGCAAGAAGGGCGTCCCTTCGCCATACTTCCCGGCCGCGGGCGGGCTGCTCTACGCCGTCGCGATGATGTGCGCGGGCTGGGGTGACTCCCCAGACGTGCCGGGCGGGGCGACCGGTGCGGCCGGCGCCGACGGCACCGCACCCGGGTTCCCGGAGGGCTGGGTGGTTCGGTGGGAGGGGCTTGCCCCGGCGTTGTGACGGACGGTCGGGGGCGCGGGTGGCCGGCTTCGCCGGTCACCCGCCCCCGAGTTCACTCCTCGATCGCCCCGCCCACTGCCCGCAGGTGTTCCCGGAAGGTCAGCGCCGGATTCTCGGCCCGGGCGGCCAGATGTGCCCCGAGCCGATCTGTGCGCGCAGCGGCTCCCCGGCCCACCTCCGGTCGGCCTGCCGTCGCTCCGCGTCCCTGATCGACTCGGTGAGGTCGAACACCTCCCCCCACCCGGTCGGCCCGGCACAACAGCGCGCCGTCCTCGTCGGCCAGCGCAACGTCGCCGGCGTCGACCGTCCACAGCCCACCCGCGCCGAGGTCAGCGCGTCCGCGGGCCGGGGTCGAGGCGCAGTAGGCCGGTCGGGATGGCGCCGAGGTTGAACACCGGAAGCCGGACCGCCAGGATGTCGACGATGTCCCGGTGCAGGCCCCAGACCACCAGGCCGGCCAGGCCGACGGCCTGCGCCTCCAGGCCCACCAGGTCGCCGACGAGGCGTCGCCCGGCCGCGCGGATAGGGGCGCGAGATCGTCTCCCGGGTGGCCGCGCGGTTCGGTGCGGCCACCCGGGGAGAATGGTCAGGGACTTCAGGAGGTTCCTGCGTCCGCGGCCACGTGGTAGACGATAGTGTTGATGTTGATTCCGTTGAACAGGTTCAGCGCGACATAATGACGATCGGTGTACCAGTACTGGTCGTCGTTCAGCGTGATCGTGCCACTCGTGAAGGAGCCGTCCGCGTTCATGGTCACCGGAATCGCCGTGCCACTCCTGTCCACGAAGATGCGGGCCGTGCCACCGCTTACAAAGCCGGGGTATGTGGCCAGGTCGACCTGGCCGGTGATCGTGAAGCTGTGTCCGGAGACCTTGTTGATCACATTCGGGTTGCCGGTGCTCACCGGCGTCAGTTGCACGGTCTGATCACCTGCGTGAGCTACCGTCTCGTTCAGGACGTTCAGCGGTGTCGTGTTGTAAACCGTCTCCGCTCCGGTCGACGGGTCGATGTAGGTTACATTCTCGACAACCAGGTTTTTTATGTTCTTGTTCGAGTTGAAGGCGGCCTGCAGCGTGTTGCTCGTGTGGAAGGTCGAATTCCGATAGTAGACGTTCTCCACCGGTGAACGCGAGGCTGCGCTGGAGAACTGGAACGTGGTCCTGCCTGGTGTCATAGTCGGCGCGGTGTTGACGTCGTCGAGGTAGATGTTGCGGACTGTCGGGTTGAAGATGTCGGCGTTGGGGAACGACACTGTTTCGGAGTAGTTGCTGTCGAGTTGGACCATCGCGGACCGCGCCATCGTCAGCAGGTTGTGCCGGAGATAGATCTTCTCGACGAATCCGCCCCGGTACGAGTTCGTCTTGATCTTCAGGATCATCGCCAGCCCAGGTCCGCCGAACTCGTTGTGTTCGATGAACACGTTCCGGATGCCCCCCGACATCTCGCTGCCCATCGAGACCGCGGCGGAGTAGGTGCCGATGTTGTCGTTGTTGTACAGCGAGTCTCGGACGATGATGTTCTCGCTTGGTTGCCGGTGCAGCCTGCCGTTGACGTTTCGGCCGGCCTTGATCGCAGCACCGTCATCGCTGACCGTAACCCGGTTCCTCTCCATGACGACGTTCTTGGAGGACTCCGGGTTGGTTCCGTCGTCGTTGTTCCAGCCGGTGGCCTCGAAGTCTTTGGTCTTGTCGCTGTAGATGTCGAGGTCTCTGATGAGGACGTTCTCGGAGTTGAGCGGGTGGACGATCCAGAACGGCGTGTTCCTGATCTTCACGTCCTCGATGAGGACGTTGCGAGAGTGGTTCGTTTCGATGAAATGCGGCCGGAAGGTGGACTTCATGGCCACCGCGTCCGCTGGCGGCGGAACGTGCTTTACCGTGTCCCCGTCGATCACCGGGATCGTGCTGGGCATGTGTCCGTCGTCGGTGAATAGCCGCTTCGTGATCGGCACGTCCTCGAAGTTCATCTGGTTGAGGATGCCGTTTTCACCGTACGGAGCGTCGAGGCTCTTGTTCTCCACCGACGGCTCACCCCAGTGACGTGATCTCAACAAGATTCGGATAGGTACTTGTATTCGAAATGAGTCAAGTGCAGCGCGGCGGCGACGATATCGCCGGTCCGGCCTGGGCTG
>NZ_JBIAHQ010000038.1:0-40632 GCF_042870725.1 Micromonospora sp. NPDC006431
CCGTGGACCCGGACGTGCTGACCGCCGTCGCCGCCGCCTGCCGCGAGCACGAGCGGCTCCGCTTCGACTACCGCAGCCACGACGGCACCGACTCGGTACGCGACACCGAACCTCACCGACTGGTCCACACCGGCCGGCGCTGGTACCTGGTCGGCTGGGACACCGACCGGCGCGACTGGCGCACCTACCGGGTCGACCGGATCCGTCCCCGCATCCCGACCGGCCCTCGCTTCACACCCCGACCGGCACCCGACGTCAACCTCGCCGGCTACCTCACCCACGGTATCTCCACCGCCCCCTACCGCTACCAGGCCCGAATCACCCTCCACGCCCCGGCCGAGACCGCCGCCGAACGGATCGCGCCCACCGTCGGTGTCATCGAAGCCGTCGACCCGCACACCTGCCTCCTGCACACCGGATCCAACTCCCTCGACGAACTCGCCATCTACGTCGCATCATTCGGCTTCCGCTTCCAGATCCACGAACCACCCGAACTCATCGCCCACATCCGAGACCTCACCACCCGACTCACCGACGCCGTCCGCTGACCGCCAACAAACCCCATGCAACGGCAAGGCCCAGCGGCCTCGACCAACTGCCGGCAACCTACTTCCGTAGATCCGGAAGCTGAGCGGTTAGCCGCGGTCAGGCGTCCGCCAGGCAGGGTTTGCCCATCGCGCGCTGACCATCACCTCCGGCGAACGTGAATGGCCGATCGTCGCGGGAGGGCCGACCTGCTGCTGGGTCGCACTCCGATCCGTGCCTGGTTCTGTACGCGTGCCGTCCGCCGTTGCCCTGCTGATCTCGGCGCGAGGCCGTCTCGGGCGAAGGCCCGGCCGGGGCGGCCTCTTTGCAGTTCCGATCTGCGTCCGTGAGTCGCTGTGAGGTCTTGTCAGGTCGTGACAGGCGGGCGGCGAGTTCGATCGACCTGACAGCCGAGATCTGGGCGGTGCATGTCATCCATGGCATGCCCGCCCGGTGGGGACCGCCCATCCGGCGAGGCTCACGGTCCGGCACGGCTGGCGCGGCGTACTGACACCGCAACCCTTCACCCGATGCAAGGGAGGAGCGCCCCCACCGGACCACAGGGTCCTTCGCCCGGTCCCCACCGCGGCGGCCCACCAATCCCTAGTGGAGGGCCGCAAAATGCACACGATCTCTGTCCTCAACGACCTAGTCTTGGCCGCCCCCGTCCCTGACGACGGCGGAGGCCCCCACTCCATCGCGCAGGTCATCGCCGGCATCACCGGCTGGGTCATGGGCATCATCGCGGTGGTCGCGACGATGTTCCTGGTCATCGGCGGCCTGCGGTACATGGCCGCTGGCGGCGATCCGGCGCAGGTCGAGCAGGCGAAGGGCAATGTCAAGTCCGCGCTGATCGGCTACGCCCTCGCGGTGCTGGCACCGGTGGTCCTGCAGGTGTTGCAGGGCATCCTCGGCGGCTGAGGCGGCTGTCATGGTCGACTGGCTGATGAACGGCCTGGTCAGCTGGCTCGCCGAGAAGGTCACCGACCTTCTCGGCAGCCTGCTGGCCTTCCTGGCCTCGTCAATCTTCGTTTCGCCGGACGTCACCGTCCTGCCGCAGGTGACGTCGATCGCCGGCAAGAGCGCGCTGGTCGTCAACGCCTGCTTCATCCTCGCGATCCTCACCGTGGGTATCGCTGCGATGATCGGCGACTCGGTCGAGATGCGCTACGGCATCAAGGACCTGATCCCCCGGCTTGTCGTCGGGTTCGTGCTGTCCGCGTTCGCGGTCCCGTTGACCCGTCTGCTCATCGACGTCGCCAACGCCTTGACGGTGTCGATGGCCGGCACGTCCGCGCCGACCACCGAGGCAGTCACCTTCGTTCGGGCTCGGATCGCCTCGGCGATGACCGACCAGAGCGCCGCCCTCCTGATGGCCATCATCGGACTGCTCATCGTCGTGCTGATGTTCATGCTCGTCGGCACCTGGCTCGTGCGGATCGGGGTCCTGGTCGTCCTGGCCGGCGTCGCGCCGGTCGCCCTCGCATGCTACGCCACCCCATGGACGCAGGGGGCCGCGCAGATGTGGTGGCGCACCCTGCTGGGTTGCCTTGCCACGCCCACGCTGCAGGCGGTCGCGTTCTCGGCGGGCATCAACCTGCTGATCGACCCGGAGTCGAACCTTCCGATCCTGCTCGGCCTGCCCGGCTCGGACACCCTCAACCTGCTGCTCGTCATCGTCGTCCTCTGGGTCACGATCAAAATCCCCGGAATGGTACGCCGGTACGCCAGCCGCGCGGGGTCGCCGAACGCCGGTGGGGTTCTGCTGCGCGCGGTGCTCATCCAGGTCGTCACCCGCCACCTACCGCTCGGCCGGGTCGCGCGTACCGCCGTGCGAGGTGGGCGATGACCCACGAGGACGCTCCCCCACGCGCTGTCGTTCCGGCCAACGTCAACGAGGCCGACCGCATCGCGTTCGGGCTGACGTTCCGGCAGCTGGCCATCATCGGCGGCACAGGACTCGCAGGGTTCGGCCTCTACCGCACGTTCGGACATCTGCTGCCGGCTGTGGCGTGGATCGTCGCCGGGGTCGTCGTGTTCGCCGTCGCGGTCGTGGTGGCGCTCGGCCGCCGTGACGGCCTGCCCTTGGATGTGTGGCTGCGGCACGGGTTCACGTTCGCCGGTAGCCCGCGCACGCTCGCGCCGGGTGCGGCTCGGGCCAGCGCGGTCGCGGCCGTCGTGGGCAAGCCGAGCGTGCCGGCGCCGCTGCGCTCTCCGGTCACGGCGGTCACACCGGCCGGAGTCCTCACCAGTGAGGGCAGCGACAAGGTCCTGATCGCCTGCGGCACCACGAACATCCACCTGCGCACCGGCAGCGAGCAGGGCGCGTTGCTGGACGGGTTCGGTCGGTTCCTCAACAGCTTGACCGGGCCGGCGCAAATTGTCGTTGCCGCGCAGCGGCACGACCTGACCGTCTACGCGCAAGCGACCGTCGATTACGCGCCGCGCCTGCCGCATCCGGCGTTACGGGCCGCCGCCGACGACTACGCCGAGTTCCTGCTCGACCTCGACAGCGAGCGGGATCCGTTGCGCCGCCAGGTCCTCGCCGTCGTCACTGGCGAGCACGCCGCCGACACCGCCGTACGCGCCCTGTCCGGCCTCGGTGTCGAAGCCGCCGCTCTCGACGGGCCGGCAGTCGCCTCGGCGCTCACGGGCGCGGTCGATCCGTTCTCCCCACCTGTGCCTGGCCCTCGTGCGGTGCCCGGCACCCCGATCACCCTACGGAGCACCTCGTGAACCTGTTGACGCCCAAGAAACAGAGCGTCGCGGCCGGGGACGGCATGCCCTCCCCGGCCGCGTTGTCGGTCACCCCATCGCACGTGCAGGTCGGCGACGGGTACGCCGCCACCTACGCGGTGTGCGGATACCCGGCCGAGGTTGGCCCCGCCTGGTTGGATCCGCTGCTGTCCTACCCCGGACGGGTCGACGTGGCGGTGCACCTGGACCCCGTGGCGCCGCAGCTGGCCGCGCCGATGCTCAAGCGCCAGCGCGCCCGCCTCGAGTCCTCGCGCCGCTTGGACTCCGACCAGGGCCGCTTGGGTGACCCGATGGTCGAGGCGGCAGCGGCTGACGCCGCCGACCTCGCCGAGCGCGTCGCCCGCGGGGCGGCGAAGCTGTTCGAGGTCGGCATCTACGTCACCATCCACGCCCGCACCCTCGACGAACTCGCCACCGTCACCGCCGGCGTGAAGTCAGCCGCCGCCAGCGTGCTTCTCGACTTGCAGCCGGCGACGTTCCGCCACCAGCAGGGTTGGATCTCCACCCTGCCGGTCGGCGTGGACCCGCTGCGGATCCGCCGCATCCTCGACACCACCGCCCTCGCGGCGGCGTTCCCCCTCGCCTCGGCAGATCTCGCCGCCCCCGCACCGGGCACCGTCGCCCCGCCCGAGGGAGTGCTGTACGGGGTCAACACCACCAGCAACGGGGTGCTGATCTGGAACCGGTGGGCGCAGGACAACCACAACTCGGTTGTCCTGGCCCGCTCCGGCGCGGGCAAGAGCTACTTCGTCAAGCTCGAAGTGCTGCGCAACCTGTACCAGGGCACGACGGTGTCGGTCATCGACCCCGAGGACGAGTACGCGCCCCTCGCCGAGCACGTCGGCGGCACCGTCGTGCAACTCGGCCAACCGGGCGTTCGCATCAACCCCCTCGACCTGCCCGCCGACAACCGGCCCGACACCCTGACCAGGCGCGGCCTGTACCTGCACACACTCATCTCGGTCATGCTCGGGGCGACCCCACCACCGGCCGAACGAGCCGCCCTCGATCGGGCCATCACCGCCACCTACCACCGGACCGGGATCAACGGCGACCCGGCCACCTGGACCAAACCCGCCCCGCTGCTGCGGGACCTCGCCGAAGTGCTCGCCGCGGACGACGACCCAGCCGCCGGGCAGCTGGCCGCGCGGCTCGCCCCCTGGACGGTCGGGAACTTCGCCAGCCTGTTCGACGGGCCGACCACCATCACCCCGCGCGGGCACCTGGTCGTGTGGTCGCTGCGGCACCTGCCGGACGAGCTGCGCACCGTGGGCACGCTGCTGGCCCTGGATTCGATCTGGTCGGGCATCGACAGCCCTGCCACGGGCGCCCGCCGTCGGCGGCAGCTCGTCGTGGTCGATGAAGCGTGGCTGCTGATGCGCGACGGCGAAGGCAGCCGGTTCCTGTTCCGGATGGCCAAGGCCGCCCGGAAGCGGTCCGCCGGGCTGTGCGTGATCACCCAGGACGCCGCCGACGTGCTGTCGACCGACCTCGGCCTCGCCGTGGTGTCCAACGCCGCGACCCAGGTGCTGATGCGCCAGAGCACGCAGTCCATCGACGCCGTGTCCGAGGCGTTCAGCCTGACCGCCGGCCAGGCGCGGCTGCTGCTGTCGGCGCCGCGCGGCGAGGGCCTCCTCGTCGCCGGCCGTAGCCGGATTCCGTTCCGCGCCCTCGGGTCGGCCGCCGAACACAAGATCGCCGTGACCGGCATCGGGGAGGCGCAGTGATGACCACCTCGACCTGGCCGCAAGAGGTCTGGCACTGGATCATCGCCCGGCCGTGGCTCGGCGTCATCGCCGCCGCCACGATCGTCGGCACGGTGTTCGCCCATGATCAGCTGCTCGCCTGGCGGCACAGGCGGTTCGCGGCCGGCGCGCGATGGCTGACCATCGCCACCCCACCAGAGGTCACCGAGGGGGCCGCCGCCGCGTTCTGGACCACCCTCGTCGGCGTGCTGACACCGTCGCTGTGGCAACAGCGCGTGTTCGGCTACCCGCACGTCGGGTGGGAGTACACGTGGACCGGCCGCGCCCTGACCATCCGGGTCTGGGTGCCCGGAACCGTGCCGCCCGGCGCGGTCGAAGCCGCCGTCCGCGCGGCCTGGCCCGCCGCGACGATGACGACCACCGACGCCGGCGCGCCGATCCTGGTTGAGGTCGGTGAGGAGGTGGGCGGGGCGCACTGGCCACAGCACCCCGACGGGCTGCCGCTGCGCAGCGAGCACGACAGCGACCCGCTGCGGGCGCTGCTCGCCGCCGGGGCCGAGGTCCGGAACCGCGAACACGCGTGCGTGCAGATCCTCGCCCGCCCGGCACCCGCCTGCCGCGTGCGAGCCGCCAGACGGGCAGCAGCGGCCACCAGTAACCATCCCCACGGGCGGCCCGATGTGGCCGCCCGCGTCGTTTCCGGCGCGGCGCGGCTGGCCATCGAGCCCCTGCTGTGGCTTTTGGATGTGTTCACGCCCGGCTCGTCGCGGCCGCGCACCGCGGCGGCAGTGGGGCGTGCGGTCGAGCGGGATCCGGTGGCGATCGCGGATGCCCGCACGATCGTGGACAAGGCCGTGCGGGTGCCGCACTTCGAGATCGCGGTCCGGTTCGCCGTGGCCGCCGACGCGGACAAGACACCACCGGACAAGCGACGGGCCAGGCAGATCCGCGGACGGCTCGTCGAGCTTCGGCACACCATCGCCTCGGCCGCCGCGGCCTACACCGGCCCGAACCGGCTACGGCGCATGAAGATGCCACAGCCGGTCGCCACCCTCGCCGGGCGCAGGCTGCGGCGCGGCTTCCTGGCCACCGTGCCGGAACTCGCGGCCCTCGCCGCGCTGCCGCAAGACCTCGCCGTGCCGGGCCTCGACCGAGCTCGGGCCAAGGCGGTGCCGGCGCCGGTGCAGGTGCCCTCCGGCGGGCGAGGCGTGAAGGTGCTGGGCCGGTCGCAGATCGGCCACCACAGCGTCGGCCTGAACGTCACCGACGCCCGCCAGCACGTGCACGTGGTCGGCAAGACCGGCGTCGGCAAGAGCACGCTGCTGCTGAACATGATCCTCGGCGACATCAAAGCCGGACGCGGGACGGTGGTCATCGACCCGCGCGGTGACCTGATCACCGACATCCTCGACCGGCTCCCGGTGTCGTACGCCCGCAAGGTCGTGATCATCGACCCGGACCAGGAGAACCCGGGCTGTTTCAACCCCCTCGACGATCAGGGCGATCCGCATCTGGCGGTGGACAACCTGGTGGGGATTTTCGCGAAGATCTTCCAAGGTCAGTGGGGACCGCGGATGGACGACACCATGCGGGTGGCGTGCCTGACGCTGATGCGGCACGCCAAGCCGACCCTGAGCCTGGTCCCGTCGCTGTTGCAGGACCGGGAGTTCCGGGCCCGGTTTACGCACGGCCTGGACGACCCGGATGGGCTCGGTGGGTTCTGGGTCTGGTACGACGGCATCAACGAGCAGTTCCGGGGGCAGGTGATCGCTCCGGTGCTGGCGCGGTTGCGCGCTTTCCTCTTGCGTGACTTCGTCAAGAGCGTGATCGGTAACGCGCACAGCTCGTTCGACATGGGCAAGGTGCTCGACGGCGGGGTGCTGCTGTGCCGGCTGCCGAAGGGAATCCTCGGCGAGGAGACCAGTCGCATCCTCGGCTCGATGATCGTTGCCCGGGTGTGGCAGGCCGCGATCGCCCGGGCCACCAGCCCCGAGGACCAGCGGAAAGACGCCTGCCTCTATGTGGATGAGTGTCAGAACTTCCTGACGCTGCCCGGCAGTGTCGGGGACATGCTGGCCGAGGCGCGTGGGTTCCGGCTCGGGCTCGTGCTGGCGCACCAGGACTTGGCGCAACTGCCCAAGGATGTCGCCGCAGCGGTGTCGGCCAACGCGCGGTCGAAGCTGTTCTTCACCGTCGACCCGGCCGACGCCAGGGAGCTGTCCCGGCACACCAAACCCGAGCTGGACGAGCACGACCTCGCTCACCTCGACGTGTACACCGCCGCCGCCCGGCTGCTCGTCGGCAACCGGGAGCTACCCGCGTTCACCTTCGTGACCAATCCGCCGGCGCCGGTCGTCGGTGAGGCGACCGCGATCCGGCAGGAATGCGCCACCGCCCACAGCCGCACCGACGGCGAGCCGCCGTTGCAGCAGCTCGCCCGCACGGCGATGCGCCGGCGTATCAACTCCCGCGACCGCTGACCCGCTCGCTCGTTCGGGGGCTCGGCTGGGTGCGGCATGGGGGGCTCGTTTGGGGGTGTCTGCGACACGAGTCCCCACACGAGTCCCCTCCGCCCGGCCTGTCAGGTGCCTGACCTGCCCAAACCCGCCTGATGACAGCGCCGAAAGCAAGATCAACCCGCCCAGACTCCCTACGGGATTTCTCTCTCCACGGGGTGAACACCTATGCCGCAATCACACTCTGCTGGCCTGCTGGCCATCTACCCCCACATCACCACCCGCGACCGTCGGCTGCTCCAACTGCTCGACGACCACCAAGTCCTCACCACCGACCAGATCCACCGCACGCTGTTCCACGCCCGCCGCACCTGCCAGATCCGGCTCGGTGAACTGGCCGCCCTCGGCCTGCTGGACCGGTTCCGGTTCGCCCGCGACGGCGGCGGCAGCCAACCCTGGCACTGGACCCTCGGCCACAACGGACACCGGTTCCAAGCCGCCGCCCACAACCTGCCCGAACCCACCGTCCGAGCGAGCCGCCAGAGCGTGCAACGGCTGTCGGCCAACCCCAACCTGACACACCTGCTCACCGCCAACGAATTCTTCGTCCGGCTCACCGCGCACGCCCGCCAGCACAACGACGCCCGACTGGACCGCTGGTGGTCCGAGGCGACCACCACCAAGCAGTTCCGGACCATCACCGCTGACGGGCACGGTCTGTGGAGCATCGGCGACACCACCGCGGGGTTCTGGTTGGAGGCCGACACCGGCACCGAGCCCCTGGGCCGGGTGGTGGCCAAGCTAGACCGGTACGCCCCACTCCCCCACCGCGGCGGGCCCCGCTACCCGGTGCTGTTCTGGCTACCCAACGCCGAACGCGAAGAACACCTGCATCGCCTGCTCCCCAGCGCAGCGGCTGACGTGCCAGCAGCCACCGCGACCCAGCAGACCGAGCCGGCCGAGGCGGTCTGGCTGCCCAGCGGCGGCATCCAGCGGGTCCGGCTGGTCGACCTGCCCAGCGACCACGGACGGGCCGTGGCGGACAACCCGAACTTCATCGACGGCATCTTCACGATCTGACAAACCCTGACCGGCACCGCACCCGATCCTGACAACGCAGCTCACCGGCATGATCACCATTCCTGACAGGGCCGGCGCTGTCAGGTCACGAAGCTACGGTGCTAGGCAGTTTCTCTTCTGCTCGCACCGCCGCCCGTCTGCCCTCTCTCGGATCTGCCCGCGCCAGCGGGACCACCGCCCACCGTCCGGTCGGCTCGTGACTCCCCGCCCCGCGCCCTCTCCGGCAGCTTCCCTGCCCAGACGCCGCGCCCGGTGACACCACCCCCTCGTCCGCTTCCTCGTGAAGGGATCTCATCTCCCATGCCCGCCAACCATCCGATGACCGTCCGCGTCGTCACCGTCTGCTTCGCCCCCGGCGAGGACGCAGACTGGTTCGCCGCCAGCGAGAAGGTCAACGACCTGCTCCACGCCGACGGCATCCCGGCCCGCCGCTACCACGTACGCCACCGTCGCCTGCTCGGCTGGTTCACCCGCTGGTTCGGCTACTTCCTGCTCGAGGCAGCCCGCCGCTTCGGCGCGATCACCGTGGCCGCCGGCGGCCGCAAGAGTCGCCTCGACCTCACCGGCACCGCAGCCCGCGCCGCCACCAGAGCAAGCCTGCGGTGGCGGGCGTGGAACGCCCACATCGCCCACACCACCCGTCCAGCCCGCCCCTGGGAAGACTTCCTCGCCCAACACCACGCCGACCCACGGAAGGTCCCCCTGACCGAGGCGCGTCGCCGCTTCGAGCAGCAACCCCGGGTGCTCGCCATGCTCGGCTACGCCGACGGCCACACCTTCGACCCCTACGAGCTGTCCCTCTACCAAGCCGGCGAAGTCACCTACGTCGGTCTCTACTGGCGCATCGCCCTCATCGGCGACGCGCTGATCACCACCGACGGGCAACTCCTCATGCCCGCCACCACCTCGGTGGCCGACCGGTTCCGGTTCCTCAACGCCGCGTGCGCCTACCTGCGCAGCCTGCGCGGCAACGCGCGAGTATGCGCGGTCGCCATCGCCTGACACCCACGCCCGAGGGCCGGTCGCAGCCCCGCTGCGACCGGCCTTCGCCATACCCACACCCCCACCAGAAGGAGGCCTCCTCGTGTTCCTGTCCGATCCCGCGCTGCGGCGCATCGCCGCCGAAACCAACGACGTGCACCGAGAACATCTGTGGCGCCACGACACCGCCGCCCTCGACCCCCTCGGCGATCTCGCCCGCCTGCTCCACAAGATCACCCTCGGGTTCAACGACACCACCGCCACCCTCGACAAGGCCCTCGCCCGACTGGCCGAACAGACCGAGGCCGCGCAGCGGCAGCTTGCCGCCCACGCGGACCTGCACACCCCCAGCCACGCCCAAGCCCTGACCGACGTGCTCGCCGCCAGCGAACGCCACGCCGCCCTCGCAGAAATGGTCGTCAATGCCTACCGGGCCTGGCGCAACCACCACCGCAGCGGTGACGGCGATGAGCGGTACGTACTGCTGCAGCCCGGCGACCCCTCCTACGGCGTTGCCACGCTGCGCCGGCACGCGCCGGACGCCTGGCTGGTACTCCCCGACCCGGAGGCCGCCAACGCTTTCGACGTGCCCTACCCGTGCCGCGTCGTCGGCGAGGTCTGCCAGACCGACGACGGGTGGGCGCCCGTCGCATGTACCAACCCGGAGCACCGCGACACCCAGCCCGCCATCACCTACCACCTGCCGACCTGCAACGACCTCCCGGCCGCATGCCGGTCGCTGCTGCGGTGGTGGCACCTGCGGCACTCGGCCGCCTGGGCAAACCGCACTCCCGCCCAGCTGACCCCGGCCGAAGCCGCCGGCCTCTCCGCCTAAGGACGGCCCCTGTCCGGCACGTATCCGCGAAACCGGAAGCCACCGGCCACCCGCGCCACGACGCATCCCGCGCCTGCCGCGCTGGCGGCGGCCCACGCCCCGGGCGCACCACAGCCCCGGCACAACCGTGCCGAGCTGCCCAACGAGTTCCCGAAGGAGGAACCCATTCATGGATAACCAGTCCCCATCCCTGTCGCCTGCCACGCAGGCGGTCCTCGACGCGCTGACCGCACTCGGTCAGGGCAACGTCCACGAGATGGCCGAAAGGTCGGGCAAGGCCCGCTCCACCACCGACAAGGCCATCAAGACCCTCACCGACGCCGGCCTGATCGTCGCGGTCGACACCGGCGCGGACCCCGCCGACGGCACCCCCACCAGGTGGAGGCCCGCTACCCCACCAGCCGGCACCGAGCCCCAGCCCGAAGACCAGACCGGCCCCACCGACGCCGCCCTCAACCCCGATGACGGTGACGACATCGACTCCACCAACGACGGCAGCACGGCCGAGACGGACCACGGCAGCAGGACCGACCACGACCCCGCTGCCGAAGACTCTTCCGGCGACACCTCGCCGCAGACCACGGACCCGGCCGAGAAACCCGCCGACGAGCCCGACCGCGACGGTCACGACGAGTGCACCAGCACGAACAACGCCCCCTCCGTCCAGCCCAGCCGCCCCGGTGACCGCAAGGTCATGGCCATCAAGGGCATCCTGGCCGACCACGACGACGGCGCAACGCTCGACGTGATCGTGGCCGAGAGCGGCATCGGACACCCCACCGCCGCCCGCCTGCTGACCGCAATGGAACAGGCCGACGCCGCCCGACGGCGGCCCGGCCTACCGCAGCGGTGGGTCGCCGGTCCCACCAAGGCCAGCGAGGTCGACCCGAACCCGCAGCCGCCCCGCTGCCCGCTGTGCTACCAGGTCATCCGCGGGCTGGCGAACACGCCGAGCGCCACAGCGACCGTGCTACCCCTCATCCGGCCTGACGGCACTCTGCACGTCGTCGGGCCGGACGGCGAGACCCACGTCGTCGCACTGCCCACCCGCACGACGGGCATCACCAGGAGCGCGGGCCGCCGCAGCGACGTGACCATCAACGCCGACGGCAGCCAACCGTTCGGCCGCGGCGAGCTGGAGAAGCTGACCCTCGACATCCTGGCCGCCAACCCCGGCAAGGCGATGACCCCGCAGGACATCGCCACCGAGATCGGCGGGCAGCTCGGCCGCACGGTCAGCTCAGGGGCAGTGCGCAACAACTGCACCAAGGCCGCCGCCGCGAGTCGCATCGTCATGGTCTCCGACGCGCCGCTGACCTTCGCCTACCCGACACACGCCGACGCAGGCAGCACAGAGCAAGGCGACAACGCCACCGAGCAGCCCTGATCCCACCCATCCCAAATCCCATCCGGGGGCCGAGCCGCGCGCTTGGCCCCCGCAGCGCATCGAGAGGGAAACCCCCGTGCCGCACGAACTCGAGACATTCACTGACGGAACGACCGCCTTCGCCAGCGCCCGCTTGTCGGCCTGGCACCAACTCGGCACCGTCACCCAGGACACCATGCGGGCCGAAGAGATCATGGCCGCCGCCCGCCTCGGCGACTGGGGCGTACGCACCATCCGCACGGTCGGCATCGACATCGTCGACGGGATCGAGATGCAGATCCCCGCCGACGACAAGCGGATGACCGTACGCCGCAACCCGGTCACCGGCCAGACGGAGTACCTGGGCATCGTCGGCACCGACTACACCGTGGTCCAGAACGAGCAATGCGCCGAGATGTTGGACCGCCTCGTCGATCAGGTCGGCGGCGCCCACTTCGAAACCGCCGGCAGCCTCCGCCGCGGCAAAAGCGTGTTCGTGACCATGAAACTGCCCGACGCGATGGAGATCGCCGGGGTAGACCGCCTGGACCTCTACCTGATCGGCACCACCTCCCACGACGGCACCGCCGCGCTACGGGTGGACGCCAGCCCAATCCGGATAGTGTGCGCGAATACGCAACGCGCCGCCTTCGCGCACGCGGTCGGGCACTACACGTTCCGGCACACCTCCAACGTCAACTCCCAGATCAGCCAGGCCCGAGAAGCGCTGGGCCTGATGTGGAAGTACATGGAGACCTTCGAGAAGGCCGCCGAGCGGATGCTGCACGCGGAGCTCACCATGCGCGAGTTCGAGAACGTGGTGGCGCAGGTGTGGCCGGTCAAGGACAACGCGTCCGAGAAGACCAAGAACAACGCCAAGCAGCGGCTCGGCACGCTCAAGTACCTGATCCGGGAGGCCGACACCCAGAAGGCCATCGCCGGCAGCCGGTGGGCCGGATTCCAGGCCATCACCGAGTACCTCGACCACTACCAGCCCGCCAAGAACGAAACCGCCCGCGCCAACCGGGTGCTCACCGGCAACGTCGGCGACCTGAAGGTGGCCGCCTTCGACCTGCTGAAGGTCTGACCGCATCCCTCGCTCACCGGCCGGGGCGGCGGTCACCCTGCCGCTGCCCCGGCCCGCAAAGGAAGGGACACGCCCCATGGCACAGCCGAGCACGACCAGGTGGGGATCGGGTCGGGCAGGCAGCCGTTGAGCTGCCACATCCGCCACCCCCGCCACCGACGGCAGTCGGTGTGCGGGCGGCCTGCCGCCGCCGCAGAAATCGACAGCCAGCACGACTTCTACGACGCCAGCGTGATCATCGAGCACCTCCTACGCCAAGCCGCCCACGCACTCCCAACCTCCATCAACTGACCCGACCGCTCAAGGTGGGCCGCCCGCGCGGCGGCCCACGCCCTTTTGTGTTTCACGACCCGAGGAGAGCTATGCACCGCGCGCACCCGCGCGGACACCGGCCCTTTCTGTTTGAACGGGAGTCAATCACCACATGACCAAGGTCATCATCGGCGTCATCGCCGTCGTCATCGTCGCGTGCTTCGGCGTGCCCATGCTGCTGCTGTCGGCCGTCATGGGCGGCGGCTCCGGCCGGTGCGGCATCGTCGCCGCTCCCGCCGTGCGCCCCTCCGGGCAGCCACCCGGCACCGGTAGGTGGGACACCGAACAGCTGGAGATCGCCGCCACCATCATCGACGTCGGCGTCGCCAAAGGCACACCCCGCTGGGGCTGGGTCATCGCCGTCGCCACCGCCATGCAGGAATCAGGCCTGCGCAACCTGCCCCACCTCGGCGACAGCAACGACCACGACTCCATCGGGGTGTTCCAGCAGCGCCCAAGCCAGGGCTGGGGCAGCGTCGCGCAACTGTCCGAGCCCGCCTACCAGGCAGGCAAATTCTTCGACAAGCTCCTCACCATTCCCGGCTGGGAGTCGACGCCCCTCACCCAGGCCGCCCAGGCGGTCCAGGCCTCGGCCTTCCCCGACGCGTACGCCAAGTGGACCGACGACGCTCTGCACCTGGTGGAGCAGCTGACCAGCACCCTCGCGGACTGCGCCACCGACGCGCTCGCCGCCCTCCCGGACGGGTTCACGCTCCCCTCCAACACCCCGCCCGCCGTCACGACCGCCATCTTCTGGGCCGTAAACCAACTCGGCACCCCGTACCACTTCGGCGGATCATGCACCGACCCCCACTCCGGCGACCCCGACAAACAGTGCGACTGCTCGTCCCTCATGCAGTCGGCGTACCGAGCGGCCGGCATCTCGATCCCCCGAGTCACCACCGACCAGGCCAACGCCGGAAAGCCCGTAACCGACCCGGCGCTCCTGCTCCCGGGCGACCTCATCCTCATTCCCGGTAGCCAAGGCACCATGGCCTACCCACGTCACGTCGGCATGTACCTCGGCGAGGGACTTGTCATCCAAGCCCCGAAGACCGGCGACGCCGTGAGGATCACTCGGCTGAGCAGCTGGATCAATCAGATCGCCACACTTCGTCGCATCGTCGCCCCGTCAGATGAGGGCTGATTGAGCGCCGACCTGCGGTGGAGTGCGGTGCGGTGACGCCAGCACCAGGTCGGCGGCCGGGTCCAGCAGTGCGCCCAGCTGCCCGAACCCGTGCGTCGTCTGGCTCAGCAGCTGATTTGCGGCGCCGATGACGTCCGCCGGCGATCCCGGCCGACGTGGCTTGACCCCGGCAACGGATTGAGCGGGAATCAGGTCCGCCGGTGGCTGATCCATCGGCGACGGTCCACAACATCACCAAACGGCCCGACAGGGCTCGCTGACGAAGAGGCGGGTTGCGATGGCTAGTCCTGGGCTGGGCCCACAAGCTCCGCCGTAGGCCCCTGCCGTGGGCGATCGCAAGACCCGCCTTCACCGCCATCCTCAGGTAGCCGGTATGCCCGCCGCCGCGGCTGCCAGGAGCAGGCTCTCACGCCGATCCTCGACAGATTCCCGGGCCGCGGTGAGAAGCGCCGCCGCAACGGACGTTCGCCTACGTATCGCACCGCCGCACCGGAAGTGCCGGCGGTGTCAACCCAGAGATCGGCCCGGGGCGCCACGACGCGCGCCGCGGACCCTGACGGACGGAGATCCGCAAGCCATGAGTCAAGCCGTCAAGGCTGTCCTGCTCACCACGAAAGATCTTGGGAAGAACGAGCGAGCGGTGGCCATCGCCATCGCCGCCCACGCCAACCATGAGGGCAACGCCTGGCCATCCGTGGCCACCCTCGCCGAGTACGTCGGCTGCTCCGAGCGCACAGTGCAACGATGCCTGGCCAAGCTTGTACAACTGGGTCGTCTCGTCGTGTCGAAGGTCACCGGCATCACCACCCGCGTCTATCGACTGGTGCACCCGGATCGACGGGCCACAA
The DNA here is from genome assembly GCF_042870725.1 of Micromonospora sp. NPDC006431. Lineage (NCBI taxonomy): Bacteria > Bacillati > Actinomycetota > Actinomycetes > Micromonosporales > Micromonosporaceae > Micromonospora > Micromonospora sp. NPDC006431. The sequence goes on from NZ_JBIAHQ010000038.1 coordinate 15,101, forward strand.
CCGAAGCGGGGGTGACAGAACAAGCGTCGGGGGTGACACATTCGCCTGCCGAGGGTGACAGCCAGAGTGTCACCCGAAGTACTGAAGACCAATTGAAGGGTGACGCGCCCGTGAGCGCTGCGGGGTGGCGGCGGCTTCTGCCGACGAGCCGGCGGGCTCCGGCGCCAGCCGGGGCCGACTGGCGGCGCGCGGCCACGCCAAACGCCGGCGGCCGGTGCCAGCGTCCTGGCCATATTGGTCAGCCCGCTGGCCGCTGCGTCCCCTGCCGTTCGGAGGCGATCGAGCGCAGGTGAACGGTTCGACGCCAGCGCGGCATGGACCCGCATCGGAGCCCATGCCGCTGCCACGGCGACCTCACTGTCACAAGCCCACGGCGGCAGGACGCCCCTGGCTCAGCCGCAATTGCCCCAGCTCTACTGGCCGGTCGGGTACACCGACGTCACGCTGCGCCAACGCGTCCGCGTCTCGATCGGTGGCGACACGATGCGACTGCGCCTGAGCAACGGCTACGGCAGCGCCCCGCTGGCGATCCGCACCACCACGCTCGCCCGTCCCGGTGCCCGGCCCGGCGACGTCGATCCGACGACGCTGAAGCCGGTCACCTTCTGCGGCTCGCCCAACGTCCGGATACCACCCGGCGCCGAGATTGTCTCCGACCCGGTCCGGTTCGCCGTGCCCACCGGCGGCGATCTGATCGTCAGCAGCCACCTGCCCGGTCCGACCGGCCCGCTGACCTACCACGAGAGCGCCCATTCGACCGGCTGGCTGGCGGATGGCGCACTCACCGACGTCGCCAGCGGCGCCGCCTTCTCCCGGCGTAGAACCTCCTTCTGGATCCTGGCCGGCGTGGACGTCTGGACCGAGGTGGACGGGGGGTGGTCTGCTTCGGCGACTCCATCACCGACGGCACCGGCTCCACCCCCGACGCCGACCGCCGTTGGCCCGACCGGCTCGCCGCCCGGATGCTGGCCGGCCCGCTCGAGGAACGGTTCGGGGTGCTCAACGCCGGCATCGGCGGAAACCGGCTGCTGCTCGACGCCGGCAACCCGGGACAGGGCGTGAACGCGCTGGCTCGTCTGGAGCGCGACGTGCTGGCCCGGACCGGGGTGCGCACCGTCGTGGTGCTCGAAGGCATCAACGACATCCAGCAGGACCCCTCGGAGTACGACCCGGGGCAGCTGATCGCCGCGTACCGGCAGATCGCGCTGAGGGCCCACGACCGCGGGCTGCGGGTCGTCGGCGGCAGGATCCTTCCGTTTCAGGGCTGGCACAAGTGGACGCCCGAGCGGGAGGCCGTCCGGGCCGCGGTCAACGAGTGGATCCGTGGCACGGACGAGTTCGTCGACTTCGACGCCGCGACCCGCGACCCCGGTCAGCCGCTGCGGCTCCTCCCGGCGTACGACTCGGGCGACCACCTGCACTCGAGCTCTGGCGGTAGCAGGGCCTCGACGCTGCCCAGTGGTTCAGTCATCGCCCCTCGCAGTGGTTGCGGGGCCGGACGGACGCCCGGCCCCGCAATCACATAGGTATTTCGTCAGTAGTGGATCTGGACCGAGCCGGACGTCATGGCCGTCAGGCTGGCGCCGCCGGGCCGCACACTACTCAGACCGATGGTCAGACATATCCCTTCAGCGAACCAGCGCGGACCGCCACGACCGGTGGTGCGGCCGGGCGGCCGCACCACCGGTCACGGCTTCTCGCTGAGGCCCGTGACGGTGACGGCCGCGCCACGGTCCGGACCGGCCGTGCGCGGCGGAGACGGCGACCGCGGCGCGTGGGCACACCGTCAGCGCACGACGAGTAGTTCGAGCAGGTCGTCGGCTGGCGTGTCGAGCAGGCCGCCCCAGTCGGCGAGGCGCTCAGCCACCAGTTCCGCGCGCTCGGCGTCCAGCGCCGCGCGGAGCCCGCGACGCAGCTTGTCTCGCACCAGCGGCTCGGCCTCGGGCCGGCGTCGCGGGTGGCCGATCGGGATGCGGATTTCCTGCCAGCCGGTGTCGGTGCCGTCGGAGAAGGTGATCCGCAGCGCGTTGGCCACCGCCCGCTCGGCGGGGTCGAGGTAGGCGCGGCTGTACTCCGGGTCCTCGGTGACGATCATCCGCTCCCGTAGCGCGTCCACCCGGGGGTCGGCCGCCGCCTCGTCGGTGTAGTGCTCCTCGTCGAGTCGGCCGTGCAGCAGGGCGATGGCCACCATGTACTGCAGGCAGTGATCCCGGTCGGCCGGGTTGGCCAACGGTCCGGTCTTGTCGATGATCCGGACCGCCGCCTCATGCGTTCGGATCTCGATCCGGTCGATCGCGGTGACCCGGTCGCCTACCGTCGGCGCGAGCCGGAAGGCGGCTTCCACCGCTGTCTGGCCGTGGTACTCGGCCGGGAACCACGGCTTGAGCAGCACGTTCTCCATCACGTAGCTGCCCAGCGGCTGCGGCAGGGTGACCTGGTGCCCGCCGAGCAGCGAGTCCTGGAAGCCCCAGCCCTTGGCGGTCAGCGGGGTACGCGGGCTCTCCGCGCCGCGCAGCGCGAGGTAGGCCAGCCGGACCGCCCGGCTGGCCGCGTCACCGGCCGCCCAGGACTTACGCCAGGTTACGTTCGGCGTGTGCCGGTACGCGCGCAGCGCACCGCCGTCGACCCAGGCGTGCCCGAGCGCCCGCCGGATGTCCTCCTCGGAACCGCCGAGCAGCCGTGTGGCCACCGCGGTCGAGGCGATCCGGACGTACGCGACGTGGTCCAGCCCGTGCCGGTTGAGCGCGGTGCCGAGGGCCAGCACACCCTGGATCTCGTGCGCCTGGATCATGGCGACCAGCACGTCGCGTACGGTCGGCGGGGTGCTGCCGGTGGCCCGTGCCCGCTGGGCGAGGTGGTCGGCCAGCGGCAGGATGGCGGCCAGGTTGTCCGACGGGTGGCCCCACTCCAGAGCCAGCCAGGTGTCGTTGAAGTCCAGCCAGCGGATCAGCGTGCCGGTGCTGAACGCGGCCTGCACCGGGTCGGTGGCGTAGCCGGTCGCCAGCACCCGGCTGGGGTGCGGCGCGGCGGTCGGGAACAGCGGCTCTGCGGTCCGCCGGCACTCGGCGTCGGCCAGCCCGAGGAAGGCGCAGGCGGTGGCGTCGAGGAAGGACAGGTGGGCGGTTCGCAGGGCTAGCTCGGATTCGATCCGCTCCGGGTGGGCGGCATACTCGGCTATCTGTACCAGAACGTCGTCGTAGGCGGCGGACATCAGCTCTCCTATCGGATCGTGCTAGACGGTGGAGGATTCGCGGTCGGGGGTCGGGACGCCGGCGGCCTGCTGGGCCCGCCGGGTCCGCAGCCGCAGCAGTGCCGGGATGCACAGCACGAGCAGCAGGAGGCTGTAGACCGTCACGGTGAACGGGGTGCTGACCAGGGTGGTCAGGTCGCCGCCAGCGATGTCCAGCGCCCGGCGCAGTTGCAACTCGGCGAGCGGGCCCAGGATGGCGCCCACGATGAGCGGGGCGATCGGGAAGCCGAAGCGACGCATGAAGTAACCCAGGACGCCGACCACCAGCAGCAGGTAGACGTCGAACGACGAGCCGTTGACCGCGTACGCGCCGACCAGGGCGCACAGGCCGATGCCGGCGTACAGGTAGGGCTTGGGGATGTGCAACATCTTTACCCACAGCCCGACCAGCGGCAGGTTGAGCACGAGCAGGATCGCGTTGCCGATGAACAGGCTGGCGATCAGTCCCCAGACCAACGCCGGCTCGGTGTCCAGGAGCTGCGGGCCGGGCTGGATGCCGTACTGCTGGAAGGCCACCAGGATCACCGCGGCGGTTGCGGAGGTGGGGATGCCCAGGGTGAGCAGCGGGACCAGCGCGCCCGCGGCGTTGGCGTTGTTCGCCGCCTCCGGCCCGGCGACGCCCTCGATCGCGCCGTTGCCGAACTCCTCCGGCCGCCTGGACAGCCGGCGCTCCAGTGAGTACGACAGGAACGTGGGGACCTCCGAGCCGCCGGCCGGAATGGTGCCGAGCGGGAAGCCGATCGCCGTGCCGCGCAGCCACGGCTTCCACGACCGGCGCCAGTCCTCCCGGGTCATCCACCGCTGGCCGGCGACCGAGGCGATGCCGAAGGTGCTGGCCTGCTGGTGCGCGGCGACGTAGAGCACCTCACCGATGGCGAACAGCCCGACGATGAGCAGCACGGTGTCGATGCCGTCGAGGAGCCGGACGAGCCCGAAGTCGAGCCGCGCCTGCCCGCTCTGGAAGTCGATGCCGACCAGGCCGATGGCCAGGCCGAGGCCGAGGCTGGCGAAGCCGCGCAGCATCGACCCGCCGAGCAGGGAACCCACGCACATGAAGGCCAGCACCATCAGCGCCAGGTAGTCGGGGGCGCCGAGGCGTACGGCCAGATCGACGATCCTCGGTGCGGCCACGGCCAGCAGGCCGGTGGCGATGGTGCCGGCGAGGAACGAGCCGATCGCGGCGGTGGCGAGGGCGGCGGCTCCCCGGCCGGCCCGGGCCATCTTGTTGCCGTCGATCGCGGTGATGATCGAGCCGGACTCGCCGGGGGTCTTGAGCAGGATGGACGTGGTGGAGCCGCCGTACATCGCGCCGTAGTAGATGCCGGCGAACATGATGAACGCGCCGGACGGTTCAAGGCCGTATGTCAGCGGCAGCAGCAGGGCGATGGTGAGTGCCGGCCCGATGCCGGGCAGCACCCCGATCATCGTGCCGACGATCGTGCCGACCAGCGCGTAGCCGAGGTTGGCCAGGGTGAGGGCGACCGCGAAGCCCGCGAGCAGCTCGCTGATTCCGTCCATCAGCCGATCCCTTCCAGCGGGCCCGCAGGCAGGTCGATGCCGAGGCCGTAGGTGAAGCCGAGGTAGACGACCGCCGCCACGGCGAGTGAGATCACCGGGGTACGGACCGGGTGGCGCGCGCCCAGCGCGTACGCGATGCCCCAGAACGCGACGAACGCCGCGACGAGGTAGCCGGCCAGGTCGAGCAGCAGCCCGTGGGCGAGGACCGCGCCGACCACGAGCAGCGCCGGACGGACCTGGGTGTGGGACGGGTCTACGTCACCCTCGCCCTCGTCGGGGGTGCCCCGGTGGCCCCGGAGCACCGCGACGATCAGGGCGGCGGCGACGGTGAGCAGGGCGACCCCGACGATGGTTGGGAAGAACGCCGGGCCGACGCCGGAGGCCGACGTCGAGGCGGGCAGTCCGGCCGCGTCGACCAGCACGGTCACCGCGACCGCCGACAGGAGTACGCCGAACGCGAGTTCACCCCACGCGATCCGGCCCCGGGCCGCCCCGGTCGGCGGGGTACCGCCGACCGGGGGCGGACCATCGACCGGGCGGGGGGTGTCGGGCTGGTCGCTGAGGGAGGTCACTTCACCAGTCCGAGTTCGGTCAGGACGCCGCTGACCCGGGTCTGCTCCTGGCCAAGCCAGGTGCCGAACTCGTCACCGGCCAGGAAGGTGTCCTCCCAGGCCCGTTCCTTCAGCGTGGCCTGCCACCCCGCTGAGGAGTGCATGGCAGTGACGGCGTCGACGTACGCCTTCTTCTGCTCATCCGTCAGGCGGGACGGCGCCATGATCGAGCGCCAGTTGTAGAACTCGATGTCCGGGTGGCCGGCGTCGGCGATGGTCGGCACGCCCGGCATGCTCTCCACCGGCTTCGCGGCGGAGACCACCAGCGCCCGCAGCTTGCCGGCCTTCACCTGCTCCTGGAACTCGCCGGTGCCCGCGACGCCCGCGGCGACCTTGTTGCCCAGCAGCGCGGTGGTGGCCTCGCCGCCGCCTGAGAACGGCACGTAGTTCACCTTGGCCGGGTCGATCCCGGCCGCCTTGGCGAGCAGGCCGATGAAGATCTGGTCGGCGCTGCCGGCCGAGCCGCCGGCGATCGGGACCTTCTTCGGGTCCGCCTTGATCGCGGCGAGAAGGTCATCGAGCTTCTGATACGGCGAGTTCGCCGGCACCACGATCGTCTCGTACTCCCCGATCAGCCGGGCCACCGGCGTGAGGTCGTCCAGGGTCACATCCGTGCCGTTCGTGAGGACGCCGCTCATCATGGCCAGCCCGGACATGATGAGCAGGTCCTTCTTGCCCTTCTGCGGCGCCACCTGGGCGAGCGCCACGGTTCCGGAGGCGCCGGGGACGTTGGTCACCTCGACCTGGCGGGCCAGGTCGGCCTTCTGCAGCGAGTCCTGTACGGCCCGGGCGGTCTGGTCCCAGCCGCTGCCGGGCGCGGCCGGGGCGATGATGTTGAGCCGGGCGAGTTGCTTCGCGCCCTGATCGCCGCCGCTCTTGGCGGACCCGCCGCCGCATGCGGAGACGGTCGCGACGAGCGCGGCCAACACGGCCGCGATGGTGCCGGTTCTGGTGATGCGCATGGTGCTTCTCCTTTGGGGGATGAAGGAGTGGCAGGGGTCGTTAGGCGTAGCGAGATTCGAGTTCGCGGTAGCGGGGCAGGCCGATGAGGTCGTCACGCTCGGTGAAGGTTGCCATCCGGTCGGCCAGCCGGTCGGTGGAGCCGCTCTCGCGCAGCTCCCGGGCGGTGTCCTGCATCGCTCGGATGGCCGCGCGTTGCAGGTCGGACGGCGCGATCATCAGCTTGAAGCCGAGCCGCGCCAGGTCCTGCGCGTTCATCAGGGGTGTCTTCCCGCCGGCGAACATGTTGATCAGCAGGGGTACGGGCAGTTCGTCGGCCACCCGCTCGATCTGTGCCACCGAGGTGGGCGCCTCGATGAACAGCATCTCGGCGCCGGCCCCGACATAGGCGTGGGCGCGGGCGACCGCGGCGTCGAAGCCCTCCGCCGCGATCGCGTCGGTGCGGACGATGAGCAGTGGGCCGTCGTCGCCGCGGGCGTCGGCCGCGGCCCGGACCTTGCCGGTCATCTCGTCGACGGAGATGAGTTGCTTGTCCTCGTAGTGTCCACAGCGTTTCGGGGTGACCTGGTCCTCCAGGTGCAGCGCCGCCGCGCCCAGCCGGGCGAACTCCCGTACGGTGCGGCGCACGTTGAGCGCGTTGCCGTACCCGGTGTCGGCGTCCGCGATGACCGGCACGTCGACCGCGTCGACCACCTCGCGCAGCCGGCCCAGCACTTCGGTCATGGTCAGCAGTCCGAGGTCCGGCACGCCGCTGCTGCGGGCCACCGCGCCGCCGCTGACGTACACCGCCTCGAAGCCGGCGAGGGCGGCGATCCGCGCTGACAGCCCGTCGTAGACGCCGGGCGCGACGACGATCCCTGGGCCGGCCAACCGGGCACGCAACTGCTGGGCGGGACTCATGGACAACGGCGCTCTCCCTCGCTTGCGGGCCGGACCAGGAACTTCTCCGGCTGAGAACGAGACCGTAACGCCGTGGGTACTTGTATGCAATAGTGCAACGGGCAACGAGTCATGGCAGGATGAGACGGTGACCAGAGGGCAGGCGAATCTGCGGCGGCAGTCCGGCGCGCAGGCGGTGTACGAGTTGATGCGCGCCAAGATCATTTCAGGTGAGTTCGAACCGGGCGGCCGGCTCACCGAGCCGGAGCTTGCCCGCACGCTGGGCGTCAGCCGGACCCCGGTGCGCGAGGCGCTCCGGCTGCTGATCGCCGAAGGTCTGGTCGACCAGTTGCCCACCGGCGGGTCCCGGGTGGCCCCGCTCGACCCGGCCGACATCCGCCGGGTCTACGACATCCGGGCCCGCCTCGAGGGACTACTGGCCCGGGACGCCTGCACCCGGATGACCCAGCCGGACCTCGACACGCTGACCCGACTGATCAACCTGATGCACCGGCTACGCGGCGACGAGACCGAGGTGCTGCGCATCGGCCGGGAGTTCCACGCCCGGATCGCCGAAATCGCGGAGAACCGCTGGTGCGAGCAACTACTGCACCAGATCCGGGGCCACGTCGACCGCTACCGATCACTGTCCACACGGGAACCAGGCCGGCCAGACCAAGCGGTGGCCGAGCACCAGGCGATCTACGAGGCGCTGGCCAGTGGCGACCCCGACCGGGCCGAGCAGGCGATGCGGCTGCATGTTGACCAGAGCGCAACATCCGCCGTGCATGCGGCCGGTCATACCGTACCGACGGTCGACGTACCAGACGAACCGTCAGCTAGTCGGTAGGGAGAGACCCGGTCCACCGGTCCGGATCCAGATCCGGCATTGCGCTTGCGGATCTCGTCGGTGGCCTGGGGGACGACTTTGAACAGGTCGCCGACCACGCCGTAGTCGGCCAGTTCGAAGATGGGTGCTCAGCGTCCTTGTTCACCGCGACGATGGGCTTCGAGGTTTGCATGCCGGCCCGATGCTGGATCGCGCCGGAGATACCCAACGCGACGTACATCTGCGGGGAGACGCTCTTACCGGTCTGACCCACCTGGAACTGATGCGGGTAGAAACCAGAATCGACCGCCGCGCGGGACGCCCCGACCGCACCGCCAAGCAGATCAGCCAACTCCTCCATCAGCGTACTGTCCGCGTTACCAACACCACGATCGCCGGAGACAACCACCGTCGCCTCGGTGAGCTCGGGACGGACACCCTTCTGCTCCGCGACCCGCCGCACGTCGCTGCTGGAGTCGTCGCGGCGTAAGGTGATCTGCTCCGCGATGTCGGCATAACGACGCTGGCCGCGCCATCCTCTGCTCATTTGTTCCGAGTTGAGGAAGCGGTCATGGGTCGACCGGTGAGCAGGGTCAGCAGGGTCTTGAAAGCGGGGCCGCTGGCCTCGTGGCCTCGGGCATCGTATCGGCGCCTCCACGATCCGCCGGATCCTCCAACGTCTGGGCATACCGCCAGCACCGCCGCGCCGAGACCCCACCACCTGGCGAAGCTTCCTCCGCACCCAGGCGTCGAACATCCTCGCCTGCGACTTCCTCCATGTGGACTACGCGCTCACCCTCAACGCCTGTACGTGTTCTTCGTGATGGAAGTCGGCAACCGGTACGTGCACATCCTCGGCGTCACCGCCAACCCCGACGGGCCGTGGACCGTCCAGCAGGCCCGGAACCTGCTCATTGACCTGGCCGACCGGGCCGACCAGGTCGAGGTGCTGATCCGGGACCGGGCCAGCCAATTCACCGCCACCTTCGACGCCGTACTGGCCGACGCCGACATCACCGTCTGCAAGAACCCGCCGCGCAGCCGTCGCGCGAACGCCTACGCCGAACGGTTTGTCCGCACCGTCCGCAGCGAGGTCAGCGACCGCATGCTCATCGTCGGTGAGCGGCACTGCAGTTGCAGCCTCCACGCTCCGACCGCCCCATCGTCAACCTTGCCCACCGGCCGATCGAACGCCGACCATCCTCGGCGGACTCATCTACGAGTACAAACGAGCCACATAAAGACCCAGCTCAGCGCACGCGACGAGGTTCTCGAACCCCACAACGGCCATCGCGTGACCTTCGGTCGTCCACACAACACCTGATGATCAGGGCGTGACTGCAGCGGATCCAGATGCACCTGCTGCTCATCGGCAGGCCCGCGGTTGCTCACCCCGGGTCGCCGTAGTAGCCCTGCTCCTCGCCGAGCAGCAGCGGCACGTCATAGACCGACAGGTCCGGCCGGTGCCGCGCGTAGCGCACGCGGTGGCGCCAGCGTCCGTGTTCGAACGCCACGTCGGCGTCGATCTCCGCTACCACGCTGGGCTCCACCTGCCCGTACGGCAGCGGCTCTGGCCGGTCCAACTGGCCGGACCAGGACGCCGGCAGTGGATTCGGCCACGGGTGTGCGACCGCGCCACGGCGCGGCATGCGTGGCGGTGAGAGCTGTTCGGCCAGCGCCGCCCGCTGATCGGTGGTCAGTGGGTGGGAGCGGCCGGTGTACCGCAGCCGTTCCCGCCGGTCGAATCGGCCGAGCAGCAGGGTCTCCGGGCGGCTGATGCTGCCAGTAACCCCGCCGACGATGGCCTCGGTGACGATGCGGGTACGGAACTTCGACCAGCCGCGGCGGCCGGGCTCGTACCGGCCGGCCAGGCGCTTGCTGACCACGCCCTCGATCCCCACGGCGACGGTCCAGTTCAGCAGCCAGTCCGACACCTCCCGCATGTCGGCCGTCTGCGGGGTCACGGTGAGCTGCGCCGGGACGCCGGCGAGCAGCCGCTCCAGCCGGGCCCGACGCTGCGCCAGCGGCAGGTTCAGGATCACGCGACCGCCGACGTCGGCGAGCAGATCGAACAGCACGTAATGAGCAGGGCACTCCCGCGCCACGCGCAACACAGCGCGGCCGGCGGTGACGCGCCGCTGCAGCTGCGCGAAGTTGGTCCGGCCACGCTCCCAGACGATCAGCTCACCGTCGAGCACCACGCCGGGCGGGATGACCGCCCGGATCGCGCGGGTGATGTCCGGGAAGTAGGTCGTCAGGTTCCGCCCGGCCCGCGACTGCAAATACACCCCGCCCGCCTCGCGGAAGGCAATCGCTCGCCACCCATCCCACTTCGGCTCGTGCACCAGATCCCGGCCCTCCGGCACCGCATCAACCGGTGCAGCGAGCATCGGCGCAACCGGCCGACGCAGCACCGGTTCCGCCGCCGCACCCACCCGCGCCCGGCCGGAACTCACCTCCAGCCCCGCCCACGAGCCCCGCTCATCTCCGCCCCCCACATCATCGTGGAAGGGAGCCGGCTCGCCTCGGGCGGAGATCCGGGACAACGAATGCCGCAGTGGTCACAGCACCGCTATCGCTGGACGATCCGGCGACGGAGGATGCGCTCCTCCTGTTCAAAGCACGTCAGACCAATCTGCGCGGACTGATTCGGGGCCACGTACCACCGTTGTCACCTTTGAAGGTGCCAGCATTCGGGCGGCCGGATGGGATCCAGGCAGTGCTCGCTCGTGAAACCCGGTCGGCATACCGCGGCGACAACCGCCTGGTGGGGTGCTAGCACATTCGGTCATGATCAGGGCGTTTTCCACAGCGGCCAAAGTTCTATACAGCACGCGATCCCGGGCTGGCGAGCGACGGGCGCCGAAGGCGAACCTGATCCGGTCGGCGAGGCCACCGCTCGGCTGCTGATCACGGCCACGTGGAGGTGGAGCAGCCCCGGCCGCAGGCCACCGACGACCGGCCCCCGCAGCGAACAATTGCGGGGACCGCGCCACCCCAAGCTCCCACCCGAGTCCGACGACAGAGTCTCGTACGCCGCGCCCCGCCTTCGCCAAGCACGTACCGTCGGAGCGTGGACGTGCTGCTACGCGGCGGGCCAGGTGACGGCCAGGTGCTGCCCGGCAGCGGGGAAACCGTCGTGTGGCAGGCCTGCCTGTACGAGATCACCACCGAGCACGGCCACCGGAACGGCCGCGATCTACGGGCCTACCGGCACCGCCCCGACTGCTGCGAGCCGTACGGACGAGGCGCCGACGACCGCTGCGAATGACCCGCTCCCACCGCTGTACGCAGGCTTGGTCGTGTCACCCCAACTCGCCAGCCTATCGAACATGCGTACGATAACGGTGTGGAAGAGGTGGCCCGGAGGTGGTGGAACGGCGTCTGGGGGCGCCTGGCGCGCCGCGACGTGTGGCTCGTCCGCGAGACGCGCTGGAAGGTGTTCGGCCGCGCCGGGGACACCGAGACGGGGAAGGTGATGCGGTGGGCGTTCGAGACGGAGCCGGAAGCCATGCTCATGGTTGATCGCCTTCTGCACGCCGACACCGCCGGGCAGTGGCGTGAACAAGAAGTTACGGCGCCACCCGGCGTGGCAGCGACGGATACAAACAGCGCTGCGGCCCGGCCCGCCCGTAGAGGCGGAACAAAGCGTCATGCCCCGGCCTCGCCAGGCGGACACGGTCGACGACATGACCGCGAAGGTGGCCGCCATCGTGGCGGACCGGCCGGGCGTGACCGCTGAGGACGTGGCCGTCGAGATTGGCCGTGCGCCGAGGACGGCCCGGCGCTACTTGGCCGCCGTCCGGGCCAACCTTGCGGGCGCGTGACCGAGCTGGTGCCTCGTCACGCCAGCTTGACCGGGAATTCCGGGTGCCGGCTGGCGGTGCGCCAGGGCGCGGTGGTGCTCTCACTGCGTGGCCAGGCTTCTGCATAGCTGGTTCGCCTGCGTGATGGTCGATTCTTGGGGTTCAGCGTCGAGGTCGGCGAGGGCTTTGGCCAGGGCGCGTTGGAGGGTGCGGATGCCGTCGGCGTCGCCGAGGGCGTGGCGGGCGTGCATGGCGCGGGTGTAGAGGGTTTCGTTGTAGCGGTCCAGGTCGATGGCCTTGGTGAGTAGGTCGGATGCGGCCTGCGGGTCGGTGTCGAGCAGGTCGTCGGCGAGTAGTAGGTGGGCTTCGGTGCCCCAGCGGCGTACGGTCTCGCGGTGTGGCTGGAGCCATTCGTATTCTTGGCCTTCTGCGAGGGGTGCGGTGTAGAGGTCGCAGGCGGCGGTGAGTAGTTCGCGGCGGCGTTGGCCGGTGGCGATGGCTGCGGCCCGTAGGAGGTCGCGCAGCGTCCAGACGTCGACGTCGATGGTGGCTGGGTCGAGCCGGTAGCGTCCGGTGGTCTTGATGAGGTAGGCGTTCTTCGTCTCGGCGGTGCCGGCGCGGCCGAGGACGTGTCGCAGGTTGCTCGCGTTGGTGTGTACGCGTTGGTCGGCTTGGCTGATGCGGGCGTCGGGTTCGAGGTATTCGCCGATCTCGCGGGTGGTGACTCCGTCGGGGTGGCAGGCGAGGAATACGGCGAGTTCGAGGGCTTTGGCGCGGAGCGGCCGGCCGGGTTGGGTGATGTTGTCGATGTGCGGCTGCCCGAGCACCCGCAGCTGCGCTTTGCCGGTGACGGCAGGGGCGGACTGCGTGGTGACGGGGGCAGGCTGGTCGGCTGGCTCGGTGTCGGTTCGGTTGGCGTGCAGTGGGACGACCGTGACTGGTAGAGCGGGTGAGGCGACGGCGGGTGGTTCCCCGGTCTGCGCCTCCCGCAGCGTGGTGAGGATGTGGATCGCCGGGTCGGGCTCAAGTACGGGCAGGCGCGGTGGCAGCGGCTCGGCCGCCTGGCCCGACACGAGTGTGGTGTGGCCGTCCGGACTGACCTCGACGGTGGCGCCGTAGGCCCACTCGCCGAGCAGCAGGGCGGACACGTGCAGGTCGCCGCCGAGGGCGAGCGCGGTCTTGGTGCGCATGCGGGCGCCGGCGGGCGGGGTTTCGGTGATGAGCATGGTCGGCGGCAGCGCTTCCTCGTCGGGCGCATGTTGGCGCAGGGTGTCCAGATCCGTGAGGGCGTGCTCGTCGAGGATGCGGCTGCGGTGCAAGAGTTTGGCCTCGATCACGGTGAGCGCGTCGTCGACGCTGTCGGTGACGTGGAGCCGTGGCCATGGCCTGAGGGCCGTGGTGTTGGGGCCGAGCAGTGTTTCCAGGGTGGCGGCGTCGATGATGACTTCGCCGCGGGCGTCGGGGTGGTGCGGGCCGCCGGATGCCAGGACGGCGACGAGGGTGGCGCGGGCGGCGGCGTGCGCGCCGTTGCCGACGATGCCGGTGCCGCCGGGTGGCAGCGGTGCGAGGTCGGGCACGAGTGCGGGCGGCTCGGTGTTGTTCGGATTTGGCAGTTCGGGGTTGCGGGTCACGGCGCGGCGCAGGTGGCGCACCGGTGGTGGTAGCTGCGTGAGTGGGTGGGCTGCGGGCTCGCCGGTGTATCGGCGGCGGCGTTGTGCCCAGACCAGCACGGCGGCAGCGCTGATCGCGGCGGCGAGTGACCAGGGCAGCCAGTTGGACGGTGATAGCTGCACGCCGTGCTCGTCGGTTGCCACGGTCGGGCTTTGCGTGTCGCTGATGCCCGGCGAGGTGGACGGCGACGCTGACGCGGTGGGGGTGGGGGTCGCAGGTCGGGTGGGCGATGTGGACTCTGGCGGGCTCGGGGTGGCCGTCGGTGTGCTGCTGGGGATTGCTGCTGCTTCTTGTTCGGTCGTGGCGGGCGGCACTGTGGGACTCGGCGAGTCTGGGGCGGCACTCGGCGATGCCGAAGGAGCCGCGGTCACCGGCGGTGGCGTTGGCGCAGCGCGCGGCGTCGCCGGTGTGGCACCGTTCGGCGGGCGGGCGTCGGCGGGGAGCCGCAGTTCCCAGCCGGGGTAGATGAGGCTGCAGTCGCGCAGGGTGCCACCGACTTGAGGGAAGTGGCGGTGCTTGTTCAAGCGGCAGATCTCCGGCCACCTCTTGGCGTCGCCGAGCCACTCCTTGGCGATCTTGGACAGGGTGTCGTGCCGCTCAACGGTGTAGACGTAGCGGGTGTCGGCGACGTGGATCAGCGCGGGTCCTCGCGCGACGGCTTGTCGAGGAATCACGCCGGTGCTGTCGGCGGAGGCGACGACGGCCGCCGACCTGTCACCGTCCTCCCCCGTGTTGAGGGGTCCGACGGAGGTGACGGCGATCGCGGCGGTTCCGGCAAGGCCGAACACGAGCCGGTGTAGCGGTGCCGGAAGCCGCAGCGCTGGGATCCGCCACCGGGTCAACACCGCGAGCAGCTCTGCGGTCAGGAGCAGCGCGCACGCTGCCCAGAACAGCCACAGCATCCAGATGGCTGCGCCAGTAAGCACCTCCGGGGTGAATCGCCCGCTGGGCTCGTCGAACCAGGTGACAACCTGCGGCCACGTCGGCAACCGTCGCACCGGGGCACCACCGACGATCCACAGCAGAGCCGGCACCCCGACCAGGAAGACCAGAGCGCCCACGACGGCGCGGATTACCCCAACGGCAGCCGACCGCCGCTCTGGCGGCCGGGGCGATGACGATTCGTGTGGGGCATAAACCGTGGGACGCACATATTCGGCCAGCCGGTTGCCTCTGTTCGGGGACTGCTGCGGCACGCTGCCTCCATCCGCCGATGCTGATCTTCCTCCCGCATACACGACAATGGCCGTCGATGGCCATCTCCTCAAGAAGGATTCTCACCATACGCGCACAAAAGATCACTGCGCGGGACGGTGGTTGACGATCCACTCCCCTGCCGGGAGAAACTGCCGCACATGCCAAGCGGGGGCGTCCGCCTATCCATCGATCTCAGTTCGTCGGCCATCGCCGCCACCGTCGACCGACACGGCGCCCGGATCCCCGTCATGCTCGACAGTGGTCTCGTCATGCCGCACGGCGTCGCCCTCGACCCTGCCGGTCACGTTCACGTCGGGGTGGCCGCAGCCTCCCAGCCGACGGCGGACCACCAGTTCGTCAGCGACCCGCTGGACCTGCTCGGCAGAAAAGAGGCCGACCAGCCGGTCGACGGCGTGCAACTGCTCGCCGCACAACTGTGGCATGTCGCCGACCAGGCCGCCCGCCAGGTCGGTGAGCCGATCACCACACTCACCGTGACCATCCCGGCAAGCTGGGGACCACGCCGAAGAGGACAACTCACCGACGCGGCAGCCCACGCCAGCCTGCCCGCCCCCGCCATGGTCACCGCGCCGGCAGCGCTGGCCGCCTACACCAGGACCCACGGGGTCACGACACCTGACGGCGCCTGCATGCTGATCTGCCAGACCGACCGCCATCCGGTCACCCTGACGATCCTCCAGGTCAGCGCCGACGGGTACCGCGAGCTGGCGACCCGATCGATCGACCT
Source organism: Micromonospora sp. NPDC006431 (assembly GCF_042870725.1). Classification (NCBI taxonomy): domain Bacteria; kingdom Bacillati; phylum Actinomycetota; class Actinomycetes; order Micromonosporales; family Micromonosporaceae; genus Micromonospora; species Micromonospora sp. NPDC006431. Next base: position 30,570 of record NZ_JBIAHQ010000038.1, read on the forward strand.
GCCCCGCGACGTGAACCAGGTTCTCGCCCAGCGAATCGTTGACGCGGCCACCGAGGACGACGACCCACTGCGAACCGAGATCGCTCACCCCACACAGGACCAAAACAATCGAGCGCTGCTGGAATCCATCCGACATGCCAGACAGCTGTTGACGGCGCAGGATCGCGCGCCGGTGCTACTCCCCGCACCCCGCAAGCCCGCGGTCATCACCCACGACGACGTCGCCGTCGCCGCGCAGCCCCTCCTCAACAGGGTCCACGACGCGGTCCGAGACATCCTCGACGCCGCCGACATCGACAGGCAACACCTCAGCAGCGCCTTCCTCCGGCAAGCCGAAGCGATACCCGGCCTGCAAGACCGCCTCGCCACCGCCAGCGGCCGCACCCCGACCACCCTTACCGGCCACTCCCACGCCCTCGCCGACGGCGCTCTGGCCCTCACCGCGCCACACCACCACACACCCACCGCCGCCAACGCGCAGCTACCACGCGTCCGACTCCGCATCCGGGACCTGACCAGCGCCCTCCTTCTCGGCGCCTGCTCCCTCACACTGCTGCTCCAAGCAATCCTCACCGCAGACATCACCGCCACCTACGCTCTCCGGGTCGTCGGCGTCCGCACCTCCCTACCCCAGTTGGGCACCGCCGGCGCACTCGCCATGCTCACTGCCTTCGCCGTCGCGCACCTCGCCCCCACCACCTGGCTCGCCGGAACACCCACCACAGCAACACCCGAGCCCGCGGCCGGCAGCCTCATCCGGCGCGGATACCTCGCCGCCGCCGTCGGCGGCGCGGTCACCGCCGCCCTCTACGGCCTCGCCACCGGCACCTCCGTCCAATTCGACTACAGCCAATACCTGAAATGGACACTCGGCTCCGCGCTACCTCTCGCGGCCTGCGCCGCCGTCATCGCCGCCGCCGCACCCCGGATCCCGGTCCACGCCCTGCCCGCCTGGCTCGCGCGCACCAGACCGGCGATCATCCACGCCGCCATCGCCGTCGCCGGCATCTACCTCATGCGAGCGGCGCTCACGATCACTGCGCCCGTCGACCTGACCGGCATGGAAGGCCTCATCGGCAGCATCGGAGCGGCACTTGTCGGCGTCGGCACCGGCCTGACCGCCAGCCGAAGCCGCACCATCCGCACCATCACCGCAACAGGCCTCGCCATCGGCTACGCCATCGTCTTCACCAACAACACCCACGGCGCGCTAATCGTCGGCTACCTCGTCGCCCTCACCTGGTGGGGCATCCGCCTCACCGCACACACACTGCAACTTGCATTCCCTACCGCAGGCGCAGCCCTCCGCCGCATCGTCGACGGACGAGACACCTGACGCGCTCCGGCCAGCTGGGCCGCCCGCTGGCCATGCGGTAGCTGGGTCCAACGCACACCGCATCGGCCGGCAGGTCGACGACCTGGTTGCCGAGGCCCACGAGATGCCGAGCGTCGGGGCGTACCAGGTGATGGTGCGCCGCTATGTCGAGGGCCGGCTGGCCGAACTGGCCAGGGCGTGGGGCAGGGCCGCGGCCGGCTTCGAGTCCGACCTGCTCACGGTCTTCGAGGATCTGACCGGTCGCGGGCAGGCCGACCCGCTCGGGGCGCTCGCGATGGCCACCGGACGGCCGCGAACCGACCTCGACCATCTGCTCGATGTGGCTCGCCAGCGGAATGATCACGATTGGGCGTAGCTCATCCGGGCAGCGGGAGTGGCACCGACCTGGGTGTGCCATCCCGCGAGGCGCGTCAACCTGCTTGTCCGCCGACCACCTTCGTGAGCTTGATGTAGTCGATGACGATCGACCCTGGTTTCACGGCCTCAAAGCGGATCGGATGCTGTCCGGCGTTCGCGAAGGTCACTCGCCCCAAGTTCACCGGGATGTACTGGTTGGCCGTCGAGCTGTTCTGGTCGACCGCTGCCCCGCTCGCGACGCCGTCCACGTAGGCCTGGACCGTCGCCCTTCCGGACGTGTTTGTTTTGTACTGGTACGAGACGTCGTAGGTCCCCGCGACGGGAACATCGACGAGGAACTGGATCCACTCCCCGGCCGGCACCGAACTGGTCTGCAGGTACGTCCTCCCGTTCGTCGAGGAGGTGGACAGGGTGATGCTGGGGACGCTCCTCTCGACCGAGCCGAGTTGCGACTCTCCCTCGATCACCAGGTCAGGTGAGATGGCGATCCGGTACTCCGCTCGCGTCGTGCCGTCTTCCGCAGTGACAGCCAGGGTGTCCCCGGTGTCGATCAACGCTTCCGCGCTCCTCGGCCGGCCGTCGGGATCGGTGACCGCATACGTCTGGGCGGTGCCGTCCGTCGACTCGATCTGCGTGGTCAGGTCGGCCGTGGTGGATCCCAGTACCGTCGTGACGACCATCGTTTCGGTGTTCAGGTCTGTCACGTTTTCGTGGCCGCTCCGCTTGAGCTGGATGGCGGTGTTGTGCGGGTCCTTCACTCTCGGCGGATAGGCCTGGGCGTCCGTAACGGTCACGTTGGTGAGGTCTTGGAGTGGAGTCAGCTCGTTTCCCCAGGTGCCGTCGTAGAAGGCGGAGTTTCGGACAGTGATGTTGCTGGCGTTCTTCAATTCGATGACGCTGGGGTTGTTCCTTCCCCTCACCATCGTCAGGCCGTCGAGTTCCGCGTTCTTGACGTCGTCGAGCACGAAGGCGTAGCGGTCGTCGTTGCGCTCGAAGTTCGTCGTCACGTTTCTGAAGCTCAACCCCTGCACGTGCCGCGCCCAGAACCCGTAGGAGGGCTGCACCCCGAAGTCGGCGACGTTGTACTTACCCACGCCCAGCTCGGGAGGGCTGACCTGCGAGTCCTCGTAGCTGTTGCCGCCCTTCACCAGCACGTTCACGTTCTCGAACGTGACGTTCTCGACGTAACCGATGGTGCGGCCGTCCGGGAGGGCCGGTCCGCCCTCACCGACCTTGTAGCCGGCGATGATCGGCGTCGCCTTGTTCTGGTTGGTGTAGGGAACCCATCGCTTCGAGGGGTCGCTGTACTGACTGCCCCCGTAGACCTCCTCGATGTTGACGTCCTTGATGTGCACGTTGCGGACATGCCCGATGTTGACGTTGGTGCTCAGCAACTCGTCCCGCTGCACACCGTTCTCCCAGAACTTCGTTCGCTGCGCCTGTCCGCCGATCACCCGGCCCCGGTTGGAGATCGAAATGAAGAAGGGTGCTCCCGTGCGTCGCATCTGCGCCTGGTGGTGGACCGGTCCGGTCTTACCCGAGTTCAGGTAGATGTTCTCGACGGTCGCGCCGTCATTCGTGGAGATGGAGAAACCGGCCTTGTTGCCGGCCAGCACATAGATGTTGTCGACGTAGGCGTTCCTGATGTCGTCGGCTGTCTCGCTGCCGATCTGGAAGAGATTGCAGTTCGTGTCGCCGATGATGTTTCGGACGTAGAAGTCGGTCGCCGGCCTGGTGAACCCCAGGGAGGAGTCGCTACCGGGTTTGACGATGTCGTCGGACGTCCCCTTGGCGTAGATGTTCCTGGCGGTGACGTAACTGCTCCCCATGTAGTCGAAGACGTCTCGCGCTTGACCACCCTTGCCCTTGTCGTAGTAGAAGTCGTGCGTGTTGATGTGGTCCGTGCCGGTGGCCAGCAGTGCGAAGTGTCCGGCGTTGTCGACCCTCAGCATGTTGCTGATGTCCGTCTGCTTCGACTCGGTCGTGCCGTCCTTGCGCAGGCTAACCGATTTGATTATCGATGATCAGTGATTATAGATTGGCCTGTGTGGAACGTTTTCGGCTTTCCAGGGCCGGGAAGCGTGTCGGTGTTCACCCCGTGCACGTTTTGGGTTGGCTCGGGGAGGGTTCCGGTGGTGTGGGTCGGCGGTAGGGCCGGTTTTTGTGGATCGGTGTTGAGGCGTTGAGTCGGTGAGCGGGAAGCTGCGGCTGGCCGAGGGTGAGGCCGCCCGCACCGCGTGTGCCCGCGCTGTGCTGCGCACCGGTGTGGACGAGGAGACCGGCGAGGTGCTGTCTCCGATGGTGCTGGCGCAGCGGGTCGGTTGGTGTGCCGATCTGGTGGCGGGCATGGTGGCCGCGCTGATCGGCGCGCATTGGAACAGCGTGGATGTGGGGGTGTTGGCTTCCGGGGTGGATGCGGGTGGGCGCAGGTTGCCGTCGAACGCGTGGATGGCGCTGCGGCGGCTGGGGTGGACGGTCGCCCCGTCTGGGGGTGTGAGGGTCAATGACCGGGTCGTGCGAATGGCGCAGGAGCAGGCGGGGCGTGCGCTGCGGTCGGTGAAGTGGCGCGCGGACGTGACCGCCGGGATCCTGGCGGCCTGGCCGGACGATCCGCGCAAACGCACCCCCGCCGAGTGGGATCAGGTGCGGGCCTCGATCCCCGGCGGGCAGCATCTGCCATCCAATGTCATCAAGGGCCGCACCCGGCAGGCTGTCACGTTCGCCAAGACCAACGGCCGGCTGCCGGTGGACGTGTTCGAACTCGAAGGCATCCCGAGGATCGGGCGGATGTTGCTGTTGGCCGCGTGTGATCGGCAGCAGGCCAGCATCGAGCGCTGCGACGCCGACCTGGGCAGTGCGCTGCTGCGGCTGCAACTGCCCACCCGTCCGGATCCGCAGACGTATCGGGACTGGACGTGGGTCGAGTGTCCGATCAGCCTGCCGTCCACGGTTCCCGCCGCGGCGGTGCTGCACCTGCCCACCCTCCGCCTCACCGACGGGACGGTGCGTGCCGACATGGCGTACACGCACGTCGTGCCGAAGGCCCGGGCTACCGGCCACACGGTGGCGCTTGGCGTGGACTGGGGCCTCAACACGCTCCTCAGCGCGGGCGCCCTGCGACTGGGTAAGGATGGTCGGATCACGGCGTTGGGGGCTGGTGGACAGTTCCGCGCCGCTGGGGTCCTGGCCAAGCAGCACCGGCTCCGGCGCCTGTCCGAGCGGCTGCATGCGAAGGCCGAGCAGTACGCGCGGCTGCTCGGCGGCTGCCCGGACGAGCAGTTGAGGGCGAAACAGGAGGTGCTGGCCGGCGAGATCCGCCACGTGTCCGCCCGCCGCCAAAACTTGAATACCGCGCTCGCCTGGGCTGCCGCCCGCTGGACTGTCGACCAGGCGATCGCCGCCCGGGCGTCCGTCATCTATCTGGAAGACCTGCGGTCGATGGAAGCCAAGGGCATGGGGCACAGCCTGAACACGCGCTTGTCCCAGCAGGTCCGCGGAAAGATCAGCGACCGGATGCGGCACCTCGCCGCCGAGCACGGTATCGCCGTGGTCACCGTCCCCGCCCGCAACACCTCCAAACACTGCCCGCAATGTTTGACCCCGCTACAGCACCGTAAAGCCCCCGACCAGCCGACCGTGGCCGGATGGAAGTGGGCCATCTGCCCCGACCAGTCCTGCCGCTGGCAGGGCGACCGCGACCACGGAGCATGGCGGCGCATCGCCGCCCGTGGCCTCACCCACCAGGGCAAGACCGTCACCGACAAGACCAGCGGCGCCATGGTGATCCGCACGGTCGTCGACGAACTCGAAGCCGCAGCCGTCGTCACCCCGAGCTCCCATGCCAGCCGGAGGGACCGGTCGAAGACCAGCCCCACCCGGCCCCACACCTCACGCCCCGCGCCCAGGCGACGCAGGGCACCCTCCCCCACCCGGCCCCACGGTCAGGCGGGCAAGCGTCCGGAGGGACACGCACCAACGGACCGCAGGCTGCCCCGCGCAGCCCACCGACACCAGAGCGTGAACACGATCAGCACACCCACCACCACCGGCCACCGGCCACGAGGAGCGGCACTGGGCGCAGGATTCCATCTCCACGCCCACGCGACCCCACCACAGTGGGAAACGATCCCGGAAACCCCATCCGACACAGGATCGCTAAGCTAATCAGAGACGCTCAGATGGTGTACGACGACGACCCGCCCGAGCCTCTCGGCGCCATCGACGACGACCGGCTCCGGCTGATCTTCACCTGCTGTCACCCGGCGCTGGCGATGGAAGCCCGCGTGGCGTTGACGCTGCGCATGGTCGGCGGTCTGACCGTGCCCGAGATCGCCCGCGCCTTCCTGGTGGCCGAGAGTGCCATGGGGCAGCGGATCACCCGCGCGAAGGCCAAGATCAAAGCGGCTCGCATCCCCTATCGCGTGCCGTCCGCCGAGGATCTCCCAGCCCGGGTCTCCGGCGTACTCGCCGTCCTCTACCTCGTGTTCAACGAGGGCTACCTGGCGACCGGCCCCGACACCGATCCCCTACGTCACGACCTGACCGCCGAGGCGATCCGGCTCACCCGCCTGATCCGTGCCCTCCTGCCCGACGACGGCGAGGTGGCCGGGCTGCTGGCGCTGATGCTCCTCATCGAGGCCCGCCGCCCCGCCCGAGTCTCGGCCAGCGGCGAACTGGTCGCCCTCGACGAGCAGGACCGCGGGACCTGGGACGCGGCGCTGATCGCCGAGGGTCACCGGCTGGTCCGCGAACGCCTCGCCGCTGCCGCCGCCGGGGTCGCTCCAGGCAGCTACCAGATCCTCGCCGCGATCAACGCCGTACACACCTCCGCCCGCGACATGCGCGACACCGACTGGTCGCAGGTCCTCGCCCTCTACAACCAACTCGTCCGCCTCGACCCCTCCCCGATCATCACCCTCAACCGGGCCATCGCAGTCGCCGAGCTCGACGGCCCGCAGGTGGCACTGGCGGCCGTCGACCGGCTTGAGCACAAGTTGGCCGGCTACCACGCCTACCACACCACCCGCGCCGACCTGCTGCGCCGGCTGGGTCGCAGCCAGGAGTCACGCGCGGCCTACGACAAAGCCATCGACCTGGCCGGCAACACCGCCGAGACCGCCTACCTGACGCGCCGCCGCGACCAGTTGGGGTAGCCGGGATCCCGATCGAAACCCCGCGCAGCGGCGACCGAACCCGGGGTGCCCTGCCGACGCATTCCGCAACCTATCGCGCCAGCGACGGGTCTCTCGCTTCGTCCGAGCTTCGAACGCCAGGTCGCGACTACACATTTCGCGACGCCGAGCGCGCAGACGATGCCCCGGTAACGGCCATCAGATCGGCCCAATACCCGCATGAGGTCGTTCAGCTTCTGACGGTCGGCACCGCACTGTCATCGGCAGTTCAGGTTGCCCGCTCGACCCAGTGGCCAGCTACGGACCGTGACCGCTCTTGGTCGATCAGCATGCACGGACTGCGGCAGATCCGTGCGTTCCGACCCGGGCGCGGCAGGCCCCGCCAGCGGTCCGCAAAGCACTCGTCAGCTGCGCACGGGCTGTTATCGGTAGAGCGGCTGGTCCTGGGTGGGGTCGGCGGGGACCACGTCGAGGCGTGGATCGGTGGTGAGGTGGGTGATCAGCGCCCGAGTCCCGCCGATCCCGGCCCAGTGCGGATCGACGTCCTTGGCCACGCACCAGGCGTGATCAGCGGGCCAGGCGTACGCCGGCTCGGCGTTGCTGAGACGTCGCTGGCCCGGCCACTCCGCAGCGGTGTCCCATGTGCCGACGTCGGCTAACGGCCCTCGAAACGCTCAAGTGTCCAGGACCAGGGGGCAACTCCCCTCGGCGGCAGATCAGGATGCCTGGCGCGCCTGCCTACCCGCGCCTGCAGTCTTGCCGGCGCACTCAGATTCTGTGTGCTGCGGCGTAGAGCAGGTACCACAGCGCCGCGCTCAGGGCACCGCTTGAGATGGCCGCGGTAAGCAGCATCGGCCATGTGCGCCAGAGGCGGTGCACCGCCGCCACCCAAGCCAGGACGACGATGGGAAGCACAATCTTGATGAGTTCCCCGATCGCAACGCCTCGGAAGAACTCTGCTTGGTGCGGGTCGGGCACGGTCAGCAACTGCCAGGGCGGCGCCAGCATCACGGCCTGCCAGCCTTCGCCGGAGAGAAGGCCGCATACCGCACCCGCGGCCAGCGCCGAGGTCGACGCTTTGCCGACTCGCACGATGTGGCCGAGCTTTCCGAGAATCGTTCCCCCGACGAGGGACCCGGTCAGCCATAGCGCCGTCATGATGGCAACCGAGCGCAGCCCCAGCAGGTCGGCCGACGTGCCGTCCTCCAGAGTTCCCCCACTCCATCGGCGGCTGATGATCAGCACAAGCAGGTAATAAAGCAGCGTCGCTAACACCAACAAGGCGGTGGCACCGCCAACCGCTCGTTTCGCCGTGGCCGCCGAACGGCCGGCCACGAACGCCGCCAAGCCCCAAGCGAAGCCGCTGCTGGTCAGCGCGATCAGGACCTGCCCCACAACGCCCGCGACGGAGTCGGCAGCGAACGCAAGGAGGCCAAGCGCGACAGCGGCAGTTGCAACCACCGCCAGATGGGTACGACGGAATCCCTCAACAGCAACGTCGGTCACGCCCGCCCCCTCCGAAGGGACGCCGACCATACCAAGATCCGGCACTGCCGCGGTTCCTTCGTAACAGGGGAGGGAAAAGCATCCTCATTTCGACACGTCCGGACGTTCCTCCGGACGCAAGCGGTCACGATCCGTAACGCTCGGATCGCGGCTACCCGTGCGCTGGAGCGACGGCGTGAAGCTCGGGTGGGCGGTGAGCTCACGCTCGCGTGTCGCCCCGACCGAGCCGCGTCTGCGTACGACGCCGCCACCGTGCGTCTACCGCCCGACCAATCAGCACGGCGGAGACCACGCCCGGTCCGCAGTGGACCAGCAGCACGCCGGCCAGGCTGGGACCACCCCAATCGTCGCGATAGCTGGCCGGATCGCTGAGGTCGATCACGAACGGCTCGGCGAGCGCCCGTGCGATGAGGTAGAGACCGAACACCATGCCGAGAACGACAAGACCCTTCTTCATGAGCGCGACGATAGGAAAGCATGGTTCGGCACCGCGTCAACCCTCGGTAGCATCGCCCGATAGCTCCGAAGTACGACTCGGCGCTCCCGGGTCAGGTCGGCCTCGGGATGGCTGGTGGTGTCTACGGCCAGGTAATTGAGGTCAGTACATCTGCACGCTGCGACCGGTTCGGCACCTCGCGGTGGTTGCCAGTCAACCCCTCATCAGCATGTGTATTACGGAATGATCATCGACGCCGCCGCTGGTTTATTGCGTGCGAATCGAAATGCGTTCGACGCACAGGCAAGCGACCTGGCCGATTCGCGCACATCGGCATGTCCGGACACTCCGAGGGCTGCTGCTGGGTGGTCACGCTCCTCATCGCGCTGATCGCGGCATGGCTGCTCAGACAGGCAAGCACGTGCCATCGTGCAGCGTCCCAGCTACGCCGGCCGCCTCTCTCGAGGGAAGCACGTAGCCGAGCACGCAGGCACCTCCAACTCGCGCGGCGAACACGAGCCCCTTGCCCTCGGTGATGTCGTCGGACCGTGCGGGTCGTACGACATGGTCGACCAGACCCACCCGGTTTAGCGCGTTCCGCAGCTCGCCGGCGTCGATTTTGTCGCGACTGCATGGCCCGGGTCCGCCGGCCGCAGTCGTCACGCAGACCAACGGCTGCCGATCGATCAGGGCCGACACCTCCGTTCGGAGTTCAACGGCGGCGAGTCGGGCGGCCTCCCGCGCCGCTTGGCTCGGGGTGCTCCGGCCCGCCGCGACGGCGAGGTCCCAGCATGGATCGGGCACCGCCCCGGTCGGTTGCGGGGGTTGGAAACAGGTGATGGCTCGGGGGGCGGTCGGTTCTGCCGCAGTGCTGCCACCATCACTGCTCTGGACCAAGATTGGCACGCTGAGCGAAACGGCGGCAGAGAGGACGAAGGCAGCACCGAGCGCTGCCGCTATGACGGCCGGTCTCGGTGAGCGCCAATTCATCCGCTAGACAATACGCATGACGGGTTCGGCTCGCCGAGTGGGACGAGGGGCCGGCTGGGTTGAAGGTATCGAGTCCTTCGCCGCTCTGATCCCTACTTCCTAAGCCCGGCTACCCCGCCAAAGGGTGACACCCTCATCTCGACATGTCCGGACGTTCCTCCGGGCGCAAGCGGTCACGATCCGTAACGCTCGGATCGCGGCAGATCAGGATGTCGGCGGTGACGACGAGGCCCAAAGTCGGGTCGGCATCTGCACTGCTGGCATGATCGTGGCCATGTGGTTGGAGTCGCGGTGACGGCTACGTCG
>NZ_JBIAHQ010000039.1:0-40047 GCF_042870725.1 Micromonospora sp. NPDC006431
ACCGCACCCAGCCAGGCCGGCCGTCTCGTCGCCCGGACCGCCCGATCCGGGCGACGAGACGGCACGTTCCGGGCTCATCCGAAGCCTGGGAACGCCCACCCGAACCACGACGCCCGGGAGACGCGCTCGATGACCAACCTTTCGACGATGCTGCCGCGGCTGTCCTGGCCCGATGTATGGGGCCGGCGGCTCGACCGGCACGGACTGTCCGCTCCGGTACACGGCCGGCCAGCCGACGCCGTGGCCGCCATGTGCGGCGCGCACGCTCAAGTGCTCTCCGCCGCCGAGGTGTCCATCGGGTTGCGCGTCGCTGGCATCACCCGTAACGACGTTCGAGACGCGCTGTGGAAGGAACGTAGTCTGGTCAAGACGTTCGGGCCGCGAGGCACCGTGCACCTGCTGCCGACGCGTGAGCTGCCGCTGTGGACCGGCGCGCTCGGCGCGTTGCCACCGTCCTCGAACAGCCTGCCCGCCGACGCGCGGCTGACCCCAGAGCAGAGCGACGAGGTCGTCTCGGCGATCGCGGAAGCACTGGCCGACGCAGAACTGACCATCGACGAACTCACCGCAGCGGTGGCCGCCCGCACCGGCTCTTGGGCCGCCGACCCGGTCGTGCCCGGGTTCGGCGGCATGTGGCCGCGCTGGCGACAGGCGATACACCTTGCCGCACACCGCGGGGCACTCTGTTTCGGCCCGAACCGTGGACGAAAGGTCACCTACACCAGCCCGCAACGGTGGCTCCCAGGACTCCGGCCCGCACCGGCACCCGACGCCCTCGCCGGCCTGGTCCGCCGCTACCTGCACGCGTACGGGCCGGCCACACCGCAGCAGTTCGCGCAATGGCTGTCCGCGCCCCGCCGCTGGGCGACCCACTTGTTCGACTCCCTCGCCGACGAACTGCAACACGTCGATGTCGCCGGCACGGTCGCCTGGGTCCCAGCCGGCGACACCGCGCCAGCACCCGTGCCACCGCACGGGGTACGGCTACTGCCATACTTCGACGCCTACACCGTCGGCTGCCACCCGCGCGAGCAACTCTTTCCCGGATCTGCCGCGCAACGCGCACTCTTCGGCGGCCAAGCCGGCAACTTCCCGGTACTGCTCATCGACGGCACCGTTGCCGGGATCTGGCACCTCCGCCGCTCCGGACGCAAGCTCCACATCACGGTCGAACCGTTGACCACGCTCACCGTCACCGACCGCCGGGATCTCGACGACCAGGTAGACCGAATCGGGGAGATCCTGGAAGGCAGACCACAGCTGACCATCGGCACGGTGACCGTCGGCGGCCACGCCTAACCACGCCAGCGCCAACCGATTCCGGACACATAGCGATCGGTCCGCGAGCGCCGACAACGCCCGCGCATGCCGCGGTCCGCGCGCTATGCGGCGTCACGAGATGCTGACTCGGCCGGCATACCCACATAGCCGATGAGCGGATGCGGGCATGGATCAACAAGCAGAATGTGCTGGCCCGGCTAATCCTCCCACCTGAACAGCTCAGGATGCTTAGCCGCCTCGGCTTGGAGGCGGGGAAGGTCTGCCGCGTGGAGCGTTACGAGGCCACAACTGACACAGGCCAAAGCGCGGACTGACGTCACGTCTCGAGTGCCCCATCCTCGCCGCGATGGCCGCCACAACCGGATGCTCTGCTGGTCTATGTCGGTACGTACGCCCGTAGCCACACGCGTGCCACCACACGCAGGGCAGGGCGAAGTCGGCGTTGGCAGATTCTCGGCCACGGCGGTATGTCTACCAGCCAGAGACAACGGCTGTCCCATCCGCACATGCCGCGATCTGGGCGTTACGGATCGTGACCACTTGCGTCCCGAGAAACGTCCGGACATGCCGATGTGAGTGCGCGGCAGGTAGGCAGGGTCATTGCGTAGTCGGGTAGCTGGTCACTGTGGTGATCAGGTCGTGGGGGCGGCGGTTGGCGCGTCGGGTGGCTCTGGCGATGTTGGTCTCGCCGTTGCCGCGGTGGAATCCGATGGCGGTGTTGCGTAGGACCGCTGCTACGGCGGGTCCGTTGCCGGTGCGGGCTCGGTGGGCGTCTTCGTGGAAGGTCACGTCGCGGACCCAGTGCAGCCGGTTCTCGATGTGCCATTCCAGGCGGGCCCATTCCTGCAGGTCAGCAGGTTGGGCGTGGGCGGCGGGCAGTGACGCCACCAGATAGACGGTCTCGCGTGTGCGCTTGCCGGCCACAGTGCGGGTGCGGGTGATCCGGACGGCCTGTTGGGCGTGGGGGAAGCCGATGCCGCCGGGTGTCTGGAGGGTCAGCGCCTTGACGGTCCGGGTCTCGCGGCGGCCGTGGCCGCTGTCGCGGTGTTGGTCCCCGACCGGCACATCGGCCCAGGGCAGCCGCTTGAGCTGGGTGAACAACGTCGGCTGGTTGGCCTTGACCGACACGTACAGGTGCCCGCCGGCAGCGGCGACGGCTCGGGCGTGGGCGACCTGCGTGTGGAGGGCGTCCGCGACGATCACGACACCTGCCAGGCCACCCAGCCGCGCCTTGACCTGCTCAAGCAGCGGGGCGAACGCCGGGATTTCGTTCGACTTCGCCGCGACCTGGACCTGCGCCAGGACCACACCGGTCGACGTGTCGTAGGCCGACAGCAGGTGAACCCGCCCCTCGGGCAGGACCGCGCCCCGCACCACCTTGCCGTCAACAGCGATGACCCGCCGCACCGGCGGCGGCGCCGACAGCCGGGAGCACAGCCAGTCGGCGAGGACCGCTGTCAACGTCTCGGCGTCCACGCGGACCAGCAACCGCCACACCGTGGTCAACACCGGCACCCGACCGGTGAACCCGAGCTGACCCCACGCCAGCGCATCGAGATCGTCGACCCAGTCGCCGATCGCGGCGAACGTGCTCGCCCCGGCCATGACCGCGCACACCGCGGCCGCGAGCACACTCGCCAGGGGATACCGAACCCCTCGGGGGTCGCGCGGGTCAGGAACTCGTGCCAGGGCCGTCAACAGGCCATACGCCTCACGGCCGGCAGCCGTGGTGTCGGTCGGGGTGGGGGTGTGCTGACGGATCACGTCGATCAGCGATGATGACATGCGCGGGTGTGGTCCTTGTCGGTGTCATGTTGTCTCAGCAACTCCATGATCACCGGCGGGGCCGCACCCGTCCCGCGCCACCCTCCACACAGGCCACGACCCTACGTACGACCAGGTCAGACACACCTCAATCGACTACGCAAAGCCCTGGGCAGGTAGGGCGTGTCGATTTCTCGGATGTCCAGGTCATTTAGCGATTCATCACCTAAGACAGCCCTTCTTGAGAGAACCTGGATGTCCGCACTCAAAGGCGACGAGCCTTGGGCGTGATGGATTGTGATGAGTCCTCCATGACTGATCCAACCAATAAATCCGTTGCCACATGGATACTTACTGAGCTGATCTCAGCGACGCGAATGTGTTGATTGGTGCGACACGGATGAAGGCGCTCAGTCCGGACAGCGGTGGAAGTGGACGTGAGGTCCTCGGTAGGTAGTTCTCACCACAAGATCACCCACACGGTGAGGACCCCACGTGATCGCATATCGTGCCATGGTCGACGTCCCGAGGGAACTCGTGCAGTACCTCGGCCGGCTGCTCGCCGCGGAACGCCGAGCCAAGGGGACACGGCGCGGCACCCGCGCGTTGACCTGCTTCTACCAGGCACTGCTGGTGCTGGTCTGGTTCCGCAAGGCCGAGGACATCACCCTGCTCGGCGCCGGGTTCGGCATCTCCCGGGCGACCGCGTACCGCTACCGCGACGAGGGCATCGCCGTGCTCGCGGCGCAGGCGCAGGACCTGCACACCGCGCTGCGCCGAGTCGCCGACGACGGCTGGTCCCACGTGATCCTCGACGGGAAGCTGTTCGACTGCGACCGGCTCACCGAGACCGCCCTGTCGGTCAAGGGCGAGACCATCGACGCCTGGTACTCCGGAAAGCACCGAGACTTCGGCGCGAACATCCAAGCGGTCATCCGCCCGGACGGACTGCCGATCTGGACATCGGCGGCGATGCCCGGGCACCTGCACGACACCAGCTGTGCCCGCAACCTTGGGGTGACCGCTGCGCTGAACTGGTCCGCCGCCGAACTGGACCTGCCCGCCCTGGCCGACTCCGGCTACGAAGGCGCAGGTCACGGCATCAAAACTCCGGTCAAGCAGCCTGCTGACGGCAGCCGGCTCGCACCTGACAACCGCGCCTACAACCGGCTGCTGCGCGGGCTGCGCTGGCAAGGCGAACGCGGCTTCGCCATCCTGATCGGACGCTGGAAGACGCTACGCCACACCACCGCCAGCCCAGGCCGGACCGGCGATATCGTCGCCGCCGCGCTGCACCTGACTCATTTCGAATACAAATACCTACCCGAATCTTGTTGAGATCACTTCACTGAGCTTCAGGCGCAAGGCATTCTCTACCAGCGAACACGCTGTCTACAGCATTCAGGAGAAGTTCGGCGACGACTTCGTTTACATCAACTCGCACCTGGCAAAGCTGTACGAGCAGGACGAGGTCGATGACTACGACGACGACACCTTCCGAGAGTGGATCAAGCAGACGGATCCGGACTTCGATGCGGACGGCTACCTGATCGACGCGAGCGGCAGACGAATCTGACCGTTGCCAGGGACTGGCAGGGTTTCGTACTCGTTTGGTGCGAGTGCTCGTCTCGCCCTGCACGCCCCATCACTCTGCGTTGGTGGTCAGACTGGTTCCGTCCCTTTCTGCCGCATGAACCGAGTGACGAGGGGTGCGAACCTGGTCGCCGCCGCTCGGCACGTGGTACGAACAGCGTTACACGCTCCGAGTTCGCGGCGGTTTCGCGGCCTGGGCGGATTCGCTTGCGCAAGCCGGACTGCCGCACTTCAGCCGGTGAACGGCTCGAGGTCGAAGCGGCCCCAGGCCACGAACGCGGCCGCAGCGAGCAGGACAAGACACAGCGTGACGTTTTTGTAGTGCCCGTAGCGGGCGTGGATGATCATTCCGCCGATCATCAACAAAATCCAGCAGGCGGCGGTCACCGGCACCATCACCGGTGCGATGTCGAGCGCTGCGGGCAGGATCAGGCCCACTGCGGCCAGGATCTCGAGCCACCCGAGGGTTCTGACGAAACCGACGCTTGCGCTCTCGGTCCAATCTGTTGACTCGTCCAGCTTGGACTTGGGCAAGAACACTTTGGTGGCTCCACTGAACAGGGCGAGGGCGGCAAGCAGCCCGGCAACGATCCAAAGGGCGAGGTTCATGAGCTTCCTTTCAGGGGCGGGCGAGGCGGGCTGGCCGTCGATCCGCCGAGCCGTTCGTCGCCGACGGGCTGCCAGACCATGCCGTTCGCGGGAGATAGCGGCCCACCATCTGCCATAGACTGCGAGTCGTCCTGGTGCACAGCACATCCGTGCCGGGGCGACTCGGAACTTGTCGGGCAGGCCGGCGAAGAACTCGGTGAGTATCGCGTTGTCTTTGTCGCTACGGGTCATGTGGCGACGGTTTGGGAATTACGCTTGCTGATAATCCTTTCGAATTGTGCGTTCAGGGTTCGAGATGGCGCGGTGTGCGCGCAGGCCGCCGATCAGGCACAGCAATGCCCCGAGTGTGGCCCAGACGACGAGGACAGTAACGGCGGCGGTAGCGCCGCGGCCGTCGAAGAAGGCGGTCGATCGCAGTAACCGACCACCCGCCCCGGGTGGCAGCAGCTGCCCGAGCGCGCCGGACCAGCCGGGCAGCATTTCGGGGGCGGTGGCCATCCCCGAGAGCGGGTTGCCGATGAGCATCATGATGACGGCGCCGATCCCGATTCCGGCGTATCCGAACACCGATTCGAGCCCGAGAACGGTCAGGGAGACTGCCGCGATGCTCAGTGCGACGGCACCAGCATTGGCCGGGTAGGAGCCGCTGAGCGAGCCGAACCAGAACTGTAGAATCCCCGCCACGGCTAGGCCGCCGGTCGTCGCGAAGGCCAGAGCCCCGGCGACGCGGCGACCGGTGCCGCGCACGAGCCTGGTCAGCAGCACCGCGGCGAGCAGGCCACCCATGACCAGCGGCAGGGCGCCGGCGGACAGGCCGGCGCCGCGCGGGTCGTCGGCGGGCAGGGCGGCGAGGTCGCGGACCGCCACCGGCGTACCGGCATTGCCGTCCCGTCCGAGTCCGGTCGCCATGGTCTGCAGGGTTTGGGCGACCGCGGTGCTGGCGGCGGAGGCGACGATGACCTGCGGGGTTCCGGAGCTGAGATCTATAGCTCCGTACACCTGCCGGTCGCGGATGAGTTGTTCGACGCTCGCGGTGTCGGCGACTTCGGTGATGTCGAAGCCACCCGGCACACGCTGCTCGAGCGCGGTGCGGACCTGGGCGACCGCGGCGGTCGGCCCGGCGACGGCGATCGGCACATCGTGCACCGAGGACCGCACCGACGGCCAGGCGAAGGCGATGAGCAATACGCCGGTGATCGTCGTGAGCACGACAACCGCTCCTGCCAGGGTCGGCCATCGTGACGGAAGCGTGTCGGTGGCGAGCGGTGCCCGCGTGGTCATGTCTACTCCCTTGAACGGTCGGGTCGTGGCCGGTGTCAGCGCAGGGTGAGTGGGGTTTCGGTGTCGATGTGGGTCAGCTTGTGTGGGTTGCGGACGAAGTAGAGACCGGTGATGCGGGTGTCCTCGACCCGCACCGCGATGACACCGTCGAGTTCTCCATCGACGTGCAGCGCCAATGCGGGGCTGCCGTTGATCGCGGTCGGCTCGACGGTGAGCGCGACGTCGTGCTTGGTGAGGCCCGCGACCATGAACCGCGCCACCTTGTCCGCGCCGATGATGGGCCGTGGGCTGGCCTGCTTGATGCCGCCGCCGTCGCTGATCGCCACCACCTCGGGGGCGAGTACGTCGAGTAGGCCCTGCAGGTCCCGGGTCTCGAGCGCGCGCTGGAACGCCTCGACAGCCGCTTGCGCTTCGCGCGCGGTGACCGCGCGGCGCGGTCGGCGGGCTTCGACGTGGCGGCGGGCGCGGTGGGCGATCTGGTGCACGGCGGCGGGGGATTTCTCCACCGCGGCCGCGATCTCGTCATAGCCCAACCCGAACGCTTCGCGCAGGACGAATACCGCTCGTTCGGTCGGGGTCAAGGTCTCGAGCACGACCATCAGCCCCATCGACACGCTTTCGGCAAGTTCCACATCGGCGGCCACATCCGGAGTAGTGAGCAGCGGCTCCGGCAACCAGGAGCCCACGTACGCCTCCCGGCGGCGCTTCACCGAACGCAGCCGGTTGAGCGCCTGCCGGTGGTGATGCGAACCAGGTAGGCGCGCGGGTCGTCGATGTGGGCGGCGTCGACACCGACCCAGCGCAACCAAGTCTCCTGGAGGACATCGTCGGCGTCTGCTCCGGATCCGAGCATCTCGTAGGCGACGGTGAACAGCAGATTGCGGTGCGCGACAAACACTTCTGTCGCCGCGAGGGTGGCGTGGTCACCGCCGCCGAGGATCGGGGTCTCGCCCTCGGCCCGCCGGGGGGCGCCGGATTCACCTGTCGTGTGCATGAATTCCTCTCCTGGAGGTGGTCGTGCGGCCGGCACGGGCGCACGAGGTGCGGCGTTCCCGATGCGAACGCTGCAGATCGTTCCGCTGGTGACAGCGGCGAAACCGGCGTCTACGCGATCGGTGTCGTCGCGTTCGCATTCCGGGCTCGTAGCAGGGCGGGCCGGTGTTCGCCATCCTTCGGCCAGTGGTGCGAGCCGGGCTTGTGCGCCTCGGTCATCAGGTGCTTGACGCTGGCGGCGCAGGAGAACTCCTTGAGCTTGCGGCCCATGAACCCGGTGAAGTACAACCGCTTCGCTGTGTCGTCCTTATGAAGGAGTTGGAAGATCCCGGCGCCGCGGCCGAAACTGAAGCACATGGCCTGGAATGCCAGGTCGATCGGCGCCGGCCGCTCATCCGCCAGCCGGGCCAGCACCGTGTCGGCGGCGTGGGCGCCCAGGCATCCGGCGATGTAGGCACTCATCCGGAACGGCAGGTCCGACGGCGCCGACGCGTCGCCCGCCGCGATGATGCGATCGCTGTCGATGCTGGTCAGTGTCTCGTCGGTGAGCAGCCGCCCGGCGGCGTCGGTGCGCAACCCGCTGCGGTCGGCCAGATCGGGCACACCGAAACCCGCAGTCCAAATGGTGACCTGACTCGCCAGGGTGCGGCCATCACCGAGTTCGACGGTTCCCGACCTCACCGCGGTGACCGACGTGTCTGGGCCTTCGATCACCTCGACGCCCAGTTTGGTGAGGTATTTGCGGGCTGTGCGCCGAGCGCTGGGGTGCAGGTACGGGCCGACGACACCGCCGCAGACCAGCCTGACACTGCGACCCTGTTCCGCGATTTCCGCACTGGTCTCGATACCAACCGGACCGCCCCCGACGACCGTCACCGTGGCCGTCATAGGCGTGTCGAAGAGCACCGACCGCAGCCGCTGTGCGGCCTCCAAAGTCGCGACCGGATAAGCGAATTCGGCCGCGCCCGGCACCTGTGGTCCGCCGCTGAGGCTGCCTACCGCGTAGATCAGGTAGTCGTAGCCGATGCTGCCACCCGCGGCGAGGGTCACGGTGCGCCCGGTCGCGTCGATGTGGGTGGCCTTGTCGACCACCAGCCGGACACCCTCGGCGAGTACCTCCTGGTAGTCGACGACCGCATCGTGGGTCCCGCCCACCAGCTGGTGCAGCCGCAGCCGTGGTACGAAGACCTGCCGCGGATTGATCACGGTCACGGCCACGTCGTCGCGCTGCCTCAGCCGATTGGCGGCCATCACGCCGGCGTATCCGCCGCCGACCACGACTACTTCGGTGCTCTTGCCCATGATGTCTCCTTCGATCCGAGCAGGTCGAGAACAAGACACCCGCATAGAGGAAATCCTGACATCTTGTGAAGCAGATCACAGTGTCGTTCGGTCTGTGGGCTCGCCGTGCGATCGACGTACTGATGGTTGGAGAGCCCGCGGAATGCCTTTGCGGTGGGCGAATAACGCGAGGACAGCTGCTTCGCCCGTAGGCGAGGGCGGCCACCGGCAGAGGGTGGGCTGGCCTGGCGGCCGGTCCAGATTTCAGCGTCAAATGGTTGAACTACGGCCTAATTTGCTAGCAGGGTAATTTGACCGTCATGGAAATGCCGGCCTGGCGTGGCTTCTCGCCATGGCATGTCTGCCATTCATGACCTCCCCCGGTTGACCCGACGGGGCTGCCGCATCCTGCCCTCAAGGCGAGGCTTGCCAGCCGAACTCGACAGGGCACGCCAATTCAATCAGCATCTATTTACCTGCGCGCTCATCTGCCGCAATCCGCTGGTCCCGGCTGTCCGCGACTGGTCGAGCCGAGCAAGTGCCGCCTTGTAGGTTGCTTCGGGGCCCTGACGGTCTCGTCGTGGGTTTGATCAGGTCGCCTGTCAATCCCTACTGTCGCACGGTGGATGTGGACTGGAACGCAGAGCTGGTCGACCAACTTGAGTGGCATTGGCAGCATCAGCTTCGGCCGCGGCTGGATGGGCTGACCGATGACGAGTACTTCTGGCAGCCGGTCCCGGGCTCCTGGACCCTCAGCCAGCGCGGCCAGAGTGCTGCGCCGACGTCGATCGGCGCAGGCGAATTCACCTTGGACGACGTCAGCCCGCCACACGACCGCGCGCCCGTCACTACGATCGCCTGGCGGCTGACGCACCTCATCGACGTGTTTGGGCCACCGACCGCACCCCACTTCGATGGCTCGCTTGCTGGTCATCGGGCCGTCGCCTACCCGGGCACCGCCGAGGCAGCACTGCGCCAGCTCGACGACGGGCACGATGCGTGGATCCGCGATGTCCGCCACCTCGGGGCAGCCGGATTAGCTCAGCCGCAAGGCGCCATCTCACCGCCGGAGTACGCGGATGCACCGATGGCGAAGCTCGTCCTGCACGTACACCGCGAGGTCATTCACCACGGCGCCGAGATATCCCTGCTGCGGGACCTCTATCTATGGAAAGACCGCCGAGGTCACCTCTGACGTCCCGGTAGCCGTTCCGATCTGGTGCACGCTCATGCCGCGAGCGGTGCGCGCGGGGATGAGAGATTCCATCACCTCCGTAGGGTTTCTGCTGCGGGTTTCGATCGCCCTTGCGGCTTCCTGCACCAGCCGGCATAGGCTGCTCCTCGTTGTAGCTGTACGTGAAGCGGTCCTACCCACTCGGGATGCTCTGGCGGGCTGAGCCGCCGCTCAGCCAAGCCAGCAGATCACCGCGTCGCCCTCCTTGGCGGCTGCAGCGAAGTAGCTTTGGACGCCTGGCAGGTAGTGGGCCACCCACGCCAGTTCGCCGGGTCTTTCCCAGGCCCCGGGGTAGATCTCGGCCCGGTTCAACTCATACGGGTCGACGCCGCAGACGAGGTCGTCTTCCGTGAGCGCGGCCAGTCCCGCGGCCGCAGCCGCTACCTGGACCGGTGTCAGATAGGAGGGCGGCCCGTAGCCCCAGTCGTCTTCGAGGTTTTCCAGGAAATCGAACATCTCCTCGCTGTCGGGTTCGACGTCTGGCAACTCCACGAACGCCTCTGCTCCTAGGACCAGCGGAATCTCGAAGCCAAGCCGGTCGAGTAGGAAATCGAGGCCGTTCCACGCCTTATCGGTGGCGGTCCAGCGTTCGGAGTTGTCGTCCCGTGCCGTCATGGCGAGTTCGTAGGCCCAGGCGAGGTCGGTTCTGGCCCGCTCCAGCTCGTCCGGGGAAACACGCAGCCAGTTACCGTTCATGCTCACGGCGCCAGCCTAAATGTCGGCCACGACAGTTCCTCAACAGCAGGCGAAAGCGGGTACCCAGCGGCGCACTGTTCTGCCGCCGTCCGTGCGCGTCAGCCGCGCGTGGCCCCTCACTGCGGGTGGTCGGCGCTTCGCGACGCTCGGGCATCCTGAACTGCCGAAAGTAGTGCGTTCAGGTTTCTGGGGCCAGCCCGCCGCTCGGGCAGCCTGACCCCAGAACAACTCGAACGATCAGCCGGTGGTCAGGGTCTTGCCAAGCAGGGACAACAGGCGGTCCCAGTGGCGTTGCAGTGCGGCCGGGTTGAATGCGTCGGTGTCGGACATGGTGAAGCCATGGATGGTGCCGGGATAGATCTCGGAGGTGTAGCTGACGCCCGTGGCATTCAGGGTCTCGTTGAGCTCCTTGAGGGCCGCAGGAGTTATGTCGCCCTCGGCGTGACCGAAGTGGAGCTGCGCGGTGAGCTTGGAGAGGACGTCCGGCCCGTCGGCGCCCACGGGGGCGTGGAATCCGGCAACAGCAACCACCTGGTGGGGGTGGGCCGCAGCGGTGCGTACCGCCATGAGGCCGCCTATGCAGTAGCCGGTCACCGCGACCGGTCCGGTACTGACCTCGGGTTGGGTGGTGAGGAACCTGAGATAGGCGTCGGCGTCGCTCAGGGTCCGTTCGGCAGTGTGGGCCTTGATCATGGGCATGAGTTGGGCGAAAATCGCGGGCCGGGCTTCGTTTCCGATGTGCTCGGGAAGCTCGATCACGGGTGCCGGGCCGTGCCGATAGAAGACGTTGGGGATGAGCACGTAGTATCCGTGTTCGGCCAGTTCACAGGCCATCTGCCGCAGCACGGGCCGGATGCCGAAGCCGTCCGGGTACATCAGCACTCCTGGACGTCGCCCGCCGGCGTCGGGGAGAGCGGCGAACGCGTCGGCCTGGCCGTCCGCAGTGGGGATGTGCAGCGTCTTGGTGGGCATGACTTCTCCTGTCGTCGTTGAGGTCTCGAGCCTTGGTCAACACGACGGAGGTGGAGCCCGCGCAGAAGTGCAGGATTCTCGATCCGTAAGCGGGCCGGCACCGGCCCGTACGGCGCTCAGAACGGCACCGGGTCACCAATCCGTGCGTGGCGCGATGCCGTCCCGGTAGTCATGGCTGCGTAACTTAGCCGATCGGATGAGGACGGATCAAGCCGCCGATCCGCGCGTCCGCATCTGCCGCAGTGCGCTCGCTACCGGACAGCGCACGCGAGTAACCGCGCGCAGCAACCGTCTGATCTCGTGGCCGTCGCCTGACGCGCCCGCTCAGTCGTCGACTTCCTGTGCCGCGGCGGCGATCGGCCCGAGCCCCACGATCAGCTCGTCGAGCTCGTCGGCGGTGAGCACGTCATACGCCGGCGCCGCCAGCTCGTCGGTGAGGGCCTCGATCCGCTCCTTGGTCTCCCGGCCGGCGTCGGTGAACCCGCCGGCGGCGTCCACGAGGCCGCGGCGGCGCAACCCGTCGACGACACCGGCCAGCTGTGCCTTGGGCAGGTGGTGGGTCCGGCCGAACTCCTCCGCCCTCATGCCGAGGGAGAGGGCGAGCAGGACGTGGGCCTCGGTGCCGCCGATGCCGTGGGCGAGGAGGGCGGCGTTGTGGCCGTCCCCGCGGTGCTCCCGCAGCAGCGTCGCCGCGTGCCAGAGCCTGGCCACCGGCTCCTTGGGCACGTCGAGCGCCCGCAGTCCGGCGTACAGCGCGCGGCCCTCGGTCGGCGCGCTGACCGCTGCCCGGGTGGCCAGGCCGGCGGCCCGTACCAGACCGGGGGAGTCGGCGAGCTGCCCGATCCTCTGCCGCAGCGCTGCGGCGCTGCCCCGCTCGCGCACGGCGATCGCCTCCTGCGGGGTGGTCTTCCCCCAGACCCACGGGATGTGGCGCGCCACCTCGCCGTCGGCGAAGTTGTAGAAGACCGCGTGCACCACCTCGGCCGGCGCCAGGCCCAGCGGCGCGGCCCGGCCCGCGAAGTACCCGTCCCAGTAGTTGCGCATACCCAAGGCCAGGAACGCCTCGTTCGGCACCTCGGAGAAGGTGACGGTGGCGATCGGCTCGACGAGCTCGAACATGCGGTGGATCTTGGCCAGTGGGTGCTGCATCGGTCGGCATCTCCTCTGGTCGTGACCGCGCCCTCGTGGGCGGCCGCTCACACTAGCTACGAACAACGCGGCCCGGATACGACAACTCCGGCCGACATCAATCCAGCCAAGATCAGCCTCACTCTCATGCCGCGATCAGCGCGCTACAGAACGTCACAACGAGCTGGGTCGCTCAGCTCCCAGACATGCGGATGTGCGCGCACGGCCCTGGGCCACCACATGCCCCAACGGTTTGCGAAGTGGTCGTTACATACCACGCTGCACGCTGCCCCGATGCATCACGACGAGTTCGAAATGCCGGCTCTCCATCGGGACGGATCCCGTGGCCGGCCGATAGGTTGGGGCTGCTGTGCCAGTCTACCTACCGATACCACCCGACTCGAAGGGATCACCGCGATGGCAAGGGTCATCTCCACCCTGTTCATCTCGGCCGACGGTGTGGCCGAGATCGACCCCGGTTGGCACTTCCCGTACTTCGACGAGAACATGGGCCGCGCCGTCGGCGAGGACTATGACACCGCTGACGTGCTGATCATCGGCCGTAAGACCTACGACAGCTTCGCCGGAGCCTGGCCCGACCGCGAGGCGGCGGGTGGGGACGACGCACCGTTCGCCAAGCAACTCGGGGACGTGCGCAAGGTGGTCATCTCGCGCCAGCCGCTGCAGTTCTCCTGGCGCAACTCCGAGCTGATCAAGGGCGATCTCCTCGATGCCGTCACCTCACTCAAGGCCGATGCCGGCATCCGAGGCATCCTCATCCCCGGCTCGATCTCCGTGGTGCAGCAGCTGCTCGCCGCGGGGCTGGTCGATGAGCTGCGCCTGCTGGTGCACCCGGTGGCGGCGCGTAAGGGCCGCAGGCTGTTCGACGACGGCGACGCGCCGTACCACCTGAGGATGACGGCGACGGAGGCGTTTCCGACGGGCGTGATCCGGGTGATCTACTCGCCGACCGGGGCACCCAGCAAGGTCGGCTACGACGAGGTCAAGGACCAGGTGCCCGACGGAAAGTAGTGGCCTTCTCGGGAGGTTCGCCGCAGCGGCGCCACATCCGTCGGTCGGCGATGTGGTCGTCCGATAGTGACACACGTGCCACCCCTGACAGGGGGCGCGATCTGCGGACAAGCACCACACATCCCGGCAGCGCAATGCTCGCCTGCCGGATCCCGCGCACTGTCATGCCGCGTGAGCGCGGTCATGCCGATGAGCGGGTTGGGCGCGCGCAGCCCTGTTGTTACAGGTGTCCGGTCTTGTTTGGTACGGACGTTCAGTCTTGTCGTTGGGGGCCGTATGCGGCCACCAAAGACGTAGCCTGGAGCCGCGGCTCGGTTCCACGATGATCGGCGATGCTGGCAGCTTCTGAGGCCGGCATTTGCGCTCGCTGCAGCGGCCATCGCATCGTGCGCGGCGCGCTCGAGCCCAGGGTCGCAACGGGCAGCGACCCGCGACCCGATCTTGCCGAGTTCAGCACGCAGCAGGTCTCGAATGCTGAACTCAGCCTCCCGCCACTGCCCGGCGGATGGCCTGACTGTCAGAGGCGGTCTCACGGAAGGACAAGACCCATGCCAGATCGGTTGACGGGCAAGGTCGCGGTGATCACGGGCGCGGCGAGCGGCATCGGTCGCGGCGGCGCTGAGCTCTTCGTCGCCGAGGGTGCGAAGGTCGTCGCCGCCGATATCAACGACGAACTGGGCGCGGCGCTCCAGAAGGAGTACGGGGGTTCGCTCGTCTACGTCCATACCGACGTCACGAGCGAGGCCGACATCGCCGCTGCTGTCGACAGGGCGGTGAGTGAGTTCGGAAGGCTCGACATCATGTTCAACAACGCGGGCGCGCAGGGAGATCCGTCTCCGCTGATCGAGATTGGAAGCGAGGGCTTCGACAAGACGATCGCTTTGCTGACGCGCTCGGTCGTGCTCGGCCATAAGTATGCGGCGCGGCAGTTCCGGCGCCAGGGCAGCGGCGGCTCGATCGTCTCGACGGCGAGCGCCGCCGGCCTGCAGGGTGGCTGGAGTGCCGCCGGATACACGATCGCGAAACACGCGGTCGTCGGGGTCGTGCGGCAGGCCGTCGTCGAGCTCGCACCGCTCGGCATCCGGTCCAACGCCGTCGCCCCCGGGATCATCCGCACGCCCATCATGGCGCGCAGCTTCGGCGTTCCCCCAAACCAGGCGGATGCGTTCAGCGACTTCCTCGAGGAGAAGCTGGGCGCCTCGCAGCCGATCGGGCGCCTGGGCTTGCCGTCCGACATTGCCGAGGCCGCCCTGTGGCTCGGAAGCGACGCGTCGTCCTTCGTCACGGGGATCGTATTGCCGGTCGACGGCGGCGCAACGGCAGCGTACGCGGGCGGCTTCGCCGCCGACGTGGTCGCGGCCGCAAACGAATTCTCCACCCGTTGACGACCCGGCGTCCCTGCCCGCTGTGACCCGCCAGCGCGGCACCGACGCCCGCAAGGTCCTTCACCTTCTTTCGGCACGCCCGGCGCCGACGCGGACAGGGGAGCGCCACGACATCCGCGTCTGCCGCCGTCCGTGCGCGTCAGCCGCGCGTGGCCCCTCACTGCGGGTGATCGGCGCTTCGCGACGCTCGGGCATCCTGAACTGCCGATGAGCGAGCGGGCCCGACGCTGCGAGCAAATCCCATTGCGCGCGTCAGAGCCTCAGCAACGCTCGACCCATGGAGTTCTTCTGCTACCACCGCGATCGCCCCGGTTCGACGCCGCTGCGGAGCCAGATGGTGGAGCAGCACTGGTCGTACATGGATCAGTTCGCCGCGACCATGATCGCCCGCGGCCCTACCTTCACCAGCGACGGAACTCTGACCGGCAGCGTGCACATCCTCGATCTGCCAGATCCCACTGCTGCCCGCACCTTTGCCTTCGAGGAGCCCGGTTACCAGGCTGGTGCCTACCGCGACGTGCTGCTGCGACGGTGGCACAACTCCCTGGGTCGCACGATGTGGGACTTCAGTGGTGGCCGGCCAGACAACAACCGCTACCTCGTCCTCGGGTTCACCTTGAAACCAGCAGCGGACGCCACCGAACTACCGCTCCGCGACGAGCTGATTGCCAGTGGGCCGCTCTTGTCCGACGACGGTTCCTTGGTGCTCGGGGCGGCAGTTCTGCTAGAGGCGCCCGACGGAGACGGCGCGCGGGAAGCCCTCTCCGCTGATCAATACGCCGGAATCGAGGTGCATCAGTGGCGGTTCGGTGGGCGACCGAACTGAGACGGGCGACCGAGATAGGCGCCCGATCATGCCGCGATCAGCGCGCTGAGGTGTCGCAGATCAGCTGGCGAACACGTGTCGCACATCAGTCGACGGAGGACAACGAGTAGCCGGTGCTGTCTAGTCCCACCACATGCTTGACGAATCCGTCCCAGCACATGCACGACAGTCGGCCTTGGTTGCTCAGTCGTCCCCAGCCAGCACGGCGATGTCGGTGTTCGACACCCCATCGGCCGCGTGCAGCAACACCTGCGCCCGCTGGACCAGACGGTGCTCCGCGGTCCGCGACCTCGCCAAGGACTCCAGCAGTTCACGCTGGCCCGGATCAAGCACCAACGGTGCAGCGGCACGACTCACGACCAGCACAGTACCAACTGGCTACCTATTTCCGAGACGGAACACTAGACGCCGAGTGCGTTGCCAGCTGCTACGAGGAGGTTCCGCCATTCCTCGTACGGGAAGCCTGCCGGGTCGTCGGTGGGCTTGCCACGCATGCTGTAGAAGGGGTAGTCGCTGTCGTCCTCCTGGACGGCGTAGAGGTGGCCCGACTGGTCGCGGGTCCAGGACACGCCGCGTCCGCGGAAGTCACGGCGTGCCAGCCAGTCGGTGACGTTCGGCCAGTAACCTGCCCAGCCGGCCGGGCGCAGTGACTCGAACGCCGTGTGCACGGTCGACGTGATCTGCTCGACGTCATCGTCGTCCTGGACGCTGACGAAGCGGCAGAGCAGGACCAGCGTGGGACCAGGGTGCGGCATCAGCGGGTCGAGGGCAGCTACCGCGCGGCAGACGAGGTCGAGTTCCCACCACCGGAACGCGAACGGATGCCAGTGAGCCATATCGTCCCAGCCGATGCTGCGAACGCCGTCCGACGTCGGGGTGCGGATACCCAGCTCGTAGGAGTCGTACCGGCCCTGCACCTCAAGCACCAGCTCGCAACCGCCGCCTACGGAAAGCTCAACAGTGGCATCCGGGACTCGGGTGGCGCCCTCCTCGTCAAAGAAGAACGTCTGCCAGAAGGTCGGATCACGGAATCGCTCGCGGAGGCTATGGGGAACCCGCATCGGCGCAGGGTACCGGCCTCAACAGTTGAGCACCGCCCCGTCCGTCAAGCATGTGGTGGGACGCGAGTGTCAAGCATCAGCCGGGACACGACAAAGGCGAGAACCGAAGACGGTCATTGCCGAGCAACTTGCGGCCGTGTCCACACTTCCTAAACCGTGTGACGCCGGTGGCAGTGGGTTTCGAGCAACGTCCGCAGGGGCGCGGGATCGCCCGTAACCAGCCCGCGCTTCGGCAGTACGAGTATCGCCGCACCAAGCCGCTCAGACGCGCGCAGAACGAACGACCGGTCCGTCTCGACATACCGCAGGTAGTGGGACCACGCGGCTGTTTCGCTCCGGCTTGCGCTGCTGAGACGTAACCCGGTGTCATCCACGGTGGCTCGGATTGGCTCGGACAGCCAGGGATTCCCGCTCATGAGCAGGCGTACCTGCCAGCGATAGATCCAGCGGGCGGCGACGAGGAGCCGGAACAGCAGCAAACCGAGCCCGATGGCGACGAGCGCCACCGTGGCGAGGGCTGCGAGGTCAGCCGCCGACATGGCCCGGGAGCCGTCAGAAGAGAGGAGCCCGAGGATGAGCCCGACGAGCGCGGCGACGATCAGTGCCGGAACCAGCCAGGGACGCCGGACGCGGCGCCGGTGGGCGACGAAGCCGTCGAGCCAGTCGTCCTGGGTGAGGGTGTAGCTGAGTTCGACCGGGCCGACGGTGACCTGCTCGGATGACATGAAAGGGCAGTGTACTTCCGGCGGCTGGGTGAGTCGGCGTGCCAGATCCGTGCCAGGTCGGCTGGCGATGTCGGGGGATTGGCGGGGCTGACGGACGTGACTCACGCGATCGGCTGATCTTGTTGCGTTCCTGCCTCATCTGGCGTCGTCGATGAGGGCGGCGAGGCCGTCGAGGGTGCGTGCGAGGCCGAAGGTCCAGGCGTGGTCGGCATGCCACGCGCTGCCCTGCGCTTCGCCGGCCGCGGAGCCGATGCGGGCTGCGCGGGGATAGATGTGGGGGTCGAGGGCGCGGGCGAGGACGGGTTGGTTGGCGGCCCACCAGTCGGCGTCGCTCATCGCGGTGTCGGTCGTGGCCCGGACGGCGTCGTGGGCCGATCGGCAGTGCGACTGCACGAACCCGAGCAGGTAGGTCAGGGCGGCGTCGATGTCGACGTCGGAGAGCCCGGTGTCGTCGAATGCGGCGAGCTCGTGCTCGTATTTGGCCATCACGCCCGGTCCGAGCGGGGGGCGGCTCAGGGCGGCGACTTCGGTGAGCCAGGGGTGGGCGGTGAGCAGGTCCCGGTTGGCCTCGGCCACCGTGGTGAGCCGCTCGCGCCATGGTTGTCCGGCCCACGGAGCACGGGTCATTCGTGCGTAACGGGTGTCCACCATCAGGTCGAGCAACTCGGGCTTGCCGGGCACGTAGGTGTAGACCGACATCGCTGAGACCCCGACCCGCTCGGCCACCGCGCGAATGGTGACCGCGGTCAGGCCCTGCTCGTCGGCAAGCGCGAGTGCGGCGTCGATGACCTGCGTGATGGTCAGCGATCGGGCTGGTCCCTTGCGCCGTGCCGTCTCGGAGGGCTCCCCCCACAGCAGGGCGAGGGTGCGGCTGGGCTCGCCTGATCCGGTGCGGTTCTGGGTCACGGGAGCGATTCTGCCACACCTTCCTTGTACGGCGTACGGTATACGACGTATAATGCAACCCGATCGCTTACCACGACAGGAGACCTGCTTGCGCAACCGTTCATCGGCCATGCCCCGTCCCGCCACCTCGGAGGTGCTCATGCCACGTCCGGCACCGACCACCGGACCGTGCCCACCGGCCCGAACAGCCGCCCCGCGGGCGTCCCTCAGCCGCAGGTCACCCGCCGGAGCACCCACCAACGGCGTCAACCCGGACGAGGGGGCCGCCGATGACCCGCACCACGACCACCCGCGCCACCACCCCGGCCGCCGCAGGGTCCACCGAGTCGACAGGAGCCCACCACATGCGCATCACCGAGTCCGCCATCTCGCTCAACGTCCCCGACGTCCAGGCCTCCGCCTCCTGGGTGCAGCAGCATCTCGGGTTCACCGAAGTGATGGCTGCCGACGGGTTCTGCTCCCTGACCCACCCCCGGGCGGGGTTCAACCTCATCTACCTGCGCACCGGGCTGCCGACGTTCAAGCCGGAGTCGGCTGCCGGCCGCGCCGATGGGCTGCTGGTCGTGTTCACCGTCGAAGACATCGACGCCGACTACGCGCGGCTGCAGCAGGAGGGGATCGAAATCGTCACCCCGATCGAGACCGAGCCGTGGGGGGAACGCTACTTCCAGATGGCCGATCCCAACGGTGTGATCTACCAGCTCGTGCAGTGGGTCTCGCCGCCCGAGCCGCAGCACGCCGGCTGATCCTTCGGCGCAGTGGCGGTGCCGTCGTGATGGCGGCACCGCCACCCCTGCGACGCTCGAGAGACAGGGAGACATCGCATGGCACCCGCTGTTGATCCTGGTCGTCGTCACCCTGGTCGTCTGGCTGGCCACCGCTCAGCGACCAGGGGAGCCGCGCCCGCGACCGGCCGCGACGCGGCCTCGCGGCGATGTTCGTGACCACCGGCGCCACCCACTTCGTCGGCATGCAGGAGGAACAGGTCGCGATAGTGCCGCCCTGGCTCCCGCAAGCCCCACCGCAGCGACATACCACTGCGACGTGAAAGGACATCACCGTGAACCCCGATCCGACGGTCCCTGATCCGACCACCGTCCATCCGCTGGCCGCGCATCCACGCGTGGTCTTCCTCCGACCCCTGGTCACCTCGCCGACCATAGAGATCGGCGAGTACACCTACTACGACGACCCCGAGCACGCCACAGAGTTCGAGCACCGCAACGTGCTCTACGCCTACGGGCCGGAGCGGCTGATCATCGGCCGGTACTGCGCGATCGCCTCGGGCACCAGGTTCCTCATGGCAGGCGCCGCCCATCCGACAATGGGCGTGTCCACCTTCCCGTTCACCATGTTCGGCGGCACGTGGACGGAGAAGACCCTCGATATCGTCACCAGCATGCCCAGCCGCAGCGACACCATCGTCGGCAACGACGTCTGGTTCGGCTGCGGCGCACTCGTCATGCCGGGCGTGCGCATCGGCGACGGCGCGATCATCGCCGCAAACGCCGTGGTCACCGCCGACGTCGCGCCGTACACGATCGTCGGCGGCAACCCCGCCCGCCCGATCCGCCAGCGCTTCGACGACACCGACGTTCAGCGGCTGCTGCGGGCCGCGTGGTGGGACTGGCCCGTCGACCTGGTCACCGAGCACGCCCGCGTCCTCATGGCCGGCGCTCCCGCCGACATCGCCCGCATCGCCGCCGAGAACGGTCTGGAGAAGAACCTGTGACGACGGTGTCAATCGAGGAGTGCACGACCGGTGGCGGCGGGCCGTACGCGGCCACCACCGGCCCGGACGGCGCGCTGTGGTTCACCAGGCCGGCGGTGGCCGCATCGGCCGCCTGGTGCCCGGCGGGGAAATCGTGCAGACGGTATCTCGCCCCGGGTCGGCGATCGGCCCGGTGAGCTGTTCGGGAGCCGTGCCGGCCGGCGTGCGGCTCGGTGTCCTCAGTCCCCGGCTAGATGATTCGAACGTACGGTACGTCGGACGTTAGTTGTGTCGCGGCGTCGCCGGCGGCTGCGTCCGCGTCGACAAGCAGGAGGTACAGGTTGCGACTCGGGCGGTTCGCGGTCGTCTTCGAGCCGGGCGACCCACCCCGCACCGGCACGGTCAGCTTCTACGACCCCGCCGGCGGCGCCGTGCCGGACGAGTGCGACGAGCTGGGCGAATACCGTGAGCTGGACCTCGCCCTGCCCCTCGACGGCCCGGTGGCCGCGTGGCAGGTGCCGGTCTGTGCCGTGCCGGTCGGCGACGCCGTCCGGCACCTCGTCGCGTTGCGCGACGAGGACGTCACGCCCGCCGCCGCGTTCTGGTCGGCGGTGGCGGTCACCGGCCTGCACCTGGTCGCCCGCGGTCGGTTGCTGCCCGGCGTCTCCCCGAACGGATACGACAGCTGGCGGGTGGGCCCGTTCGACGTCTCCGATGTGGAGCGCGTCCGCGCGCTCGCCGCGGCGATGCCCCCTGAGGCCCGTGCCGTGCCGATCGATCCCTTCGCCGAGCAGCTTGTGCTGCCCGAGGCGCAGGGGCTGGTGCGGGCATTCCTGGACGCGGTGGCCGACACCCTGCCCCGGACTCCGGCGGCTGCATGGCTGACCGGTGACGCCCGGTTCACCGGTCTTAACCCCGAGCCCGTTACGGACCTGCGCGAATGGGCGCGGGAGGTCTCCGCGGGGGTGGACACCGGTCTGCGGGTGGCGCTGCGGCTGGAGGGGCGGGGCAACTTCGAGACTACGGCTCTCACCGCGGTGGTCCGCATGCGCAGCCTCGCCGACCCGACGTTGGTCAGCGACGCGGCGGCGCTGTGGGAAGGTGATGAGCACGGTCTCGGTGAGCGGGCCACCTTCGAGGCGATGCTCGCGGTGCGTCGGGCCGCCGCAACATGGCAACCGCTGCAGCGGCTCCTCGACGAGGCCGCCCCGGTCGAGCTGGAGCTGCTCGACGAGGACCTGGTCGACCTGCTCGGTGGGGCCGAGGCGCGGCTCGCGGCGGCTGGCGTTGACGTCCAGTGGCCGCCGCAGCTGTCCCGCGAACTCCACGCCCGGGTCCTGATCGGATCGCCGCCCGAGCAGCCGCCGCAGGTGGCCCACTTCTTCCGTTCCGCCGCCGCGATGGCGCAAAGCTGGCAGCTCACCCTGGCCGGCGAGCCGCTGACCGCCCCGGAGATGGACATGGTCGCCACATCGCGGCCCATCGTCCGCCTGCGCGAACAGTGGGTGGCGGTCGCGCCGGAACTGGCCCGCAAGGCCCGGGAACGGCAGCTGCCACCGCTGAAGGCGTACGACGCGCTGGCCGCGACGCTGATCGGCAGCACACAGGTGGACGACGAGCGGGTCGAAGTGGTGGCCGACGGCTGGCTGGGCGCCCTACGCGATCGGATCGCCGAGCCGGAGGGCGGCCCGGAGCGGCTGACGCCCCCCGCCGAACTGGACGGCACTCTCCGCGACTACCAGCTGCGCGGACTGCGCTGGCTGGAACGGATGACCTCGCTCGGCTTCGGGGGCTGCCTCGCCGACGACATGGGGCTGGGCAAGACCGTCACCGTCATCTCACTGCACCTGCGCCGCCAGGCAGACCCGGTTCACGCCGGACCAACCCTGGTCATCTGTCCCGCATCGGTGCTCGGCAACTGGGAACGAGAAATCCGCCGGTTCGCCCCCGGCGTACCGGTCCGCCGATTCCACGGCACCGCCCGCTCCCTCGACGGCCTCGCCGGCGGTTTCGTGCTGACCAGCTACGGCACCATGCGGCTGGACGCCTCGGCGCTGAGCGGGCGGCCATGGGGAATGCTCGTCGCGGACGAGGCGCAGTACGTGAAGAACCGGCTCAGCGGCACCGCGAAGGCGCTGCGTGAGATCCCCGCCCGGGCTCGCGTCGCGCTCACCGGCACGCCGGTGGAGAACAACCTCTCCGAGCTGTGGGCCATCCTCGACTGGACCACCCCCGGCCTGCTGGGCAAGGTCGGCGCGTTCCGGGCCCGCTGGGCCCGACCGATCGAGGTGGACCGTGACACGACCAACGTTGAGCGGCTGTCCCGCCTGCTCCGACCCTTCCTCGTGCGGCGGCGAAAGTCCGACCCCGACATCGCCCCAGAGCTGCCGCCCAAGACCGTGACCGACCACCTGGTCTCGCTCACCGGCGAGCAGACGACGCTGTACCGCCGGGTCGTCGACGAGGTGATGGCCGAAATCCGGTCCAGCACAACCAGCATCGCCCGCCGTGGCCTGGTGCTGAAGCTGCTCGTCGGCCTCAAGCAGGTATGCAACCACCCGGCGCACTATCTCAAGGAGCCGCACGGCAAGCTCTCCGGACGCTCGGAGAAGCTGCAGCTCCTCGACGACCTACTGGAGACCATCCTCGCCGAGGACGGCGCTGCCCTGGTCTTCACCCAGTACGTACAGATGGCCCGACTGCTGCAACGGCACCTGGCCGAGCGGGGTGTGCCGGCGCAGCTGCTGCACGGCGGCACGCCGGTGCCCCGACGTGAGGAGATGGTGCGCCAGTTCCAGGCCGGGACGGTACCCGTGTTCCTGCTCTCGCTGAAGGCGGCCGGCACCGGTCTCAACCTGACCCGCGCCGACCACGTCATCCACTACGACCGTTGGTGGAATCCCGCGGTGGAGGAACAGGCCACCGACCGCGCCTACCGGATCGGGCAGACCAAGCCGGTGCAGGTGCACCGGCTGATCGCCCAGGGCACCCTGGAGGACCGGATCGCCGCACTGGTGGAGTCCAAGCGGGAACTGGCCGACGCGGTGCTCACCGGCGGTGAGACCGCCCTGACCGAACTGTCCGACGCCGAGCTGCTGCGGCTCGTGCAGCTGCCCAACGAGGAATGAGGGACGTGGACTTCGACTTCGACGACGAGCTGGACGCCGACCCGGCCGAGGACGACGGGCGGGCCCGCACCTTCCCGGCGTTCGGCCCGGGCAAGCGGATCGGCAGGAAGTTCGCCGACACCTGGTGGGGTAACTCCTGGATAGAGTCGATGGAGCGCACGGCGCTAGACCCGGAGCAGCTCAAGAAGGGCCGACAATACGCTTTCGCCGGGCAGGTCGGGTCGATCACGGTGAGTCCGGGCCGGATCTCCGCGCCGGTCCACGACGGCGACCAGTACACCCCGCACGACACGGTGGTACGCATCGGCACCCTCCCCGACGCCGAATGGGACCGCCTGCTCGACAGGGTGGCCGCCAAGGCAGGGCACATCGCCGCTCTGCTCGACCGAGACATGCCGCAGGACCTGGTGAACACCGCCGACGACGCCGGAGTGCGACTACTGCCCGGCTACGGCGACCTGGAGCCGGAGTGCGGCTGCCCGTCCTGGGATCACCCCTGCCGACACGCCGCCGCCCTGTCCTACCAGGCGTCCTGGCTGCTGGACCGCGACCCGTTCGTGCTGCTACTGATGCGTGGACGGGCGGAGCCGGAACTGGTCGAGGAACTACGCTCCCGCAACACCGGCCGGGCGGTCACCGCCGAGGAAGAGGATGCCACCGGCACCTGGGCCGAGGAGGCGTACACCACCGCCCCGGCGTCGCTGCCCGGGCCGCCAGCGCCGGTGCACGGCGAGGCGATGCCGCTCGCGCCCCTGCTCGCCGCGCACGATGCGCCTGGCATCGACGCCGACGCGTTGGGGATACTCGCCGCGGACGCTGCATCCCGTGCCCGGCGCCTGCTGGTCGCCACCCCCGCAGAGGTGCTCGCCCCCGAACACGACGCCTGGCAGGACGCCGTGCGGCTCGCCTCGGAGATGCCGAACTCGCCGGCCGCGAAGCGGCTCGAGGAAGCCAGCGGCCGAGCCGGCGAGCTACCCCGAGCGATCAAGGCACGGGAGTACGCCGGCAGCGCCGGCGTGGACGCCCTCGACACGGTCTTCAGCCCGCCGAAGGACCTCGTCTCCCGGGCCACCGACGCGCTCCGCGAGGCGTGGGAGGGCAGCGGCGCCGCACCGGAGCTGAAGAACTGGCGCAACCGCTGGACCGTCGGGCGGGACGTGCAGGTCCGCTATGGCCGCGATGGCCGCTGGTACCCGTTCCGCCGCCACTGCGGGCAGTGGTGGCCCGCAGGGCCGCCCAGCCCCGGCCCGGCCGACGCGCTGCTCAACGTCCTGAAGGACTGAACCGCGGGCTGAACTTTCCAGCGCCGCGCCGGTCGGCCCGTACGCCATACAGCCTCGCCGAGTTGCTCACCGCGCCTGCGCCGCTGGGCCCCGGGTCCCGATCGACCCCGCCGTCGCTGGCGGGCGTCGAGGTCGTCGCGCAGACGCACTGCCACCACCACTCGGTCACGGGCTGGGAAGCCGGCGCCGCCCTCCTGGCCCGGGCGGGCGCGTCCGTGACCCGGCTGGCCACCCGTCCATCCTGTCGCCGGGACGCCGCAACTTGCGTCCGGCGAGTACGTTGACGGCCAGCAATTCCGTTGACGACTTGCCCAAGGCGAATGCTGAAGAGGGTGGTGCGGTGACGGCGACGCTCGTCCCTCCGCCGGTGACCGATGTGCGGCCTACCGGGTCGGTCGGTCTGCGGGGCTGGATCGTCGGTGGCCTCCGGGACACGCCGCGCCGGCTGGCCGCCGTGCTGACCGGCCTGGTCGCCCTGGGGTTCGTCGTTGGGTTGGTGGGGTTCGCCGGGGTGCGGCAGCGGGTCGACCTGATCGACGGCGTGACGTCTCGCAGCGGCGCGCTGGTAGTGGCCGCGCAGGACCTCTACCGGGCCCTGTCCGACGCGGATGCCACAGCGGCGAGCGCCTTCCTGTCCGGCGGTGTCGAGCCGGTGGCGCAGCGAGACCGCTACCAGAACGACGTGGCCGCGGCGGCGGCGGCGTTGTCGGTGATCGCGGCCGGGCGGTCTGGAGACGGCGCCAGGGATGGCGCCGTAGGGGTGATCGCCGCCGAGCTCCCGGTGTACACCGGGCTGATCGAGACGGCGCGTGCCTACAATCGGCAGGGGCTGCCAGTCGGCGCGGCGTATCTGCGGGAGGCGTCGGGGCTGATGCGGCAGCGGATGCTGCCGGCCGCCCAGCAGCTCTACCGGTCGGTCACCGCGGAGCTGGACCGGGCGCGCGGCGGCGGCGCCGGGTTCCCCTGGATCGCCGTGCTGCTCGGGCTGGTGGCCATAGGCGGTCTGGTGCGGACGCAGATGTGGCTGACCAGGCGGACCAACCGGGTGTTCAACATCGGTCTGGTGGGGGCGACCGCGGCCGCGGTGGTGCTGGTTGGCTGGCTCGGCGTGTCGGCGGTCGTCATCGGTGCCCGGCTGGACGCCAGCGACCGGGACGGCTCGGCGCAGGTGGACCGGCTCGTCCAGGCCCGGGTCGCGGCGTTGCAGGCCCGGGCCGACGAATCGCTGACGCTGGTCGCCCGCGGCGCTGGCGGCGACTTCGACAAGGATTACACCGCGGTGATGGCCCGGCTGATCGGTCCGGACGGCCACGGCGGACTGCTGCGCGACGTCGCCGAGCGGGCCGCCGACGAGCCGACGCGGGCCGCGGCCGACAGGGCCGCGGGACAGGCCCGGGACTGGCTCGCCGCACACCAGAAGCTGCGGCAGCTCGACGACGGTGGCCGTTACACCGAGGCGGTGACCGCCGCGGTGGGCAGCGATCCCGGCGCGACGGCAAGCATCTTCAACGAGTTGGACGGCATGCTCGCCAGCGCGATCACCCGCAACAGCGACCGGTTCGAGGCCGACGCCCGGTCTGCCCGTCGCGGGCTTTCCGGAATGGACGTCGGGGTTGTGGTCCTGGCCGGACTGATGGTGATCGGCGCTGCGGCGGGCATCCAGCGACGAATCGCGGAGTACCGATGAACGTCTCTCGACTGATGTCCGTGGCCGTGGCGCTGACGGTGACCCTCGGCTTGGCCGGTTGCGGCGGTGGCGGTGGGTCCCTGCCGGCCGGCGCGTCCGCCGTCACGCCGGTCCGCCCGGTCGGGGTGCAGGACCCGGCGGACCTCCCGGACGGGGCCAACGCCGGCCCCGCCTCCTGCGATCCGCGGGCCAGTCTCCGCCCAGCGGCCACCCAGCCCCGCCCCGGCCAGATGCCGGCCGGCTCGACCATGGCTCGGATTCTCCAGCGGGGCCGGTTGATCGTCGGCGTCGACCAGAACAGCTACCGGTTCGGGTTCCGTGACCCGCTCACCGGAGAGCTGACCGGCTTCGACGTGGACGTGGCCCGCGAGGTGGCCCGGGCCATCTTCGGCGATCCATCCAAGATCCAGTTCAGGGCAACGAACTCGGCGTCGCGGATCCCGTCCCTGCAGGACGGGACGGTCGACATCGTCGTACAGACCATGACCATGAACTGCGAACGGTGGCAGAAGGTCAACTTCTCCACCGAATACTTCACCGCCGGCCAGCGGATCCTGGTGCGCCGAGGGTCGCCGGTGCGTAGCGTCGCCGACCTGGGTGGCCAGAAGGTCTGCTCGGCGATCGGCAGCACGTCCATCCGCAATGTCGCTGCCGCACCGGCCAAGCCACTGCCCGTCGGAGTGCCGGACTGGACCGACTGTTTGGTGATGCTCCAGCAGAACCAGGTCGCCGCCGTCTCCACCGACGACAGCATTCTGGCCGGGCTGGCCGCGCAGGACCCCAACACCGTCGTGGTTGGGCCACGGTTCAGCGACGAGCCGTACGGGATCGGCATCAACCGGGACGCCACCGACCTGGTCAGATTCGTCAACGGGGTCCTGGCCCAGTTGCGGGCGGACGGCACCTGGACCCGGCTCTACACCCGGTGGCTCGCCGCGCTCGGCCCGGCTCCACAACCGCCGACCGCCCGATACCGGGACTGACCGGCGTGACCGCACCGGTTCCGCTGAGCCGTGACGAGGTCGACGTGGCCATCGTCGCGCTGGGCGCAGCCCACGACCGGATCTCCGCGGCCATGTACGCC
This sequence comes from Micromonospora sp. NPDC006431, assembly GCF_042870725.1. Lineage (NCBI taxonomy): Bacteria > Bacillati > Actinomycetota > Actinomycetes > Micromonosporales > Micromonosporaceae > Micromonospora > Micromonospora sp. NPDC006431. The sequence continues at coordinate 27,661 of NZ_JBIAHQ010000039.1, forward strand.
CTGGACAATCACCCGGGCCTTGCGACGGCCCGGCTGCCCGGCCTGACCGGACGGACCGAGCGGTACGCCGCCGACCTGGCCGCCCAGCTTGACGCGCTCTGGTCCCGGTTCACCGCACTCGGGGCGCTCCTGGACCAGCTCCGGACCCTGCGGGCGCAACAATCCCGGCCCGGTGACGAGGAGTTGGCCAAGCTCACCTGGTTGCTGCGTGCCCCGGTGGTCCCGGTCGGCGCGGACGGAATGGTTCTCGACGATGCGCCGCCGGGGGCCGTCCGGCTGCCGCTGATGGAGCTCGCCCGTCAGCTGGAAACCGGCAGCACCGACGCCATCGACCGGTTGTCCGTCCTGGATGAGGCCGGGTCGGTGCTGGCCGTCCGGTTCGGGCCGCCCAGCGAGGCGTTGACCCGGCTGCGGGCGGCCGTCGACGCGCTCGGGCCGGACGGGGTGCCCACCGCCGCCCTGGATCGGCTCGGCGAGCGGCTCGCGGACGCGTATCGAGAGGCGTCCGGCGATCCGCTGGCGGTGGCGCCGGGCGGTGGCCCCGCCGCCACCGCGCTGGATACCCGGCTGCGTGAGCTGGCCGCAGAGACCGCGACGGTGGCCGGCGAGGTCGACGCGTTGGTTGGTCTGCGCGACGGCTATCCGCGACGGGCGGAGCGGCTGCGCGCCACGATTGTTGAGGTCGAGGCCGGCGAGGAGGCGGCGGCGCGGGCCTGCGCTGCCACCGAGGAGAAGATTGCCAACACCGGGCTGCCCGCAGTTCCGGATGCCACCCCCGCGCTTCGGGCCCAGCTGGCGCAGCTCGACCAACTTCACCGGGAGCGGCGGTGGAGCCGACTGGCCGATGAGCTGGCGGCGGCGGAGCGGGCCGCGGCGGCGGCGGTCGAGCGGGCCGCCGGGCTGCGGGATGCCGCGGACGGTCTTCTGGAGCGGCGCGCCGAGCTGCGCGGCCGCCTCGCCGCCTACCGGGCCAAGGCGGCCCGGCTCGGCTTCGCCGAGCACACCGAGCTGTCCCGCCGGCACCGTGCCGCCGAGGACCTTCTCTACTCCAGCCCGTGCGATCTGCCCGCGGCGACCCGGGCCCTGTCCGCGTATCAGCGGTATCTCAACGACCTCAGCGAGCGGGGGACGACATGAGCCAGCGGTGCGTACGACCCGACTGCACCGGCAGCTACGGGCCGGAGGGCTACTGCGACGAGTGCGGGCGCAAGGCCCCGGCCGGGGTCCTGCCGACGCAGCCGACCCCCGGTGCCGGGCCGCCGCGGTCCGGGCCGGGCGCGGCACCGGTGCCACTCGCCTCCGTCGCCTCGACCCCGGTGAGCACGCGCGGCGGTTCGGTGCGCACCGGTTCGCGGGGCTCCAGCCGCAGCCGTGGGACCACCCGCGGTGGCCTCGGCGCCGGTCTGATCGAGCTGCCCCGCGTCCCGCTGCGCGACCCGGCCAGCGCGGTGATGGCCGAGCCGACGGTGGCCGAATCCCGCCGGTACTGCGTCGCGTGCGACAAGCCGGTCGGCCGGGGACGAGACGGCGCCCCGGGCCGCGCCGAAGGCTTCTGCCCCCACTGCGGCACCCCGTTCTCCTTCCTGCCGCGCCTCGGCCGTGGCGACGTGGTCGACGACCGGTACGAGGTGCTCGGCGCGCTCGCCTACGGCGGGCTGGGGTGGATCTATCTGGCTCGGGACAAGAACGTCAGCGACACCGTCAGCGACCGTTGGGTGGTCCTCAAGGGGCTGATCAACACCAGTGACCCGGACGCGATGGCCGCCGCGGTGACCGAGCGGCGCTATCTGGTGGAGATCGACCATCCGAGCATCGTCAAGATCCACGATTTCGTGCAGCATCCCGACCCGAAGACCGGCGTGCCGGTCGGCTACATCGTCATGGAGTACGTCGGCGGCCAGTCGCTGCGGGACATGCTGGTCAGCCGCCGAGCGGCCACCGGCGAGCGCGCGCTGCCGCTGCCCGAGGTGATCGCCTACGGCGTCGAGATCCTGCCCGCCCTGGGCTATTTGCATGACCGCAACCTGCTGTTCTGCGACTTCAAGCCGGACAACGTCATGCACGCCGAGGAACAGCTCAAACTGATCGACCTCGGTGCGGTCCGGCAGGTCGACGACGAGGTGAGCGCGGTCTACGGCACACCCGGTTACCAGGCGCCGGAGGTCGCCGAGGTGGGGCCGTCGGTGGCGGCCGACCTCTACACCGTCGGCCGGACCCTCGCGGTGCTGAGCTTCGACTTCCGCGGCTTCGCCAGCACCTACGCCGACCGGCTGCCGGACCGCTCAGAGGTGCCCTTGCTGGGCCGCGAGGAGTCGTACGACCGGCTCCTGCGCCGGGCCACCCACCTCGATCCGGACCGGCGCTTCCAGTCGGCGACCGAAATGAGCGAACAGCTCCTCGGGGTGCTGCGGGAGACGCTGTCGGCCGCCGACGGCGTGCCCCGGCCGGCGGTGTCCCGGCAGTTCACCCCGGAACGGCGGGCGTTCGGCACCGGTGCTGGCGAGGTGGGCGTGACCGCCATCGCCCGGCGGCTCGACCCGGCGGAGGTCGCCGCGGCGTTGCCGCTGCCGCAGGTGGACATCCTCGACCCGGGCACCGGCTTCCTCACCACGCTGACGGCGACCGCCCCAGGTGAGCTGATCGCGCAGTTGCGCAACGCCCCGGTGCGCAGCGTCGAGGTGGCGCTGCGCATCGTGCGGGCCCGGATCGACGGCGGCGACCTGGCCGGCGCTGCCGCAGACCTCGACCGGCTCTACGCCGACGACCCGTTCGACTGGCGGATCGACTGGTACCGTGGCCTCGCCGCGCTGGCCGCCAATCGGCCCGGAGATGCCCGGGTGGCCTTCGACGCCGTCTACGACCAACTGCCCGGCGAGCCGGCCGCCCGGCTGGCGCTGGCCGCCGCAGTGGAGAGCACCGGGGACTCAGAACTCGCCGAGCGGCTGTACGACCGGGTCTGGCGGTGCGACCACGGCTTCATCAGCGCCGCCTTCGCGCTGGCCCGGCTCCAGCTTGTCAAGGGCGGCCGAGTCCCCGCGTTGCGCGTCCTCGACCAGGTGCCGGAGAACTCCAGCCACCACATCGCCGCCCAAGTGGCCGCGGTCCGGGCCAACCTACCGGCCGAGGGGTTTCCCGCCGGCGCCGGCGAACTGCTGGCCGCCTCCGACCGGCTGCAGCGGCTCGGGTTGGACGTCGAGCGGCAGGCTCGGTTGACAGTGGAGATGCTCGAGGCGGCCGTCGCCTGGGTCACCGCCGGGCATACCCTGCCGCCGGACGCCCGGGTCCTCGGACACGGACCGCACGAAAAGGGGCTGAGGCTGGGCCTCGAACGCGCCTACCGCACCCTGGCGCAGCTCGCCGCCGACCCGCCTACCCGTATCGCACTGGTCGACCGGGCCAACGCCGTCCGGCCGAGGACACTGACATGACGGCCCCGTCTTGCCCCGAGCACGGCCCGGCCGGCGATCCGGGAGACCGCTTCTGTGAGGTATGCGGGCGCAACCTGCGCACCCGCGAAGAGGTGGCAGCTACCGCAGCCCCGCTGCCAGCCCCGAGATCCGGCACCGCCCCGGTCGCACCATGGTTGTCCTCCCGGGCGACCGAGGGCAACTGCGGCGGGTGCGGCGCCCAGGTGCCAGGCGGCGGATACTGCAACTCGTGCGGCCGCCGACGCTCGCTCGGCCGCGACCACGCCGAGCTCGACCTCGGCGACCTTGCGGCAGTGACGGACCGGGCCCGCCGACCACGCAACGAGGACGCGGTGGCGATCGGACGAATCGCCGGCGCCACCGTCGCAGTGGTCTGCGACGGCATCTCCACCTCGACCCACGCCGACACCGCCGCCACCGCCGCAGTGGAATCGGCCATCGTAGAGCTGCTGGACGCCCTGCACGGCGGCGCGGACCCGGCCGAGGCCGGCCGACGAGGCGCCCGGGCAGCCGCCGCCGCGGCCCGAGGCGCCGCCGGACCCGAGGATCGCGACACCCCGCCCAGCTGCACGTACGTCTCCGCGATCGTCACCAGGGACGCGGTGACGGTGAGCTGGATCGGCGACAGCCGGGCTTACTGGCTCGGGCCGAACGAGGCGCTGTTGACCCTCGACGACTCGTTGCGGGCCCGCGTGGCCGCTGGCCGGCCGGTGCCAGCGGCGCTGGCCGAGGAGGATCCCCGGTCCCCGGCCCTGATCCGCTGGCTCGGTGTGGACGGCGACGACGAGGACGCCCAGGTCGTCACCCTGCGCCCGACCGGTCCCGGCCAGGTCGTGGTCTGCTCCGACGGCCTGCACCACTATCTGCCGGGAGCGAACGACCTGGCCGCGGCGGTGTCCGGCCTCCCGCCGACACCCCTGGCAGTGGCGCAAGGTCTGACCAGGCTGGCACTGGAGGGCGGCGGCCACGACAACGTGGCGGTCGCCATACTGCCGTTTCCGGTAACCGAGACAGGAGGAACACCGGCATGAGCGGGCAACCCGAGTTCGTCGCCGAGGTCGACCAGAACGAATACCTACCGATGGGACGACGGATCGTCGACGCGATCGTCACCGTCACGGCCTCCGGCGCGGACCTGCGGGGCACCGCCGGACCGGTGACCGCGGCGCAAGTGATCATGATCGACACCTCCGGTTCGATGACCGCACCCCCCTCGAAGATCCAGCAGGCGAAGCGGGCCACCGCGGTCGCCATCGACACCCTCCGCGACGGCGTGGCCTTCGCGGTCGTCGCCGGCTCGGCGCAAGCCTGGATGGTCTACCCGCCGCAGCCGGGGATGGTGCCCGCCTCCCCACAAACTCGGGCGCAGGCCAAGTCGGCGGTGGCCGGGCTGCGAGCCGAAGGCGGAACCGCCATCGGCGCCTGGCTCAACCTCGCCAATCACCTGTTCGCCGGCCAGCCGGCCGAAGTGAAGCACGCCATCCTGCTCACAGACGGGCAGAACCAGCATGAGCGGCCGGAGGACCTGCAGCGGGTGCTGGACGCCTGCGAGGGCCGGTTCATCTGCGACAGCCGAGGCGTCGGCGCCGACTGGGTCGCCGACGAGCTGCGGAAAGTAGCGTCCACCCTGCTCGGCACCGCAGACGGGTTGGAGGATCCGGCCGACCTGCCGGCGGCATTCCAGGCGATGACCGCGTCCGCGATGGGCAAATCGGTCGCCGACGTGTCGCTGCGGGTGTGGAGTCCGACGGGCGCCAGGATCCGCTTCGTCAAACAGGTCTTCCCGCAGGTCGAGGACCTCACTGGCCGGCGCACCGAGGTCAGCGCCCGCATCGGCGACTATCCGACCGGCGCCTGGGGCGCCGAGAGCCGGGACTATCACATCTCGGTCGAACTGGAGCCACAACCGGTGGGGGAGGAGCTGCTCGCCGCCCGGGTCAGCCTGGTCAGCGCCGCTCAGGTGCTCACCGAGCGACTCGTGCTGGCCCGGTGGACTGACGACGAGGAGCTTTCCACCCGGATCAACCGGCAGGTGGCGCACTACACCGGCCAGGCCGAGCTGGCCGCCGCGATTCAGGACGGGCTGAAGGCCCGGGACGCCGGCGACGTAGAGACCGCCACCGCAAAGCTCGGCCGGGCGGTCCAGTTGGCCACCGAGTCCGGCCACGTCGACACCGCCAAGCTGCTGGCCCGGGTGGTGGACGTGGTCGACGCGCCGACCGGCACGGTCCGACTCAAGAAGCAGGTGGCCGGAGTGGACGCCGAGCTGACCAACGTGCGGTCGGTGAAGACCATCCGGGTGAAGAAGACCCAGGCCTGACGGGAGCGACACGATGGCCACCTGCCCCAAAGGACACGAATCGACGACCGCCGACTACTGCGACCAGTGCGGTGCCCCGATGCCCGGCACGTCGACGCCGGCTCCGCCGGCCGCCGTAGCCCCGCCGGCCGTGGCGCCGGCCGCCCCGCCCGCGGATCCCGTCGCCGGTACGCCGTGCCCGGTCTGCAATACGCCCCGCACTGGCCGCTTCTGTGAGGAGGACGGCTACGACTTCCTGCTCGCCCCGCCGGTGACCGCGGCGAGTCCGTCCACCTCGCCCACTGGTGTCGCCGTCCCCGCGGCGGGCCGTGAGACGGCTGCCGGACCGCCATCCTCGGCCACGCCGGCGGCGCTGGTCGTCGTGGTGGGCACCGACCGCGGCTACTTCGACGCGGTCCTCGGTATGGGTGGCGAGGACGCCGGCGCGCTGACCTTTCCTCGATTCGCCGCCGAGCGCCGGTTCCCGTTGGTGGGCCAGCAGTTGCTGATCGGACGGTCCAGCCGGTCCCGGGGCATACACCCCGACATAGACCTCAGCGGCCCACCGGAGGACCCGGGCGTCTCACACACCCACGCGCTCCTCGTCCTGCAGCCCGACGGTTGGGCGGTGGTCGACCTCGGCTCATCCAACGGCACGTACCTCAACGACCCGCACTCGGCGCCGGTCCCGCCCGAGACCCCGGTGCCGATCGCCGCCGGTGACCGCGTCTTCGTCGGCGCTTGGACCTGCCTGTCCATCCGCCCCGCCTAACCTGATCTTGAGACCTGCGTTCGTGGTGTCGAGCCGTCTCAGATCAGCTCAGCGACCCTGAGTCGGATTGAGTTTCCGGGATCGTTTCCCATCGTCGTGGGGCCGCGTGGGCATTCAGGGGGAATCCTGCGCCCAGGGCGGCTCCCCGTGGCCGGTGGCCGGCGGTGGATGTGCTGATCGTTGTTCACGCCCTGGTGCCGGTGGGCTGCGCGGGGCAGCCTCCGGCCCGTACGCAGCGTCACAGCATGTCGATCAAGACGATGCTCGGTCTTGCCTGAGAAGCGTGCGTTCAGGCGGCGTCCTGATGCTCTGGCGGCATTGCTTCTGCCGCTGACGGCCGTTTGCTAGCGTCGCGGCGGCAGCGAGACGGCGTCCGAGGCTTCCTGCGGGGGAGTTCGCCGTGCCGAACGGTTCGGTCGCTGCCGGACTGGATATCAAAAGACGTCGTCGTATCCCTGCTGCCAGCGGTCGGCGTTACGGCGCCAGATATGCCGGGTCACCCACACGAACAGACCCGCGCCTGCGCCCGGCAGCACGATGAACAGGAGAGCCCAATCACGTGTCACAGCGGTCATCAGCAGAAAGATCGACGTGAAGATTGCCGAGATGGCAACGCTCGGTTCCGGCCGCCGCAACCAGTAACGCAACATCCCAGGCCGAGGCCGCTGTCCGCGCCGTGGAGTCTCACGATCCTTGAGCTCTGCTAGCCGCCGACGCCGTCTGCGCCGCCCTTTCTTCCTCTGCCCCGACCCCGACCCCGACACACTACTGATCCTAGAGCCTGTCGACCCTCACTCTAAGTAGCCGCGATCCGCGCGCTAGGCAGGGTTACGTGACCGCTCGCGGAGCGCGGCGCGGATCTGCCGAGAACAGCGCCGGGGCGCCACCAGCGTGGCCTGTGTACCGGGAAGCGCCGATGCTGTTGCTGGCGCAAGTGGACTGCGCGCAGACGGCCGCGATCCTAGGCGCGGAGTGGCCGTTCCCACGCCAGGGGTACCTGCTGTTTTTCCACGACGACGAGTTCTCCGCGACCTACGACTACGAGCAAGGCGACGGCGGTTGCCGGGTGCTGCACCTGCCCGCCGGCTCCGGAGCAGAAGCGGTCGCCACCATCCCCGCCCTGACACTGGACGCCACCCTGATGCCGTCTCTACCCAACTTGCGGGATGACGCCGACAAGGCGCTGGGCATCCACATCGTCGAGCTGATCGATCTGTTGGAGGAGCATCGGCCGTTGTTGCCGGCACCCCGGCATCGTCTGCTCGGCTACTGCGACACTGATACGTCCCACCCGCCAGGGCACCGACCTCTTCTGCAGTTGGAGGCGGAACGGGGTACGGCGTGGGGCGAGATCGTCAACGTCTCCTCAGCTGACACCACCCGGCTCGCCTGCTCCATCGTGATCGGCGAGGGCATCACCGACGAGACTCCCGGCACGCAGGAAATCCAGGCGGTGGTCGCCGACGCCGAGGCGACGCGCCGGCAACTGCTCGACGCCGGCGTCGATGCCAGCGAGGTCGAGGTGCAGCCATGGGGCAACTTCGTCTACTTCGGCGATCCTGACGGCAACAGGTGGTCGTTGCAGGCGATCGAGTCACGCCCCCAACGTCTGATCGACGGCCCACAACAACCCTGGCAACGCACTGATTCGTCGCGATCCGCGCGCGATGCGGCGTCATGAAATCCTGACTCGGCCGGCGTACCCACAGGTAGCCGAGAAGCGGACGCGTGGACTGGGCACGAGGGCGTCATGGCGGGTTCGACTCTGCAGCACTACGAGCACTACGTGCGAATGTCGCGCGGTTGAGGGAGGTTTCACTGCGGTCCGTTAGCAGCGCGGTCCGTCACAGCGAAGCGGATCACGAGTGGACCACGTCGTCCCAGCGCCCACACGGTGAGCGCGAAGCAGCAGAGCGCCGTTCCCGTGATCGTGACCGCTGTCCAGCCGCCCGCAGGCCAGAGCGTGGTCGCGGCGGCGGAGCCGATAGCGGCGCCGATGAAGTTGCCGGTGGCTAGCGCGGTGTTGAGCCGGCTGCGGGCCTCGTGGGAGAGGGCGAACAGCCGCGCCCGGTTGAGGAGGGCCTGCGTCTGGAGGGCGACATCGATCATGACGATCGCGATGAGGATAAGGACGACGGAGCGGCCGGCGAACGCCGCGACGACGAAGGCGCCGAGGGCCAGTACCCAGGCCGCGCCGGTGGCCGGAAGCGACCAACCGCGGTCGTGCAGACGACCGCCGTGCAGGCCGGAAAGGACACCAGCGAGGCCAGCCAACCCGAACAGCCCGATCACCGCTACCGGGTACCGGAACGGTGGGCCGCTGAGCAGGAACGCCAGCGCCGTCCAGAACAGTGAGAACGTGGCGAACCCTGTGGCGGCCAGGACCAGCGTCCATCGGGCCGCCCGCTCGCGCATGATCACCGCGCCGACCGAGGCGATGAGCTGTGGGTATGGCATGCGCGTCCGCGGTGTCAGCGGTGGAATCGCGCGGTAGAGCAGGACCGCGAGCAGGACGGCGACGACCGCGGCGAGGGCGAAGATCGTGCGCCACCCGGCGGCGCCGGCGACGAACCCGCTGATCGTGCGGGAGGCCAAGATACCGGTGAGGGTCCCGGACCCGACGGCGCCGACGATCCGACCGCGGTGGGCGGCGCCGGCCAGGTCCCCGGCGAGCGGTGTGAGGACCTGCCCGGAAATCGTTGTCACGCCGAGCACGCCCAGTGCGAGCAGGAGTACGCCGATCGACGGCGCCAGCGCGCACAGCAGCAGTGCGGCGGCCGAGGTCAGCAGCATCACCGGGACGAACCGGCGGCGGTCCAGGACGTCGCCGAGCGGCACGAGCAGCAGCACGCCGACGGCGTACCCGACCTGCGTCGCGGTGACGAGCCAGCCCGGCCGCCGCGGCCGCGGCGCGTAGATCGCCTGCGATGAGGCTGAGCAGCGGCTGCGCCCAGTACAGGTTGCCGATGGCCACTCCCGCCGCCAACGCGAACAGGAACGTCAGCCGACGGCTCATTTCCGACGGCGGTGCCATGCGGGGTGCTGCCACCCTGCCACGCTAAGGCGCGGGGTCCAGCGAGGGCCTGAGCGTGGCAGGGCCGAACCCGCCGGGATGTCCACATCTCTCCCGGCACCCGTCAGGTGTGCCCGGACAGGTCGACACGGCGGGCAACGACAGTCCCCACCGGTGGGGTCGTCGTAGGGCACAAGACGCTAGCCCGCGATCGCGTGAATATGGCTCGTCGCGTTCGCGGCCAGCGGGCGACGCCGTCGCCTTCGCATGATCGAGTGCGCACATCTGGCAGTCCGTGTGTGCTGACCGATCAAGAGCGGTCACGGTCGGTAGCTGGCTGCTGAGTCGAGCGGGCATCCTGAACTGCTGATGACAGTGTGGTGGCGACCGTCAGAAGCTGAACGACCTCATGCGGGTATTGGGCCGATCTGATGGCCGTTACCGGGGCATCGTCGGCGCGCTCGGCGTCGCGAAATGTGTAGTCGCGACCTGGCGTTCGAAGCTCGGACGAAGCGAGAGGCCCGTCGCTGGCGCGATAGGTTGCGGAATGCGTCGGCAGGGCACCCCGGGTTCGGCCGCCGCTGGGCGGGGATTCGATCGGGATCCCGGTTCCGCTCCCCGAGAGATCGACCTTGCCCAACCTCAATCTATGAAGCGTCAGCCTCGCGGGAGCTGCGCAATGCGCCGACCGCCACCAGTCCCGCACCGGCGAGCGCGATTGCCGCCTCTATGGCCCGAGATACCTGAGGAAAGTCTTCCGTTGGCGTGCTCACCATCACTCCTAGCGTCAGGACGACGCCGTCGGCAGGTTCGGCTAGGTTCCACCAGCCTGACCACACCCCGGCGAGATCCGAGTAGGCGCGAGCCGCTCCGAGTGACAGCAGGAACAACCCCACCGGGAGCAGCCAACGCCGGTCGGCCCGCCACCCTGACAGCGCGAGTGCCCCCATGGCCACGAGGGCAGCGAGCAGCGCCGGCCACACCGACCCGAGCAGGTCGATCAGCGGATAACGGCCGAACTCCCGCGCGGCGCTCAGCCCGAACCAGGCGAGAAGCAGCAGCGCGAGGACTGTCGTCGCGACACCCCGCCGCCTGCCGCGTGACGGTAACGCCAACGCACCGGCCGCGAGACAGAGAACCCCAAGCGCCAGACCCAGCGCGGCGAGCCTTTCCCGGTCGATCATCTCCTGCCAACGCGCCAACATGGCCGTCTTCGCTACCCCTTGGCCGTATGTCAGCCAGCCTGCTTCATCGACCTGCTCCTGGTACCAGAACAGTCTTACCGCCGCCACCACGGCAAGTAGCCCGATACCGGCGGCGACGGCCCACCTCACGCGGCGCACACCCCGGCTCGCCAGCACGTAGCCGAGCAGTGCGAGCAGCATGACCAGGCCGAACTGCAGCGACGCGGCTGGCATGGCGAGCAGCGCCGCCGCAACCGAGAGCAGACCAGCCGCGGCGGATGCAACGAGCAGACCGAACGAAAGACGCATGGCCAAGATCGTGACACATGCGCCAGGCGAGCGGTCCGCATCTGGTCCGCAAGAGGCCGACGCGCAGCGGGGAGTGATGTGAGATGTCAAAAGGTGTTTCCGCTGCTAGACCGCCATGTGCCAGGCCCACGGGACGGGCAGTTTGATCTCGTAATGCGTAGGTCATCTCAGCCATAAGTCCAGCGCGCACTTGCGCCGTGAGGACCACCTCGTCGCAACTGTTGACGATCGCTTGCCTGCTGCGGCCTCCAAGGTGATCGTCTCCGTATCATCCAAGTCAACGTGGATCGGCCGGCTGCTCTGCCGGTCCAGACGAACCCGAACCACGTACGGTCCCGGCGCTACGTCGAAGCTCTGGCTGGCACCGCGCTCCAAGCTCCCGATGATCTCCCCGTCGATTTCGATCATCATTTGCCGAGATATCGCAACGTCAAAGGCTCGACGGAACGTGATGACCGGCATGAGTCGTGCACCCCTTATTAGAAGGCTGTACAGCCATCCGTACAGCCAAGACCGCCGCCAAGCGCCGACACTGACGGACGACGACGGACGGCATAACCAGGGACATCGTCACCCGACCAGCCATCCGCGATCTTCTTCTAAACTCCGGGCGGCTCGGTCCGCCGGCGCTAGACAGCCGACATTGAGACCTCACGGGTTATGAACGTTCGCCGAGCGTGCCAGTTTGCGCTGAACGGCCCGGAGGAGAAAGATCGTCTCTTCGTCTGATAGGCCGGTCGTGGTCGACCAATCACAACCGGATCCGAAAATGTCGCTGGCGAAAACTACCTCAGTGGCTATCAGGACACGTCGCCAGTCACGACGGCTAAGCGGCGCTTCAGCGCGGATCGACGCGTGCAAAGGATCGGCCTGCGCATAGAAATCCTCGACCCCCTCGAAGCCCATGGCGACCGCCAACGCTTCAGTGCTATGAGCCGGCCCGCCCCACTCCATGAGCCCCCGGGCGAGTAGGTGGCGTTCAGCTTCGGTGAGGTCGACCATGACCAGGTCGCCGAGAGCCGCGGCTGGCTGACCTGGTTGCGCGTCCGCTCCGTCCATGCGTCGATCGTGCCAGCCTTGCGCCGTGTGGCTGTACAGCCATCCGTACAGCCAAACCGGTCGACGGCGGTAGGGCGAAGGCGCTGCCAGTTTCTGACCCCGGTCTGACCTCAGCCTGACCCAGTACGACGCCAACAGCCGCCACCGGATGAGCGCCGGCCACGAGCCAGTGGGGAGGCGAGGCGGGTAGTGGCGGATGCGGGACGCTCCTACAGATCAAAAGGTGAGGGGTGGGCCGCCCCGCGTTTTCCGGACAGGCTCGTTTGTGACTAATTCATGCGGCGAGCTGCCGGTTCTCGAACTCGTCTCGAACTTGTCGTGGG
>NZ_JBIAHQ010000040.1:0-39373 GCF_042870725.1 Micromonospora sp. NPDC006431
TGGCACTGGCTTATCAAGCACCCTGTTGAGTTCTCAAAGAACAACCACACACCATCCAGCAACCCCACATCCGCAGAGCCACCATCCGGGGCATTCCGTTCACCGCGACCGCCACTCTCGCGCCGGGCACTTTTACTACGTTACCCGGTGGTTTCTGCCGTGTCAAACCGCTGTCTGGCGGTTCGTCGTGCATCCACCCTTTTGCCGGGCACCGCGATTCGACCGACTTGCGCCGGGCGCCTCGTGGATTTCGGCAGGACGGCCGCTGCGGTCTCCCGCTTGCTCGTCCGTGTCCCTGCCGGCCGATAACGTTACCCGGTCGGTTCCGCCTCGCCAAATCCGCCTCGCGGCGGATCCGGGGCACCACCCGGGCCCAGGGTCAGACGGAGAGAACCATCCGATCCTGGCGGCCATTCCCGCGCTCCGGCCTTTTGGGCTTTCGCCCTGTTTCGTCCGTTCCGCGCTGGCAGAGAGAAAGTTACGCGCCCAGCGGTTTGATCGTCAAATCCGCTGGGCGCGTCCCGCGTCACATTGTCGAGATACGACTATTTGCGCAGCTCAACCCCGGCGAAGGAACGCTTGCCGCGGCGCAGCACCAGGTACCGCCCGTGCAGGAGATCGTCCGCCGACACGGTCGCGTCGACGTCCGTCACCCGGGTGTTGTTGACGTACGCGCCGCCTTCGGCGATCACCCGGCGCGCCTCCTTCATGCTCGGCACCAGCCCGGACTCCTTGAGCAGGCCGGCGACGTCCGGCAGCTCGGCCAGGTGGACCAAGCCGGCCTCGGTCAACGCGGCGCGCAGGGTCGCCGAGGTCAGCTCCTCGAGCGAACCGCGGCCGAAGAGCGCCTGGCTGGCGGCGACCGCCTGGGCCATCTCCCGCTCGCCATGCACCAGCGCGGTCAGCTCCTCGGCGAGCGCCCGCTGGGCCAGGCGGGCCTGGGGCCGTTCCGCGGTCGCCTTCTCCAGCTCCTCCAACTCCTCCCGCGAGCGGAAGCTGAAGTAGCGCAGGTAGCGGACGACGTCCCGGTCGTCGGCGTTGACCCAGAACTGGTAGAAGGCGTAGGGGCTGGTCATCTCCGGGTCGAGCCATACGGAGCCGCCCTCGGTCTTGCCGAACTTGGTGCCGTCCGACCTGGTGACCAGCGGCGTGGTGAAGGCCTCCACCGGCCCGGCGCCCCGCCGACGGATGTAATCGACCCCCGCGGTGATGTTGCCCCACTGGTCCGAGCCGCCGTACTGGAGCTGGCAGCCGTGCCGGCGGTGCAGCTCGAAGAAGTCGTTGGCCTGCAGCAGCTGGTAACTGAACTCGGTGAAGCTGATGCCGGTCTCCAGCCGGGCCTTGACCACCTCGCGGGCCAACATCTTGTTCACCGGGAAGTGCTTGCCGACGTCCCGGAGGAACTCGACCACCGACATCTCGCCGGTCCAGTCCAGGTTGTTGACCAGTCGGGCCGCGTTCTCCCCGGTGTACGAGACGAACGGGGCGAGCTGGTCGTGGATGCGCTGGACCCAGCCCGCCACCACCTCGGGCGGGTTGAGGGTGCGCTCGGCGGTCTCCTTCGGGTCGCCGATCTGGCCGGTGGCGCCGCCGACCAGCAGCAGCGGCCGGTGCCCGGCGAGCTGGAGCCGGCGCGCGGTGATGACCTGCATGAGGTGGCCGACGTGCAGGCTGGGCGCGGTCGGATCGAAGCCCACATAGAAGGTGGCCGTCCCGCCGTCGAGCAGGTCGCGCAGCTCGTCGAGGCCGGTCGAGTCCTGGATCAGGCCCCGCCACTGCAGGTCTTCGGTCAGGGAATCCCGCCCCGGCGGGAGGTTGCTGTCGGTCACGGCTACCGATTCTCCCCCATCACCGGCCCGGACCCGTACCGGGTTTGCCCACGGCGGGGCGATTAGGCTGGCGCTCCATCGAGGGCGAGGAGGGCTGCCGTGGAGATGCCGGACCTGACCGGGGGCTTCGTGGCCCTGCTGGGCCTGAAGTTCGACGAGGTCAGCGGGGACCGGGTGGTGATCCGCTGGCAGGTCCGCCCGGAGCTGCACCAGCCGTACGGGATCCAGCACGGCGGGGTCTACTGCTCGGTGGTGGAGACGGCGGCCAGCATCGGCGGCGCGCTCTGGCTGGGCGACAAGGGCCAGGTGGTGGGCGTGTCCAACCAGACGGACTTCCTGCGCGCGGTGCGGGACGGCGAGCTGACCGCGGTGGGCACCCCGATCCACCGGGGCCAGAGCCAGCAGCTCTGGCTGGTGGAGATCACCGACGGGGACGGCCGGTTGGTCGCGCGTGGCCAGGTACGCCTGCAGAATCTCACCGCCGCCTGACCCCGGACGGGTGCCCGGCGACGGCGCTACCGGAGCCGGCGCGGGCGACGGCCTGGCCGATTCACCCTAAAAGAGATAGTTGACGCCGATATCGTCGCGTCGATGAGACCACCCGCTCCCGACCCGACGTGAGGAAGCTCCTCGCCGCCACCCTCGGCGTCCTGTCCGCCATCGGCGGCTTCGTCGACATCGGCGACCTGGTGGCGGCGAGCCAGGCCGGCGCCCGGTTCGGCATGGCCCACGCGTGGGTGCTGCTCGTCGGGGTGCTGGGCATCTGCGCGTACGCCGAGATGTCCGGCCGGATCGCGGCGGTGAGCGGCCGGGCCGTGTTCGACCTGGTCCGGGAGCGGCTGGGGCCGCGGGTGGCGCTGCTCAACCTGGTCGCCTCCTACCTGGTCACGGTGGTCACCCTCGCCGCGGAGCTGGGCGGGGTGGCCCTGGCGCTGCAACTGGCGACCGGGCTCAGCTACCTGCTCTGGGTGCCGGTGGCCGCGGTCGCGGTCTGGCTGGTGCTGTGGCGGATGCGCTTCGCGCTGATGGAGCGGGTGTTCGGGCTGGCCGGGTTGGCGCTGCTGGTGTTCGCGGTAGCACTGTTCGCCCTGCCCACCGACTGGGTGCGCCTCGGCCACGAGGCGCTGTACGTCAGCTCCGCCGGGGCGGGCTGGTCGGTGTACTGGTTCGTGGCGGTGGCGCTGTTCGCCTCCACGGTCAGCCCGTACGAGGTGTTCTTCTTCTCCTCCGGCGGGGTGGAGGAGAAATGGAGCGCCGCCGACCTGGCCGACGCGCGGTCGAGCGTGCTGATCGGCTTCCCGGTCGGCGGATTCCTGGCGCTGTCGCTGCTCGCCGTCGCGGCCGTGGCGTACCACCCGTCCGGGACGGCGCTGGACAGCCTCGACCAGGTGGCCCGGCCGGTGGCGACCGCGCTGGGCGGGGCCGGGCTGGCGGTCGCGGTGCTGGCGTTCTTCGCGGTTACCTTCGGCGCCGCGCTGGAGACCGGGCTGTCCGCCGCGTACGCGGTGGCGCAGTACTTCGGCTGGCAGTGGGGCAAGCGGGTCACCCCCCGGGAGGCGGCCCGGTTCCACACCGTGCTGCTGGTCAGCGTGCTGCTCGGGGTGCTGATGCTGCTGACCACCATCGACCCGGTGCAGCTCACCGAGTTCATGCTGGTGCTCAGCGCGGTGGTGCTGCCGCTGACGTACCTGCCGATCCTGGTGGTGGCGAACGACCGCAACTATCTGGGCGACCGGGTCAACGGCCGGTGGATCAACCTGCTCGGGGTGGTGTTCCTGCTGCTCATCGTCGCCGCGTCGGTGGCGGCGATCCCGTTGGCGATCATCACGAGGATGGGACAGTGAGGCTCCAGCTCGCCAAGCAGCTGCTCGACCGGCAGATCGTCGACCGGGACGGCCGGCTGGTCGGCCGGGTCGACGACATCGCGTTCGCGATCGACGCCGAGGGGGTGCCGTACGTGGACTGCCTGCTCTCCGGGCACGGCGTGCTGGGGCAGCGGATCGGCGGCCGGATCGGGCGGTTCCTGGTGTCGATCGCCGAGCGCTTCGCCGAGGAGGTGCCGGTGCCGCCGCGACGCATCCCGCTCGCCCAGGTCGCCGAGGTGGACAGCGCGGTGCGCCTGCGCTGCCGGGCGGCCGACCTGCCGCCGTCCCCCACGGAGTCCTGGCTGCGCCGGCACGTGATCGACCAGATCCCGGGGGCGGATCATGCGCGCCGGTGAGCTGCTCGGCCGGATGGCGTACGACCTGCACGGGCGGCGGCTGGGCCGGGTGGTCGACGTGGTGGTGCGCGGCGGCTGGCCGCCGGACCGGCTGCGGATCACCGACGTGATCGTCGCCGGCCACTGGTGGACCCGGGTGGTCGGGCGACTGATCGCGCCGGAGCTGCACCCGTCGGGACCGTGGCTGCTGCGCGCCGCCGCCCGGGTCCTCGGCCGGAGCACCCACCAGTTCCCCGCCGACCGGGTGCAGCTGCTCCCGCCGGTCGCGGACTTCCCGTTCGGCGCGCCGTCCGGGCCGCCCGACCACACCGGCTGAGGCGGCCCGGCCGGCACCGGCCGCGGCGGCCCGGTGCCCCATCGGACCGGGCCGCGAATCCTCCGCCGCGCGCCGGTTCCGCTCCCCCGGCTACCCGCGCTGCCCGGCCGGGGCTGCGGGCAGGTCCAGCACGTACGCGTCACCCTCCCGGTTGAAGCCGAGCCGGTGGTAGTACGGGGCGACCATGCCGGGCGGGCTGACCACCCGGCGGAAGCCGCGGTCGGTGAAGAGGCGGCTGCGCCGGTAGACGAACTCGCCCGGGGTGAAGTCGCGGAACGGCGGGGTGACGTAGTCGAGGTCGATCTGGGCCACCCCGCCGTCCTCGGCGTGCGACACCACCACGCCGACCACCTCGTCGGCGCGGACCACGAGGAACGCCGAGCGGTCGGCGCCGGCCGGGTCCCAGCGGAAGGCGGGGTTGAACCGGGCGATGTCGGCCGCGTGCACCCGCAGCGTGTGGGCCAGGAAGGCGTCCCCGGTGCCCACCTCGACCACCTGGTAGGTCTGCTCGTCGTGCCGGGTGGCCAGCAGCTTCCGCAGGTACCACACGTTGATTACGGCGAGCATCACGTTCAGCCCGACCATGGGCCACACGTGCACGGCGGCGTTGTAGCCGATCAGGATGAGGCAGCCGACGAGGTTGAGGGCGCGCAGCCGCAGGATGCGCGTCTGCAGCAGCGACCAGACCAGCAGCGCGGAGCCGGCCCAGCCGACGAGTTCCAGCCAGTTCACCCGGGCGAGACTAGTGGTCGCGCTGGTCAGCCGCCTCGGCGGGCAGCTCCAGCACGTACTCCTCGACCTCGGTGCCGCGGCCGTTGGCGTACCCGGAGTCCTCGCCGACCACCACGAAGCCGCACTTGCGGAGCACGGCGAGCGAGGCGGCGTTGTCCTTGGCGGCGCGGGCGTGCACCGGACGCTGCGGCAGCTCGCGCAGCAGCGCGGCGAGCGCGGCGGTGGCGTGGCCCCGGCCCCACCGGCGCGGATCGATCCAGTAGCTGACCTCGGTGCGCTCCCCCACCGGGAAGGCGGCCACGTGCCCGACCACCTCCCCGTCGACCGTCACGGTCCGGGGGACGATGCGCGGGTCGGCGCGGATGCGCGTCCAGTGGTCGTCGAAGGCGGCCCGGTCGGTTGGGTCCTTCGGGCCGAACGCGGCCATCCAATTGGCCTGCGGATCCTGCTCGTGGCGAAAGAACGCCGGCAGGTCGTCGTCGCGCACCGGGCGGAGCCGCACCTCACTGGTCACCGCCGGAGGATACGCGGACCGACCGACAGGTTCGGACCGCTGGCGAACGGGCGACGTCACCCGGGCGGTGGACCGGCGCCCGGACCCGCCCCGGACGGCCGGGTGGGAGCGGAGGATCGTCGGGTGAAGAGGATGACCCACTGCCGGCACCGGCCGGCATTCCCGATGCGTACCCCCAGAGCCTCCGTCACGGGCCCGATGCTGGCCGGCCCGCGGGCCCTGGGCCCGACGGCGGCCGCGCCGCTGGCGCTCGCCGCGGCGGCGCTCGGTGCCGTCGCGGTCGGCACGCTGGCGATCGGTCGGCTGGCGATCCGCCGGGCGGTCATCAAGGAGCTGCGCATCGGCCGGCTGGAGGTGGACGAGCTGGTCGTGCGGCGGACCGACGGCGGTCAGCCGGTGGGCGGCAGCGTCGTCTGATAGCCGTACAGCTCCAACAGGCAGACCCGGGAGGCCTGCAGCCGGTCCACCACCACGCTCATGAAGCAGGTCGTGAGCTGCCGGCCGAGCGCGTCGTCCGACTCCATCAGCCGGCGTACCCCGGCGGCCTGGAACTCGACGGCGAGGCTGCGCCGCACGGCCACCGCCCCGAACTGCCATCGGTACGGCGGGAAGAGCCAGGACCAGCCGACCACCCCGCCCGCGCCGATCGTCTCGATCCCCACGTCACCGCGACCGGGCACCGGGAAGTCCAGCGCCACCTCGCCGCCGCGGACCAGCCAGAACCGCTCCGCCGGCTGCCCGGCGCGGAACAGCCGGTGCCCGGGGTGCCACACCACGGGGCGGGCGTGACCGGTCAGCGGGGGCAGCCACTCCGGCGGCAGCCCGGCGAGGAACGGATGCGCGCGGAGGACGCGTCCGCGCCGGCCCCTCCCCCGCCGACGCGGATGGCGGTCCGGCAGGCCGAACCTCGGGGCCGAGGCGTCGACGCCGGGGTGGCCGGGCAAATGCGGTCCGGGGACGAGCGGGCCGCCGACAATGGCCTGAGCCGACCGAAGGGATGCCGATGAACCGACCTGTCGTGGTGGGGGTCGACGGATCACCGACCAGCCTGACCGCCGCCGAGCACGCCGCGCGGGCGGCCGTCCAGCGATCCCGGCCGCTGCACCTGGTGCACGGCTACCTGCACCCGCTCGGCTACGGCGTGCCGCTCAACCCGTACGACCTCGGCGTGCCGGCGCCGACCGAGGCGGCGCAGAAGATGCTCGAACAGGTGGCCGGCGACCTGACCGACCGGCATCCGGGCCTGCGGGTGGAGGTACGCCAGGTGGCCGGCGGCCCGGGGGCCACGCTGGTCGAGGAGTCCCGCCGGGCCGACCTGGTGGTGGTGGGCAGCCGGGGGATGGGCGGGTTCGCCGGGCTGCTGCTCGGCTCGGTCAGCGGCCAGGTGGCCCAGCACGGGCACTGCCCGGTGCTGGTGGTCCGCCCGGCCGAGCAGCCGATCCCGGTCGACGGGCCGGTGCTGGTCGGCGTGGACGGCTCCGAGTCGGGCGGGCTCGCCGTCCGGCTAGCGGCAGACGAGGCGGACCGCCGCGACAACGACCTCGTGCTGGTGCACGTCCGGCCGCCCGAGCGGGCCGGTACGGTGCCGGAGCAGGCGGCCGAGTCCGCGGCGGCCGGGCAGGCCGAGTCGGCCGAGCTGCTGGCCGGGGCGGCGGCCCAGGTCCGCGCGGACCATCCGGTGCTGACCGTGGTCGAGCGGCCGGTCCGGGCCGCCTCCCCCGAGCAGGCCCTGATCGAGGCGAGCGGGGAGGCGGCGCTGGTGGTGGTCGGGTCGCGGGGCCGCGGCGGCTTCGCCGGACTGCTGCTCGGGTCGGTCAGCCAGGCGCTGGTGCAGCACGCGCACTGCCCGGTGCTGGTGGCCCATCCGTACGAGCGGGCGGAGTGAGGACCGCCGGGGACGGGCCGGTCAGACCGAGTCGCGGCCGGCGAGCAGGTCCTCGAAGTTGGTGGTGAGGGCGAACGGGTCGGCCGGGCCGGTCGCGACCGGGCGGCGGTCCACCTGCTCCGCCAGCTCGACCCCGGCCCGCCGGATGCGGGCCCGCAGGGCACCGTCGGCGCTCTCGCCGGACCAGTCCTCCGGCGCCGCGTAGACCACCGTCGGCACCACCACCGCCCGCAGGTACGCGAACATCGGCCGGACCGCGTGCTCCAGGGCGAGCGAGTGCCGGGCGGTGCCCCCGGTGGCGCCGATCAGCACCGGCCGGTCGGCCAGGGCGTCCCGGTCCACCACGTCGAAGAACGACTTGAACAGCCCGTTGTACGAGGCGTTGAAGATCGGGGTGACCGCGATCAGGCCGTCCGCCCCGGCCACGGTGTCCAGCGCCTCCCGCAGGGCGGCCGACGGGAAGCCGGTGAGCAGGTGGTTCACCACGTCGTGGGCATGCTCGCGCAGCTCGATCGGGCGGATCTCCACCTCGGCGCCGCGCCGGACCAGCTCGTCGCGGGCGGCCGCGGCGAGCTGGTCGGCGAGGAGCCGGGTCGAGGAGGGCTGGCCGAGGCCGGCGGAGACCACCGCCAGGGTGCGCCGGGTCATCGGGCCGCCTCGGGCGCCTTGCCGGTCACGTCGTCGACGGCGTGCACGGTGTTGTCCTTGGCGCTGTCCGCCGTGGCCAGCAGCGAGGCGTGGGTGGGCGCCTCCGGCACGTGCACCGGTCGCAGCGAGTCGAACTCCTTGCGCAGCACCGGGACGACCTCCTCGCCGAGGAGGTCGAGCTGTTCCAGGACAGTCTTCAGGGGCAGCCCGGCGTGGTCCATCAGGAAGAGCTGACGCTGGTAGTCGCCGACGTACTCGCGGAAGCCGAGCGTGCGGTCGATGACCTGCTGCGGGCTGCCCACGGTCAGCGGGGTCTCCCGGGTGAACTCCTCCAGCGACGGCCCGTGCCCGTAGACCGGGGCGTTGTCGAAGTACGGCCGGAACTCGCGGACGGCGTCCTGGGAGTTCTTCCGCATGAACACCTGCCCGCCGAGGCCGACGATGGCCTGGTCGGCGGAGCCGTGGCCGTAGTGCTCGAAGCGTTGCCGGTAGAGCCTGATCATCCGCTGGGTGTGCTCCTTGGGCCAGAAGATGTGGTTGGCGAAGAAACCGTCGCCGTAGTAGGCCGCCTGCTCGGCGATCTCGGGGCTGCGGATCGAGCCGTGCCAGACGAACGGCGGCACCCCGTCGAGCGGGCGCGGGGTGGCGGTGAACGACTGCAGCGGGGTGCGGAACCGGCCCTTCCAGTCGACCACGTCCTCACGCCACAGCCGGTGCAGCAGGTCGTAGTTCTCGATGGCGAGGGGGATGCCGTTGCGGATGTCCTGCCCGAACCACGGGTAGACCGGGCCGGTGTTGCCGCGCCCCAGCATCAGGTCCACCCGGCCGTCGGCCAGGTGCTGGAGCATCGCGTAGTCCTCGGCGATCTTCACCGGGTCGTTGGTGGTGATCAGCGTGGTCGAGGTGGAGAGCAGCAGCCGCTCGGTCCGGGCGGCGAGGTAGCCGAGCATGGTGGTCGGCGACGAGGGCACGAACGGCGGGTTGTGGTGCTCGCCGGTGGCGAAGACGTCGAGCCCGACCTCCTCGGCCTTGAGCGCGATGGCCACCATGGCCTTGATCCGCTCACGCTCGGACGGCAGCCGCCCGTTGGTCGGGTCGACCGTGACGTCGCCGACGGTGAAGACTCCGAACTGCATGATCCAGCTCCTCGCGTGACGCCCGGGCCTGTGCGGCCCGGATCGCACCCCACAACATATTTGACGAGTCAACTATTCCGTCATGGGTCGTGGGCGGCGTGGCCCAGGTCACCACCCACCGGCCGGTTGCGGCCCGCCGGCGTCGCTCCGGACTGCGGCGCGCAGCCCCGTCAGCCGCCGGCCACGGAGGGGAGCACCTGCACCTCCGCGCCGTCGCCGACCGGGGTGTCCAGCCCGCCGGCGTGCCGGCAGTCCTCGCCGTCGACGTAGACGTTGACGTAGCGGCGCAGCTCGCCGCGCTCGTCGCGGATCCGGCGGCCCAGCCGCGGCCAGGCGCCGTCGAGCTCGTCGAGGACGGCCCGCAGCGTGCCGGTGGCGGCGACGGTCAGCCGGCTCGCGCCGCCCGCCTCGCCGCGCAGCGGGCCGGGCAGCAGCACGGTGACCACTCACACCTCCGCGGCCCGGACGCAGAGCACGTCCGGCAGGTGGGCGGCGACCAGGGACCAGGAGTCACCCTCGTCCGGGCTGGCGTAGACCTCGCCGGAGCGGGTGCCGAAGTAGACCCCGGCCGGGTCGGCGTCGTCGGCGCACATCGCGTCACGCAGCACCGACGGGTAGAACGGCCCCTCGGGCAGCCCGACCGAGAGCGGCTCCCACTTGTCGCCCGCGTCGGTGGAGCGGTAGACCCGGCAGCGGTGGTCGACCGGGAAGCGCTCCCCGTCGGCGACAAGCGGGAAGACGTAGACCGTGCCGGGGCGCGACGGGTGGGCGACCATCGGGAAGCCGAAGTCGCTGGGCAGACCGGCGGCGATCGAGCTCCAGGTGCGCCCGTCGTCGTCGGAGCGGTAGACGCCGTGATGGTTCTGCGCGTAGAGCCGGTCCGGGTTGCCGGCGTCCCGGGCGATCTTGTGGACGCACTGCCCGAACTCGGGCCACTCGTCCGGCAGGAAGTAGGCCCGGATGCCGCTGTTACCGGGCGTCCAGCTCGCCCCGGCGTCCTCGGTGCGGTAGACCCCGCCGGTGGACATGGCCACCGCCATCCGGGCCGGATCCCGCGGATGCGGCAGCACGCTGTGGATCGCCTGGCCACCGAAGCCGGCGGCCCAGGACTCGCGGTGCGGATGGTCCCAGAGCGCCCGGACGAGCTGGAAGCTGCGCCCGCCGTCGTCCGAGCGGAACAGCGCGGACGGCTCGGCACCGGCCCAGACCACGTCGGGCTGGTCGGCGCCCGCCGGAGTGAGCTGCCAGACCCGGCCCAGGCTGGCGCCGGTGTCGGCCGGGAAGGCCACCGGCGCCTGGTCGGGCTCCTGCCAGGAGGCGCCGAGGTCGTCGCTGGTCGCCACGCTCGGCCCGAAGTGCGAGCTGGTCATCCCGGCGAGCAGGCGGGGCCGGCCGGTGCGTTTGTCGATGGCGACCGCGTAGACGCCGGTCATCGGGAAGTGCGGGCCGGTCACCTCCCAGGCGCGTCGATCGGTGCTGGTGGCGAGGAAAAGCCCCTTGCCGGTGCCGATTGCGAGCAGTGTCGCCATGCCGGTCCTCCGATCCGTGCCGAGCGGGTGGCTGCCGGGTCCGGGCGGCACCCGGCCAGAGGCGTACGACGCGGGCGGGCGGGACCTGGCGTCGTGATTATGGTCATCCCGTCCGACAGAATGCCGCTTCACCGGGCCGGTGGCCAGCCCGCACCGCCGTCCGAGCGCTCCGCCCGGCAGCCGCCGGCCTCAGCGACGGGTGCGGGGCACGTGGCGGCGGTAGGCGCTCACCGTCGGGTCGCCGGCGATCCAGAACCGCCAGGGCACGTCGTGCGCCCCGGTCACCCCGACCCGGGGGCCGGCCGCGATCGCCGCCGCCGGCACCGGCGCCGCCGCGGGCCGCAGCCGTACCGGGCCGTCGCCGAGCAGGTCGACGCCGTAGACCGCGCCGTCGATGCCGAGCGCCGCGCAGAGCCGGGCGGGCCCGCGGGCCAGGTCCACGTCCCGGCGTACGGCAGGGCGCCGCGACCGGGCCGCGGCCAGCCCGTCGACCACATCGCCGGCGCGCAGCAGCACCGCCGAGGCCTCCCCGTCCGGGCCCGTGACCACGTTCATGCACCAGTGCATCCCGTAGGTGAAGTAGATGTACGCCCGCCCGGACGGGCCGAACATCACCGCGTTGCGCTTGGTGCGGCCCCGGTGCGCGTGCGAGGCCGGGTCCCCGGCGGTGCCGGCGTACGCCTCGACCTCGGTGATCCGGACGGTGACCCCGCCGGCGGTGAGCAGGCAGCCGAGCAGCCCGCGGGCGGCCGGCACGACCGGCCCGGCCAGCAGGTCGGCCAGGTCGGCTGCGGTGGTGGCGGGCTCGGCACTGGTCATGGGTCGACGATAGCCGGTGGGGCGCTGGCGATCTTTTCAATAGGCCGTTGACAAGATGCTGTTCAAGGGTGTGTCATGGAACCCATGCCCACGCTGGACAACGACCCGTTCACCGCTCCGGACGCGGCCCAGGCCCGCGCGCACCGCAACTACGCCGCGCTGCTGCGGATCGCCGAGCGCCATGCCGGCACCAATGCCCGCCGCCGGCGGTACGCACACCCCGACGTGCCGGACGCGTACGAGGCGGCCACGCTGGTGATGGCCCTCGCCGGCGGCGCGGAGCTGGAGCCCGGCGAGGAGCCGGTCGACCAGGCGGACCTGATGGCCGCGCTGACCCTGGTCCCGCACGTGCGGGCGGAGGTGGACGCGCTCGAGGCGGGGCTGGTGCAGGTGGCCCGCGGCCGGGGTCTGACCTGGCAGGCGATCGCCTTCGGGCTCGGGCTGGGCAGCGCCCAGGCGGCCCGGCAGCGCTACGACCGGATCACGGTACGCACCGGCACCGCCGACTGACCGGCGGAAGCTGTCACAGGGACCGGCGAGACTGCCCGGGTGGACGGGACGAGGACGCGATGACGCGCGACGAGATGCGGGCGTACTGCCTGGCGAAGCCGGGCGCCTGGCTGGACCAGCCGTGGGAGGGCGACGAGGTGGTCAAGGTCGGCAGCAGGATCTTCGCCTTCCTCGGCTCGCCGGACGGCGACGCGCGGGTGGGCCTGAAGTGCGGCCCGTCCCGGGAGGTCGCCGACGAGTGGCTGCACCGGTTCCCCGATGACGCCCGCGCCTCCCCCTACATCGGTCGTTCGGGGTGGAACACGCTGCGGCTCGACGGCGGCATCCCCGACGAGGAACTGCGCGAGGCGCTCGACGGGTCGTACGACGCGGTGGTGGCCAAGCTGCCCAAGCGCGAGCGACCGACGGGACCGCATTAACCCGCTGCGTTGAGGTGGCCGACAACCTGCCGGGCGGGGTTGCCGTCCGCGACAGCAAGGACCCGGCCGGTCCGGTGCTCGCCTTCGACCCGCAGACGTGGCGCTCGTTCGTCGAGTTTGCCAAGCAGTCCTGATACAGCGAAGGAGCAGGCCCTCAGCAGCATGCTGAGGGCCTGCTCCTTTCTGTCGTTGGGGTCAGCGGGGTACGACCTGCTCGGCGGCCCAGTCGCGCCAGCCGGCCAGCTTGTCCGCGGCGACGGCGAGCTGGTCGGCGACCGGGCCGGGGCCGGTCGAGCCGGGAGTGGTCCGGGCCGCGAGTGCGGAGCGCACCGAGAGCACGTCCCGCACCGACGGGTCCAGGTGCGGGCTGACCGCGGCCAGGTCGGCGTCGGAGACCTCGTCCAGGGCACAGTCCCGGGCCACGCAGAGCGCCACCAACTGGCCGGTGATCTCGTGCGCGTCACGGAACGGCACGCCCCGGCGGACCAGCCAGTCCGCCACCTCGGTGGCAAGGGAGAAGCCGACCGGCGCGGCGGCGACCAGGCGGTCGACGCGTACGGTCATCGTGGAGATCATCCCGGCGAGCGCCGGCAGCAGCAGCTCCAGGGTGTCGACCGCGTCGAAGGCCGGCTCCTTGTCCTCCTGCATGTCCCGGTCGTAGGTCATCGGCAGGCCCTTGAGCATGGTGAGCACGCTCATCAGGCCGCCGACCAGCCGGCCGGACTTGCCCCGGGCCAGCTCGGCGATGTCCGCGTTCTTCTTCTGCGGCATGATCGACGAACCGGTGGCGAATGCGTCGTCCAGCTCCACCCAGCCAAACTCGTGCGACGTCCAGAGCACCACCTCCTCGCCGAGGCGGGACAGGTGCACGCCGATCATCGCGGTGACGAAGAGGAACTCGGCGACGAAGTCCCGGTCGGCGACCGCGTCCATCGAGTTGGCGAAGGACGTGCGGAAGCCCAGCTCCTTGGAGACCGCCACCGGGTCCAGCGGCAGGCCCGAGCCGGCGAGCGCGCCCGCGCCGAGCGGGCTGATCGCCGCCCGGTGGTCCCAGTCGCGCAGCCGCTCCAGGTCGCGCAGCAGCGGCTGCACGTGGGCGAGCAGCCAGTGCCCGAAGGTGACGGGCTGGGCGTGCTGGAGGTGGGTCATGCCGGGGGCGGCGGTGTCCACGTGCCGCCCGGCCTGCTCGACCAGCGCCTCGGCCAGCTCGACCAGGCGGGCGGCCACGCCCCGGGCGTGATCGCGCAGGTAGAGCCGCAGGTCGGTGGCGACCTGGTCGTTGCGGGACCGGCCGGCGCGCAGCTTGCCGCCGAGGCTGCCGAGCCGCTCCAGCAGGCCGCGCTCCAGGGCGGTGTGCACGTCCTCGTCGTCGACGGTCGGACGGAACGCCCCGGAGGCGCAGGCGGCCTCCAGGTCGTCCAGCGCGGCCAGCATCTTGCCCAGTTCCTCGGGGTCGAGCAGGCCGGCGCCGGCCAGGACCCGGGCGTGCGCCCGGGAGCCGGCGATGTCGTACGGGGCGAGGCGCCAGTCGAACTGGACGCTCACCGACAGCCGCGCGAGCGCCTCGGAGGGGCCGCCGGCGAACCGGCCTCCCCAGAGGCTCGTCCGGTTGGTGGCGGCGCTGTTCTCGGTCAGGCTCTTGTCGTCCACCCCACCCATCATTGCAGTGCTCACCTTCCGCTCCCGACTGCGGGGCTCACTCGCTGCGCTCGTTCACTCCTCGCGCTCGCAAGGCTCACCTCCCGCTTCCCGACTGCGGGGCTCACTCGCTGCGCTCGTTCACTCCTCGCGGTCGCGCCCACGATCAGGCGCCACCCAGCCGGGCGTCCCGCGCGGCGGCCATCCGGCTGGGCAGGCCCCACAGCTGCACGAAGCCCTTCGCGAGGGACTGGTCGAAGGTGTCGCCGGTGTCGTAGGTGGCCATGCCGAAGTCGTACAGGCTGGCCTCGGAGCGCCGGCCGGTGACGGTGGCCCGACCGCCGTGCAGGGTGAGCCGCACCTCGCCGGAGACGTGCTGCTGGGCGTCGTCGATGAACGCGTCGAGGGCGTTCTTCAGCGGCGAGAACCAGAGGCCGTCGTAGACCAGCTCGCCCCAGCGCTGGTCGACCCCGCGCTTGAACCGGGCCAGGTCCCGCTCGACGGTGACGTTCTCCAACTCCTGGTGGGCGGTGATCAGGGCGATCGCGCCGGGCGCCTCGTACACCTCGCGGCTCTTGATGCCGACCAGCCGGTCCTCGACCATGTCCAGCCGGCCGACGCCCTGGGCGCCGGCCCGCCGGTTGAGCTCCAGGATCGCCTGGTACGGGGTGACGGTCTCGCCGTCGATGGCGACCGGTACGCCGGCGTCGAAGGTGATGACGACCTCGTCGGCGTCCCGCAGCTCGCTGGGGTCGGAGGTGTAGGAGTAGAGGTCCTCGATCGGGCCGTTCCAGATGTCCTCCAGGAAGCCGGTCTCGACCGCGCGGCCCCACAGGTTCTGGTCGATGGAGTACGGCGACTTGGCCGACACGTCGATCGGCAGCCCCTTCTCCTCGGCGAAGGCGATCGCCTTGTCCCGGGTCCAGGCGAAGTCCCGGGCCGGGGCGATGATCTTCAGGTCGGGGGCGAGCGCGCCGAGGCCGACCTCGAAGCGGACCTGGTCGTTGCCCTTGCCGGTGCAGCCGTGCGACACGATGGTGCCGCCGTGCTTCTTCGCCGCGGCCACCAGTTGCTTGACGATCAGCGGCCGGGACAGCGCGGAGACCAGCGGGTAGCGGTCCATGTAGAGGGCGTTGGCGCGGATGGCCGGCAGGCAGTACTCGGCGGCGAACTCGTCGCGCGCGTCGACCACCTCGGACTCGGCGGCGCCGCAGTCCAGCGCCCGCTGCCGGATGACGTTCATGTCCTCGCCGCCCTGGCCGACGTCGACCGCTACCGCGATCACCTCGGCGCCGGTCTGCTCGGCCAGGTACGGGATGGCGACGGAGGTGTCGAGACCCCCGGAGTACGCCAGGACGACCCGCTCGGTCATGGTGTGGTGCTCCCTTCAACGTTGTCTTCCCGGCGGGCCCACGCGGCGAGCTTGTCGCCCAACGCGGCGCCGCCGACGGCCTCGCGGGCCACGACGAGGATGGTGTCGTCGCCGGCGATGGTGCCGACGACCTCGGGCAGGCCCGCTCGGTCCAACGCGCTGGCCAGATAGTGGGCTGCGCCCGGCGGGGTGCGCAGCACGGCGATGTTGCCGCTGGCGTCGACCCCGTTGAGCAGCTCGCGCAGCAGCCGGACGAGCCGGGCCGGGGCGGCCTCGGCCTCGCGCAGCGGCCGGTGACCGTCCTCCGGGATCAGGTAGACGCCCCGCCCGTCGCCGCCGCGCGCGGTGACCGCCCCCAACTCCTTGAGGTCCCGGGAGAGGGTGGCCTGGGTGACCTGGATGCCGCCGCCGGCGAGCAGGTCGGCCAGCTCGGTCTGCGAGTGGATGGCCCGGTCGCGGATCAGCTCGACGATGCGGGCGTGCCGGGCGGCGCGGGTCAGCGGGGCGGTCATGGGGTTGATGCCTCCAGGAGAAACGTCAGCAGCGCCTTCTGGGCGTGCAGGCGATTCTCCGCCTGGTCGAAGACGGCGCTGCGCGGCCCGTCGAGCACCTCGTCGGTGATCTCCTCGCCCCGGTGGGCGGGCAGGCAGTGCAGCACGATGACGTCGGCCGCGGCGTGGCCGAGCAGCGCGTCGTTGACCTGGTACGGCAGGAACGGGGTGGTCCGGTCGAGGCCGTCGGACTCCTGACCCATCGAGGTCCAGGTGTCGGTGGCGATCACGTCGGCGGCGCGGACCGCCTCGACCGGGTCGGTGAGCGCGCGGACCGATCCGCCGGTGCCGGCGGCGATCTTCTCGGCCCGGGCGACCACCTCGGGGTCGGGCTGGAACCCGGCCGGCCCGGCGATCCGGACGTGCATCCCGGCGGTCGCCCCGGCCAGCAGATAGGAATGCGCCATGTTGTTCGCCGCGTCCCCGACGTACGCGAGGGTCCGTCCGGCGGTGGCGCCGAACCGCTCGCGGACGGTGAGCAGGTCGGCGAGGAGCTGGCAGGGGTGGTACGCGTCGGTGAGCGCGTTGACCACCGGCACGGTGGCGTGCGCGGCGACCTCGGCGATCCGGTCGTCGCCGTGGGTCCGCAGCACGATCGCGGCCACGTAGCGGGAGAGCACCCGACCGGCGTCGGCCAGGGTCTCGCCCCGCCCGAAGTGGGTGACCTGGGTGTCCACCACGAGTGGGTGGCCGCCCAGCTCGGCGATGCCCACGTCGAACGAGAACCGGGTGCGCAGGCTCTGCTTGTCGAAGAGCACCGCCACCGACCGCGGCCCGGCGAGGGGCTGGTGGCCGAAGCGGTCCGCCTTCATCCGGGCCGCGAGGTCGAGCACGGCCGACTGCTCGGCGGGCGAGAGGTCGTCGTCCCGCAGGAAGTGCCGGATCATGCGGGGACCTCCGTCGTGGTCGGGGCATTCTCGGCGGGGATCGCCGGGGCGGGCGCGGCGGCGTCGAGGGCGGCCGGGAGGGCGGCGAGGAAGGCGTCGACCTGCGCGGCGCTGAGGATCAGCGGCGGGGCGAGCCGGACCACGCCGGGCTGTACCGGGTTGACCAGGAAGCCGGCGTCGCGCAGCGCGGCCGCCACCGCGCCGGCCACGGGCTGGTCGAGCACGACGCCGAGCAGCAGGCCGGCGCCGCGTACCTCGGCGACGAGCGGGTGGCCGAGCGCCTCGATCCCCCGCCGTAGCCGCTCCCCGATCCGCTTGACGTGGTCGAGCAGCCCCTCGCTGGCGATCGTCGAGATCACCGCGAGGGCGGCCGCGCAGCTGACCGGGTTGCCGCCGAAGGTGGTGCCGTGTGAGCCGGGGCCGAGCAGCTCGGCGGCCCGGCCGAAGGCCAGGCAGGCGCCGATGGGCAGGCCCCCGCCGAGTCCCTTGGCGAGCGTGACCAGGTCCGGCTCGACGCCCTCGGCCTGGTGGGCGAACCAGTGCCCGGTGCGGCCGACGCCGGTCTGCACCTCGTCGAGCACCAGCAGTGCGCCGTGGGCGGCGGTGATCCGCCGCGCCTCGGCCAGGTAGCCGGGCGGCGGGACGACGACGCCGTTCTCGCCCTGGATCGGCTCGATGATCACCATGGCGGTGGCGTCGGTTACGGCGGCCGCCAGGGCCGCGGCGTCGCCGTACGGCACGTGGGTGACGTCACCGGGAAGCGGGCGGAAGGGGTCGGCCTTGGCCGGCTGGCCGGTGAGCGCCAGGGCGCCCATGGTCCGGCCGTGGAAGCCGCCCTGGGTGGCGACCACGTGGGTGCGCCCGGTGAGCCGGGAGAGCTTGAACGCGGCCTCGTTCGCCTCGGCTCCGGAGTTGGCGAAGAACACCCGTCCGGGCCGGCCGGCGAGGGCCAGCAGCAGCTCGGCGAGGGCGACCGGCGGCTCGGCGACGAACAGGTTGGAGACGTGCCCGAGGGTGGCGACCTGCTTGGACACGGCGGCCACCACGGCCGGGTGGGCATGGCCGAGGGCGTTGACCGCGATGCCGCCGAGCAGGTCGACGTACTCCCGGCCGGCCTCGTCGACCACGACGGCGCCGGAGCCGGAGACGAGCGCGAGCGGCGGGGTGCCGTAGTTGTCCATCATGGCCGCGCTCCAGCGCTCCACCAGCATGCTCATCCGACCGTGCCTTCCTTGTTCGCGACTGCGGGGCTCGCAAGCTCACTCCTCGCGCTCACCGGGCTCCCCTTTCGTTCGCGACTGCGGGGCTCGCAAGCTCGCTCCTCGCGCTCACGACCATCGTGCCGAAACCTTCTGAGGTGAAGACCTCGAGCAGCGTGGAGTGGGCGACCCGGCCGTCGACGACGTGCGCGGCCGGCACTCCTCCGCCCACCGCCCGCAGGCAGGCCTCCATCTTCGGGACCATCCCCGACTCCAGGGACGGCAGCAGCTTCGCCAGCTCGTCGGTGCTGATCTCGCTGACCAGGCTGGACGTGTCCGGCCAGTCGGCGTAGAGGCCGGCGACGTCGGTGAGCACGACCAGCTTGCGGGCGTCCAGGGCGACCGCCAGCGCGGCGGCGGCGGTGTCGGCGTTGAGGTTGTGCAGCACACCGTCGGCGTCCGGCGCGACCGTGGAGATCACCGGGATCCGGCCGGCCGCGATGAGGTCGGCGACCGCCGACACGTCCACCGACTCCACGTCGCCGACCTGGCCGACGTCGACCGGCTCCCCGTCCACGTACGCCGGGCGGCGCACCGCGGTGAACAGCCCGGCGTCCTCGCCGGAGAGGCCGACCGCGAACGGGCCGTGCGCGTTGATCAGGCCGACCAGCTCCCGGCCGACCTGCCCCACGAGGACCATCCGCACGACGTCCATCGCCTCGGGGGTGGTGACCCGCAGGCCGCCCTTGAACTCGCTGGCGATGCCGAGCCGGCCGAGCATGGCGGAGATCTGCGGCCCGCCGCCGTGCACGACGACCGGCTTGAGGCCGGCGTACCGGAGGAAGACCATGTCGGCGGCGAAGGCACGCTGCAACTCGGGGTCGACCATGGCGTTGCCGCCGTACTTGACCACGACGGTGGCGCCGGAGAAGCGGGCCAGCCAGGGCAGGGCCTCGATCAGCGTCTCGGCCTTGGCCTGGGCCCGGGTGAGGTCCGCGGTGAGGCTCATGTGGAGTACGCCGAGTTCTCGTGCACGTACGCGTGCGACAGGTCGTTGGTCCAGATCGTCGCGGCGGCCTCGCCGGCGTGCAGGTCGATCCGGATGGTGACGTCCCGGCCGGTGAGGTCGACCTTGGCGCGGTCCTCGGCGGCCGCACCGCTCCGGCACACCCACACCCCGTTGACCGCGACGTCCACCCCGTCCGGCTCGAACGCAGCGGCGGTGGTGCCGACCGCGGCGAGGATCCGACCCCAGTTCGGGTCGTTGCCGAACAGCGCGGTCTTGACCAGGTTGTTCCGGGCCACCGACCGGCCGACCTCGACCGCGTCCTCCTCGGTGGCGGCGCCGACCACGTCGATGGCGATCTGCTTGGTGGCACCCTCGGCGTCGGCGATGAGCTGCTGGGCCAGGTCGTGGCAGGCGGCGGTGACCGCGGCGGTCAGCTCCGCCTCGGTGGGCGCGATCCCGGACGCACCGCTGGCCAGCAGTAGCACCGTGTCGTTGGTGCTCATGCAGCCGTCCGAGTCGATCCGGTCGAAGGTGACCCGGGTGGCGGCCCGCAGCGCGGCGTCGAGGGTCTCCGGCCCGGCCACCGCGTCGGTGGTGAGCACGCAGAGCATGGTGGCCATCGCCGGGGCGAGCATGCCGGCGCCCTTTGCCATGCCGCCGACGGTCCAGCCGCTGCCGCCGGCCACGGTGGTCTTGGGCCGGGTGTCGGTCGTCATGATCGCCTCGGCGGCCGGCTGGCCGCCCTCGCGGGACAGCCCGCGGACCGCGGCGCGGACGCCGGGCAGGAGTTTGTCCATCGGGAGCCGCTCGCCGATCAGGCCGGTCGAGCAGACGGCGACTTCACCGGCGCCGAGCATCAGCCGGGGGCTGCTGGCGGTGAGCGCGGTGGCGGTGTGCTCGGCGGTGGCGTGGGTGTCCTGGAAGCCGGCCGGGCCGGTGCAGGCGTTCGCCCCGCCGGAGTTGAGCACGACGGCGCGGACCACGCCGCCCCGGACGACCTGCTGGGTCCAGAGCACCGGGGCGGCCTTGACCCGGTTGGCGGTGAAGACGGCGGCCACCCCGGCGTCGGGGCCGTCGTTGAGGACCAGGGCGACGTCGCCGGCGCCGCTGGCCTTGAGGCCGGCGGCGACACCGGCGGCCCGGAAGCCCCGGGGGGTGGTGACGGTCATGGGGCTACTCCGAAGACGGGGAGTCCGGTGGTCTCGGGGAGGCCGAGCATCAGGTTGGCGTTCTGCACGGCCTGGCCGGCCGCGCCCTTGCCCAGGTTGTCGATGGCGCTGACCACGATCACCCGGCCGGAGTCGACGTCGACGGTGGCCTGGAGGTGGCACGAGTTCGAGCCGGCGGTGGCGGCGGTGTGCGGCCACGCCCCCTCGGGCAGCACGTGCACGAAGGGCGCGTCCGCGTACGCCCGCGCCAGCACCGCGCGCGGGTCGGCGCCGCCGGTCGGGACGGCGGTGACCGTGGCGAGGATGCCCCGGGGCATGGGGGCGAGCACCGGGGTGAAGGAGAGGCTGGTCGCCCCGGTGGCCTGCTTGATCTCCGGCACGTGCTGGTGGGCGCCGACCTTGTAGGGCGACAGGTCGCCCATCACCTCGCTGCCGAGCAGGTGGGCCTTGGCGGCCCGGCCGGCGCCGGAGGTGCCGGAGGCGGCGACCACCACCACGTCGGCGGGGTGGACCGCGCCGGCGGCGATCAGCGGGGCGAGGGCGAGAGTGGTGGCCACCGCGTAGCAGCCGGTGCTGGCCACCCGGGTCGCCGCGGCGATCGCGGCCCGCTGGCCGGGCAGCTCCGGCAGCCCGTAGGTCCAGGCCCCGGCGTGCGGGCCGCCGTAGTAGCGGGACCAGGCGTCCGCGTCACGCAGCCGGTGGTCGGCGCCGAGGTCGACCACCTTGACGGTGGCGGGGAGCGCCGCGGCGAGGGCCGCCGACTGGCCGTGCGGCAGGGCCAGGAAGACCAGGTCCGCGTCGGCCAGGGTGGCCGGCTCGGTCGCCCCGAGCACCAGGTCCAGCCCGGCGAGCTGCGGGTGTACGGCGGCGACGGGCTGGCCGGCCTGCGAGTGGGCGGTGGCCGCGACGAGGTCGAGCTCGGGGTGCCCGGCGAGCAGACGCAGCAGCTCACCACCGGCGTACCCACTCGCCCCGGCGACCGCGACCCGGATACCCATACTCACCTCCGCATGACTATGCATTTCAGGCTAGCAGGCTCGGCGATGGGCTGCAAGTTCATACAGGCGACTGCATGAACCTGCCGTCAGACCCTCGGCGGCACGTCGGGCGGCGCCGCCTCCCTCGGGTACAGCCGCCAGGAGATCACGTTGGCGGTGGCGACGCCGACCAGCACCAGGGCCGCGGCCAGGGCCACCAGCAGCGGTGGCACCGCGTGCGCCACCGGGACCAGGACCGCGAGCAGCGCGAGCCCGACCAGCCGCGACCAGGAGACGCGACTGAAGGCGGCGTAGTCGAGCATCGCCCGGCCGACCAGGAACAGCGCCGGGCCGCCGAGGATGACCAGGAACCGCGACGGCTTGGTCTCGCCGAAGGGTTCCGCGATGATCAGCCGGTCCCCCACGGCGCCGACCGCGACGCCGACCACCATGATCAGGTGCGCGTACGACGCGAGCTCACCGACATAGGCCGGGGCCCGGGACGACGCGATGGCGGCGGGGAGCAACTCGCCCGCCCGGTAGTAGTAGATCTGCCAGAGAAGCACGGTGATCACGAACGCCACCAGCAGCGCGGCCGTCCGCTCGCGCTGGAAGCCGTACGGGCTGATCTGGATGCCGGAGGTCAGGATGGTTTCCCCGAAGGCGATGATGAGCACCTGCCGGTAGCGCTCCGTCAGGTGCTCCTCGGCGATCGGCTGACCGCGCAGTCCCGCGCGGCCCAGCCAGGGGGTCGGGAAGTCGAGCAGCCCGCCGACGTAGTCGATGAGGACCGCCACGGTCCACCAGACCAGCCGGATGTCGCCGTGGGCGAAGATCCCGGCGAGCCACGGGACCGCCGAGATGCATGCCCAGAAGAGGATCCGGACGCTGACCCCCCGCGCGTAACCGTCCCCGCCGAACAGCACGAGCCAGAGATGCCGGACAACCTCGACGGCGACGTAGACCCCCGCGAAGACGGCCCCGTAAGCCTCGAACGCCGCCGGCAGCGCGGCGCCCATCAACAGGGCGCCGAGCATGGTCACGATGACCATGACCTGGATCATCGGACGGGTGGGGTCGTACCGGTTGGCCGTCCAGGCCATCCGGTACCAGAGCCACCAGATGGCCAGGGTGAGCACCAGCGCCGAGTAGAAGCCGTGCCAGTCCAGCTGGTGGACCAGGCGGTCGGAGAGACGGGTGAGGGCGAAGACCAGCACCACGTCGAAGAGCAGTTCGACGAAGCCGGCCC
Organism: Micromonospora sp. NPDC006431; assembly: GCF_042870725.1. Classification (NCBI taxonomy): domain Bacteria; kingdom Bacillati; phylum Actinomycetota; class Actinomycetes; order Micromonosporales; family Micromonosporaceae; genus Micromonospora; species Micromonospora sp. NPDC006431. The sequence continues at coordinate 22,610 of NZ_JBIAHQ010000040.1, forward strand.
GCTGTGGGGGCTGGCGGCTCCCCGGCAGCTCAGCCGCCCCACCTCGCACGACCATACAGATCTGCCCTACTTTTCCCCTTTTGGGCAGTATTCCACGCCATCGCGCAGGGGAGCGTCAGGTCGAGGGATTCCGGGTGCGCCGGCGGGCGAGGCGGGCGGCCAGGGCCATCAGCAGCACCGCCTCCGCGACCAGGATGGCGACGGCCCACCCGGGGCCCACCCAGCCGGCCAGCGAGACGTACCAGTAGCGCACCAGCAACGTCAGCACCGTCACCGCGAACGCCAGGGAGGCGAGACCGTAGAGGGCGTACGCCACCCGGTCCCGGGGGCGGTAGCCACGGACCGCGCCCGGGCCCTGGCGCAGCAGCCGGCCGTAGAACCGGTAGCTGTCGGTCCGCAGGTCGCCGAGGTTCAGCGCGTGGCTGAGCATGTAGTAGCCGTCGAGCCGGAGGAAGGGCACCAGGTTGAGCGCGGCGGTCGCGGTGCCGAAGAGCAGCATCGTGCCGGCCAGGTCGTAGAGCGCACCCGGCGCACCCCAGAGCCGGATGGCGGCGAACGGCACCAGGGCCAGCATGCTGACGAACACGCCGGCGAACGCGGTCGCCACCCGCCGGCGCGGGGTGAACAGCACGATGTCGTCGACCTTGCAGTACGGGGCCAGCAGCGGGAAGCGCCACATCACCCCGATCTCGGTGCCGCGCCCGCCGAAGTGCCGGCAGGTCAGCCCGTGGGCGCACTCGTGCAGGAAGACGATCACCCAGGTGATCACCACGGCGGCCAGGATCGCGGGGAGCGGGCGGTCGCCCCGGGCGACCACGTCGAGCAGCGCCGGCAGGTGCAGCGCCACGTACCCGGCGACCGCCAGCACGACCAACAGCGCCGGCAGCACGAACCACCAGGTGAACAGCGGCGCCAGCCGGGGCAGCAGCCGGTCGAAGAACCGGTCCGGGTCGTACAGCGGCCAACGGGCCGACAGCGGGCCGCGCCGGGTCGTGGCCGCGCCCTCGGCGGCCGCCGCGGTGAGCCGGGCGACAGCCTCCGGATCGGTGGCGCCGTCGAGCAGTTGCCGCTTGTGCAGCATGCCGAAGAGCTGCTGCCAGTTCTCCGGCCCGAGCCGCCGCCGGAACACGGCGGCGTACTCGGTGGCCAGGTCGTCGAGCGTCCGGGTGCCGTCCATCCGGGACAGCAGGAAGTGCTCGCGCGGCCCTACCCGGTAGTACCAGCCGGTCTCCGGGTCCTTGACGTGGTGGACGAGCTTCTCCCCCCGCCACTGGCCCGCGCCGAGCACGATCCCGGCCCGCAGCCGGGGCCGGGTCCAAGTCGCGTCCACCGTGGTCATCGCGGACCGGCCGGAGCGACGTCGTCGAGAAGCGCGGTCCGCATCACGTACGACAGGTAGATCTCGTCGAGGATGCTCACGCCGAGCCGGTTGTTCGTCATGTGCATGTACGAGCTGAGCAGGATGGGCAGCGCGACGTCGAGGTCGCGGACCGGGGTGGGTTCGCCGCCGCCGCGCTGGAACACCAGGTCACCCCGTTCGACGGCGGCGACGACCCGGTCCCGCAGCTCCCGGCAGTGCGCCGACCAGCGGCCCTCCACACCCCCGGGCCGGACGTCGGCCCCGTCCCGGGCGGCCGCGCGGATCTGCGCCAGGCGCCCGCGCAACACGGCGTCCATCCGCCGGTAGCTGGTGTCGAAGCTGGCGTGGTACTCGTCGCTCGGCTCCGAGTAGGAGACCTCCCAGAACCGGCGGTACTCGTCGAGGAAGTCGGCGATCCGCCGGTCCTCGGCGAGGAACACCGCGCACATCATCATGCTCAGCTGGGCGGAGAGCCCGAGCAGCACCGGACGGACGTGCACGTTGGTGGTGGCCAGCAGGTCCAGCACCACGTCGCTGGAGTGCTCGAAGTGCCACTCGGCGAGTTCGATCCCGGCCGGTCCGCCGTAGCGGCCGTACTCCCGCTCGTACGCGATGTGGTGGTAGCTGTTGTTCGCCCGCATCGGCATCACGCCGTCCGGCCCGTACTCCTCCTCCCACCGTTGCCGGCCGTACTCGGCGAGGAACATCTGCTTGTACAGGTCGCCCAGCCCCTCGCTGTCCACCTCGTAGAGGGCGGGACGGCGGCGCAGGAACGCCTCCATCGCCTCGTCCACCCGCGCCCGGACCACCGCCGGGTCGACGCCCGGTGCCGGCAGCACCCGCAGCCGCACGTGCGGCCCCTCCATCCAGTACTTGATGAAGAAGTACCGGCTGATCAGCCCCTCGGCCCGTAGCTCGTCCACCAGCGGCCGGACGCCCTCGACGAGCATCGGGTTGGCGTTGCTGGCGTAGAAGACGTGGACGCTGAGCCAGCCGTGCTCCACCGGGGAGGGGAAGTGGGTCATCGGTCCACCTTTCCGGCGCGGACGCCGTTGAGTTCCACCGTCAGTTCGGTGACGTGGCTGCCATCGGGGCCGCGGAGCACCTGCTCGTCGCGGTCCGGCAGCATCTCGGTGAGCACCAGGCGGCTGCCCGCCCCCCGTCCGGTCGCCTCCAGCAACTGCAGGCAGAAGTGGCTGTCGAAGTCGACATAGAGCGGCTTGTGGTCCGGCCGGCCGCCCGGCTGCGCCCCGGGCTGGCCGTCGTCACCGGCGGCCGGGGTGAGCCGGGTGCCCTCCGGGGTGGCGAAGACCCGCCGGGGCAGGCCGTTGTCGCGCCGCCACCGCTGCCAGCGCAGGAACCAGTCGGCGTCGCCCTGCTCCGGGGTACGCGCCGGCGGCAGGTGGTCCGGGTGCAGCTTCCACATCCGCCGTTGCAGGACCAGGTCGCCGTGCACGATGCGCGGGTACCCGGCGATGCCGCGACCGGGCAGCGGCACGGTGGTGCCGGCCCACAGGTCCGGCTGGGCCATGCCCAGGTAGGCGAAGGTGAGCAGCACCTGTTGCACCTCAGGCAGCGCCATCGGCAGCAGGAAGCCCAGGTAGACCGGGATGACCTCGGCGTCGAGCCGGCGCGAGCGCAGCAGCAGCCGGTCGGCGACCGGGTCGTGTTCGACGCTGAGGTCGTCCATGTGGATCTGCTCGCCGGCCGGCCGGAAGCTGATCTCCCCGGGGCAGACCAGCTCGTACGGGGTGACCGCCGGGTGCAGGTTCAGGTTGGTGGCGTCGTACCCGCCCTTCAGCTCGGCGAGCACCGCGCCCGGCGGCTGCAGCCGGGCCAGCTCGGCGCGGAGCGTGCCGGCGAGGTCCTGGTCGGCGAAGAGGTGGGCGAAACGGGAGAACAGCAGCGTCATGCCGGAGTAGATCCGGTTGACCACCACCCGGTGCCGGTCGCCCTGGTCGGCGAGCTGGAGGAAGAACGACCGGGGATCGAGCGTGCCGAGCGTCTCCGGCACCATGGCGGCGACGTCCGCCATGAAGTCGTCGTCCAGCCGCAGCTCCTCGGCGCCGGCCGGCAACCGGTCGTACGCCTCGTTCACCCGCCGGGCCACCTCGATCCGGGCGTCGTCCAGCGCGGTGATCTCCTCCTGCCGGAACCAGTTCTCCTGCCGCACGTACGCGTTGTCGGCGTCGAACGCCCGGCGGCGCATCATCCGGCCGGAGTAGTGCTCGAAGAAGTCCTGTTGGAACTCGTGGGCGAAGGTGAGCAGGTCGTCGCAGCGGCCACCGGCCCCGTAGCGGGCCCGGAAAAAGCCCTTCGTGGCCAGCCGACGCGGCAGGTTGATGTCGAACACCGGCATGATCCGGGCCAGCGCCCGCAGGCCGGGCAGGACGTCCCGCTCCCAGCGGCCCCGGTCCGCGGTGACCGGCACCCGGGTGCGCAGGGTCGCGTCCTCGTACACCAGGGTCCGGGGGGCCGGGACGTCGGCGCGGCCGAGATCCGCGTGGGCCGCGACCAACTCCCGCCGGATGTCGGCGAGCGCCCGGCGGCGGCCGGCCACGTCCTGGTCGGGATAGCCGGCGGCGAGCCGGTTGACGGTGCCGACCCGCTCGGCGAGCCGGTCCGCCCAGTCGCGGCCGATCTCCCGCAGTGCCCGCCGGTAGCCCTCGACCGGGTCGTCGGCGTGGATGTCCAGGTGCAGGTTCGGCACCACCAGCAGGCCCACCCGCAGCAGGTGGTGCAGGTACTGCGCGATCTCCGCGGCGGGGCGGTCGGCGGTGGCCAGTTCGGCGACCAGGTCGGCCATCCGCCGGGCCCGGCCGCCGTCGAGCGCGGCCAGGATGTCGTGCAGCACCCGGCCGGTGGGCAGCACGAACAGCGACTCGTGGATCGACTCCAGGGTGATCGCGGCCTCGCCGTCCTCCGAACTGGTCCGCCGCCGGCGCAGGTAACGCAGCCGGCCACGCTCGATGCGCCAGCCGGTGGTGAGGGCGACCGGCAGGTCCGCCCGCAGCCCCTCGTCGGCGAGCACGATGGCCGACAACCGGCCCAGCGCGGCCAGGTTCAGCCGGGCCACGCCCCGCTTCGTCTCGTCGCTCCCCTCGGTCACCGGCACGGCGTCGAGCAGCGCGCCGGCGCCCGGGCCGAAGGTGCCGACGTTGACCGTGGTCAGCCGGCTGAACGGGCTGGTCTTGGCGGTGGTGCGCAGCGCGTACTCCAGCAGCGACCGTTCCACCCGCCGGGCCCGCTTGCCGAGCCGGCCCTGTCCGGCGAGGTACGCGGGCAGGTACTGGTCCAGCGAGGGGGACGCGAGCAGGATGCCGCCGCGCAGGTCGGGATCCTCGGCCAGCTCGTGCAGCACGGCCCGGCGTTCCGCCAGCTCACCGTCCAGCAGCGCCGCGCCGTCGGCCAGCTCCCGCCGGTACGCGGCGAAGGTCTCCAGCCAGCCGACCAGCATCCGGTGCGTGTCCCCGCCCAGCGGACCGGCCGGCCAGGCCCCGGGGTCGGCGGGATCAGGCCGGCGGAGGTTCCAGACGTCCCGGCGCAGCCGGATCAGCCGTCGCCGCAGCTGGTCGTCGTCCAGGTTGCGGGCCACCGCCTCCTGCAGCGCGTCGGCCAGCGGCGGCCCGGTCGCCCGCAGCCGGTCCTCCAGGTCCAGCACGCGGCGGGCCCAGGCGGCGCTGCGGTCGAAGGCGAGCCGGTCGGCGATCTCCAGCGGCAGGCCGGCGGTGCGGAGCATGAACACCTCCGGCATCCGCCAGGACAGCTCGGTGACCGCTGGCGCGGGCAGGGACACGGTCACGGGTCTCTCCTTCGTCGACGTCTTCGCGAGGCGGGTGGTCACAGCCGGTACATCAGGTCGGCGGCGGCGTCCGGATGCCGCCCGAGCAGCAGGAACAACACGGTCCGTTCGTCGGTCCCGGTCAGGCCGAGGGCCTCGTCCATGGCGACGTTGTCGAAGCCCAGCACCGCGCCGCAGCCCAGGCGCTGGGCCGTGGCCGCGCAGTACGCCCGCTGGGCGACGGCGCCGATCTCGGCGTTGAGGATGCGGTAGCCGCGCGGGCCGACGGCGTCGAGCACGGCGTCCAGCCGGCCGGCGATCGCCAGCACCGCCCCGACCTGCCCCATCGTGTAGTTGGTGAGGAAGTACTGCTGCTGCAGGAAGGCGGACATCCCATCGTCGGGCTCGGCCGCGGCGGGCAGCAGCACGTGCCGCCGGGAGCAGTAGGCGTAGGTGCCGGCGTCGAGGCCGTCGACATGGTTCGCGAAGACCCAGAGGCGGGTGAGGGCCGGCGCGTCCCCGGGCAGCCCGGCGTCGGCCGGGTGGTGCCGGCCCGCGGTGGCGAAGGCGAGGGTGGTGCCGAGTTCGGCGGCGGTCAGCTCGGGCGGCCGGCGGAACCGGCCGAAGCTGCTGGACCGGGTGGCCAGCACCGTCGACAGGGGACGCGCCAGCCGCGCCAGCTCCGGCGCGGGCAGGGCCTGCGGTTCGCCGGGCAGTTCGCGGGGCGCGGCGTCCGCCAGGGCGTCCGGGGCCGGGGTGGTCGGGGCCGCCGCCGCCCGGTGCACCTCGGTCACGGCCGGGAACTCCCGCAACCGGCGGGACCGCTCGAACGCCGGGTACCGGACCCGGGCCTCCGCCGGCCGCTCCCCGGTGGGTCCGCTTCCGTCCTCACGATCGCCGCCGTCGGCGCCGGCGTCCGGGGCGGCGCCGGCCCAGTCCAGGGGTACGACCGCGAAGGCGCTCTCCCGGTCGCTGTCGAAGCCGAGCAGCCGGTCCACCGGCGCCGGATCGAAGCCGAGCAGCCGGGGCAGCGGCACGCCGAGCCCGCGCGCGAGCAGGTCCCAGGAGCCGAGCAGGGCGCCGAGGTCCTGGGTGACCACGTGGTAGCAGAAGCTGTTGTACTTGAATGAGTTCTTCCAGAACCGGATGCTCGCCACCAGGAAGCTGTCCGCACCGCCCGCCGGTTCGCCGACGGCGGCGCGGACCGTGCCGCTGACGTCGCCGAGCAGCAGCCGCTCCAGCACGTGCTGGCCGGTGCCGTAGTGGTAGACCCCGGGCAGCAGCGGCGCGGAGGGCCCGGCGACCAGGAAGAGCTCCACCGGGTACATGCCCCCGCCGGAGGCGGTGCCCCGCCCCCAGACGGCGTGCTCGAAGTGCGCCCGCTTGGCCAGGTCCTGGTTCCAGTTCACGGTCAGCCGCCGGTCGAGCAGTCCGTACGACAGGCGCAGCAGCGTGGCCAGGCGGTCCAGCGTCCAGCCCCCGGCCGGCGGCAGGTGCTCCCCGGTGAACAGGTCGCGCAGGGTGGGCAGGTCGGGCAGCGCCACCGGCAGCGGCACCCGGGGGGCGCCGGGGTAGCTGGTGTGCCGGGAGGGCTGGTCGGCCCAGTCCACCTCGTAGTTGAACGGTTCCATCGGGACCCGGGCCCGGCGGAACACCGCCTGCGCGTACTCCCGGACGACCTCGAGGGCCTCCTGCTGCATGTCGGTGCTCCTACGGGAAGGGGTGCGGGTGGGGGTTGCGGCCGGTGGCACCGAGCCGGTCTGGTCCGTGCGTGCCCCGGGCCAGGTGGCGCTCCAGCCGGTCGCTCCAGAGCACCCGCTGCCGCTGCCAACCGAAGTCGATGGGGACCAGGGCGGGCGCCACCACGGCCATCGTGTGCACCCCGGCGACCTCCTGCTCCGGGCAGGTCTGGTCGACCGCGACGACGTCGCCGCCGAGCCCGGCGATCAGCCCGGTGAGGTACTCCATGTCGGCCCGCAGGTCGTCGTGGTTCGGCCGGGCCGACAGCCAGTCGCCGTACAGCTCGCTCATCGACCGCAGCGGCGGGTCGTCGAAGAGGAACGCGGCGTGGCGGGTCATCTCCGGCAGCCCGTAGAGCAGGGCGTGGTGGCTCAGCTCGGTGACCTTGGTGTAGTCCCGGGTCATCTCGTGCAGCTCCGGCTCGCTGGCGGCGACCCGTTCGTCGAAGCCGGGCACGTAGGAGGCGGTCTCGCAGACCGCGGCGCGGACCGCGTCGTCCGGGTCGAGGCTGGCGCCGGCGGCGAAGCAGAGCTGACCGAGCCCGTCGCCGCGCTTGACCGCGACCGCGGTGACCACCGGGACGGGCAGGTCCGCGCGGGTGTCGAAGAGCCGGATGTCGTAGCCGAGCAGGTCCACCCGGTCGAGCATGAAGTGCACTCGCTCGTCCCGGCAGGTGCTCGGGTCGATCTCGGCCAGCCGGGCCGAGCCGTACCAGGCGAGCAGGAAGGCGTCCCGCTCGATGAGTTCGAGCATGCCGTGCAGCAGCGCCTCCTCCGGGCAGCTGCCGCTGGCGCAGCCGTTGGAGCACTCCTGGACGAACTTGCGGTGGTCGGTGCGGCGGTCCAGGTAGTAGACAAGTTGCTCGGGCACGAGACGGGGGGCGCGGTCGCGCAGCGAGTAACCCCAGACCCAGGGCATCGGCGCATCCGGCGTGTACGGGGCGTAGTAGAGCCCATGCCCGTGGTAGAACGCCGGGTGGTAGCCCAGACCGGCCGGGTCGAGGGCGTCCGGGGCCAGGTTGGCGTAGCTGTCGACGACCGTGGTCCGCCGCGCCCGGGGGAACTGGCCGGCGTACCGCTCCAGCCCCTCCAGCAGGGCGTACGTCTCGCTGCTGCCGTAGCTGTTGGCGTGCCCGCTCCACCACATCTCGTGCAGGTCGTAGCGGCTGCGGATCCGGAAGTAGCCGGTCACCGGCGCGGTGGCGGTGGCGTTGTACGCGCGCAGGGCGCTGCCGCCCAGCGCCCCGGCGACCGGGTTCGCCAGCGCGGCGACCGGGAGGTCCAGCTCGCCGGCCGACCGCAGCCGGTACGCGGACGGGTCCGGCTTGGGCCGGCTGGTGAGCGGGATGACCGCGGCTTCCGCGGTGTCCGGGCGGACGATGGCGCAGGCCGGGCACTCGGAGTCGGCCAGCACCTCGACGACGGTGGTCTCCAGGGTGTCCATCCGCAGCTGCCGCAGGCGTCCCACGCCGGGCCGGTCGGTCCGCGGGCGGCAGGCGTCCAGCAGGAGCTGCCACAGCGCGTCTACCGCGAACGGCGTCAGGTGGGGCAGCGGGGCCACGGTGCCGACCGGGGCCTGGTGCTCCAGGGCGTGGCGTTCCTCGCGTACCCGGATGGCCTGCCAGCGCCGCTGCACACAGAGCGGGCACGGGCCGGGCCGGGCGCCCGCCGCGTCGTCGGTGTCCGTCCAGCGTGGCCCGACCAGCGCGGTCGCGCCGTGCAGCCAGATCGGCACCACGTCGCCGGTCAGGCCCTCGCCGCCGTCGGCGTACGCGTCGGTCAGGCCGAGGGCGGCGATCCGGACGGTGATCCCGTCGAGCGGCACGGCGGGGCGGGCCGGCTGCCGCGCCGGATCCTGGCGTCGCTCGTGGAACGCCTCGCCGAGCTGCTTGAGGCTGCTGTCCCACCCGGTGGAGGTGGTCCGGACATCGACGATCATGCGGTTCACCTGTCTACGGTCGCGACCTGTGCTGATGAGATTGGGACCGGCGCCCCGCCGACGTGGCCCGCCGGCGGGGACGGTTACGGCGCTGGGCTGGGTCAGCCGCCGCCGCATCCGGTGCTGGTGCTGCTGCTGCAGCAGCTGGACGTGCTGCAACTGCAGCAGCTGGAGCAGGAACAGCTGGAGCTGGACCAGTCCATGACCATCGCGTCGATGGCGTCGACGTCCTCGATCTCGAACGTCTCCGTCTCCAGCGCGCGGAGTTCCTCAGTCAGTTCCGGCATTTTCCTTCTACCTCCCCTCGGTCGGTCAGGGCCGCGGTGCCGGCCGGACGTCCGGAGCGACCGGCGGCACCGTGGCTCAGCTGGTGCTGCTGCAACTCGACGAGGTGCAGCTGCAACAACTGGACGTGCTGCAGCTGGAGCAGCTGGACGTGCTCGTGCTGCTGCTGCAGATGTCCATCAGGTCGGCGGACAGCTCAGCGATGTCCTCGACCTCGAACGTCTCGGTCTGCAGGTCGCGCAGCTCGCTGCGGACCGAGTCGGGCAGTAGGCCGGATGTCGGGGGTTGTGTCGGCACGGGCCTCTCCTTGAGCCGCGGTGGCGCCAGTCGTCGGTGGGTCCGCGTCGCACCACCACGGTGGATCCAGCGGAGGCACGCAGGGCTACTCGCCGGTCGGGCCGGCGGCGGATGGTGCGTCGTTCGTGCGGCGTCCCACCGGGGACTGGAAGTCGTCAGCGTCGGGGGCAACCCCGTTCACCCGGTCAGCCGCAGCTGGAGGTGCTGGTGCTGGTGCTGCAGCAGCTCGAGGTGCTGCAGCTGCAGCAGCTGGAGCAGGAGCAGCTGGAGCTGGTCGCAGCGAGCGCCTCGCCGCCGTCCTCGACCTCCTCGATCTCGAAGGTCTCGGTCTCCAGCTCGCGGAGCTCGTCGTTCAGGGTGATCGGCATCTTTTCCACCTCCTTCCATGGTGCGTGCCTCGCCGAAGCCACTGACGTGGTGGTTCAGTCGGCCGCCGGGGCGGACCGGCGCAGCAGGACGACCCCACTGCGGAAGGCCCCGGTGGCGCGGACGTCCCGGGTGGTCGTCTCGACCAGCAGGGCGCTCATTCCCTGCTGGTCCAGCGCGGCCAGCACGGTCGCCCGGTCGGTCGCCGGTCCGGCCGGGCCGGCGGGGGTGGCGCCGGCCGTGAGCGCGGCCGGGTCGAAGTCACGCAGCACCGGGTCGCCGAGGTCGGCGACGGCGTCCTCGAAGTGCCGCACCTGCACACGCCCGACCGCGTCCCGGACGGCGGCCAGCCGAGTGGCGACCGGGTCGAACCCGCCGGCCAGCGCCCAGTCCCGGTCACCGCCGCCCGGCGGCTCGGCGGCGGCGAGCACGGCGTAGGCCGGGTCGGCCCCGGCCAGCGCGAACACCGACAGCCGGCGGCCGAACCGGTGGGCGGCCTTGACCACGAAGGCGGTGTCGTCGTCGCCGACCAGGTCCTCCTCGTTCACCACGCGCGGCTCGCCGCGGCCGCGCAGCGCGGCGGTCAGCGCCCGGTAGGCCAGCGCGTCGGCCAGCCCCTGGTCGATGAGCTCGTCGAGGGTCCCGGCGGCGGCCGCGCCGGCCACCGTCGGCTCGGCCCAGCCTTCGGCGTTGTACGCGGAGGTGGGCAGCGCCAGCGCGGCGGGCACCCACACGGACTCCGCCCGGCCCAGCACGACGGCCGGCAGCCAGCGGACCGGCCGGTCGTCGGGCGGCACGGCGGTCGCCGTCGCCAGGTCCGTCCAGGGCACCGGGTGCTCGCCCCGCTCGCGCAGCTCGGCCGCGGAGGCGGTGACCGCCGCGGCCGGGTCCGCGTACCGGGCGGCGTGGTCGCGGACCGCCGCCCGGTAGGCGGCGAGTCGGGCGCCCATCACGGTGTGCACGTCGAAGGCGCTCACCTCGCGCGGGCCACGCCGGCCGGGCAGCCGCAGGCGGGCCGTCTTCAGCGGGGCCTGCTCCAGCGGGTCGTCGACGAACCGGGTGAAGACCCCGGCGTTCGGCGAGACCAGCGCCTCGGCCCGCTGGTAGGTCTCGTCGTCGGAGCCGGCCGGCGGCCCCGGCTCGGTCACCTCGACGTCCCGGCAGACCGGGCACCCGGGGTGCGGCAGCACCCGCTCCCGGCTGGACTCCAAGGTGGCCGCGTCGAGCAGCAGCACCCCGCCGGCGGTGTCCGGGGCGACCGCGCCGGTGAGGGCCCGGAACAGTTCGAAGGCGGCGGCGTTGCCGAGCATCCGCGCGGTCACCTCGGGCAGCGCCGCCGCTGCGGCCGGGTCGCCGACGGCGAGCTGTCGCCAGAACTCCGCGGCCGCCGCCGGGTCGTCGCCGGCCGCGAGCCGGAGCTGAGCGCAGTGCCAGCAGGGGGCCTGTCCCGCCCCGACGGTCGGCCCGACCACCGCCCGCCGGTCGTCCCAGATCACCGGTACGAGCAGCGGACCGTCCCGGTGAGCGGCGCGGGCCAGCTCGGCCAGGCGGGCCAGGCCGGCCGGACCGGTGCAGCAGACCACCGCGTCGACCGCCCGCGGGTCGGGGCCTCCGGTGGGGAACCTCACCTCCGCCGGCAGGCCGTCGGCGCGCAGCTCGGCCAGCTCGGGGCGCAGCGCCTCGGCGTACCGGGCGGGGTCGTCGTCCGGGTGGAGGTCCAGCCGCACGCACCCGTTGCGGAGCAGGCCACTCGCCGCGGCGAGCAACGTCTCTCCCTCGCCGCACAGCGCCACCCGGGCGGCGTGGAAACGCTGGAACCGGCCGGTGGGATCGTCCGCGAAGTGGTCGATGAACTCGATCTGGGCGGCGAAGCGACGGGCGACGGGCTCGGACAGCTCGCTGCGGTCCCCCGCGTCCTTGGCGAACCCTCGCGAGATCAGCGCGCGGACCAGGGTGAGCACGGTCTGCCGCTGCCCCGGGTCGAGGGCGGCGGTGAGCTGCCCGAGCGTGTGCTCGCCGGTCAGGTAGGGACTCAGCGACGTCAACCACCGGAAGGCCGACTTGCCCTTGATCAGGAATGCGCTGTCCGGGCCGCGCAGGTAGGCGCCGGCCGGAGCGTCCAGGAAGACCACGTCGTGCCGCAGCTTGGGACGCATTTCCAGGCTTGTTCCACCGTCCGACGGCTGGTTCATGCGCCCCCCATGACAACTCCTGTGGCGGTCTCGAAAGTGCCTTCATGCTGCCCAAGATCAAGTATTAAGTCAACAGAATGTTTCGGGCCAGGCAGTGGCGGAAGTAAATTGAGGGGCAGTGAGCTGCAGCTAAGACAAAAACGCCGCACCGCCGCCCCCGGCGACCTTCCGGAGCCGATCAACCTCCGCTAGTCTGTGGGCGCCGCCTACGCCGCCGCAGGTCAAAGGGCTTTTCATGACGGCATGCTGACCGCTGGCGACGGCGGGTTACGACGGCGCGACCGCGGGCCAAATCGGTCGCCACCGACCCAGTCCGCCCGAAACGAACAGTTAATTGATGTCACCCAATTAACCCTGTGGTGCGGTAGGGAATTCGAGGGACTGCGGATGAACGCAAAGGAAATTCAGGTCGAGCGGCGCTTTGCTCGGCATCGTGCGATTGCGGTGACACGTTGAGGAATGACCGTTTTGCCATTGAACTTCATGAGGTGACCAAGCGTTATCCCGGCGGGGTCGCCGCAGTCGACGGCCTTGACCTGCGGGTGCGCGAGGGCGAGGTCCTCGGCTTCCTGGGCCCCAACGGGGCCGGCAAGACCACCACGATGCGCATGCTGGTCGGGCTCGTCCGGCCGACCAGCGGCGCGATCCGGGTCCTCGGCCGATCGCCCGGCACGCCGGAACAGCTGGCCAAGGTGGGTGCGCTCATCGAGTCGCCGGCCTTCTACCCCCACCTGTCCGGCCGGGACAACCTGCGGCTGGCCGCCCGGTACGCGGGCGTCCCGGACACCGCAGCCGACCGGGTGCTGGCCGAGGTCGGGCTGACCGAGCGGGCGGGATCGAAGTTCCGGACCTACTCCCTCGGCATGAAGCAGCGCCTCGGCGTGGCCGCCGCCCTGCTCAAGGAACCGAGCCTGCTGATCCTGGACGAGCCCACCAACGGCCTCGACCCGGGCGGGGTGACCGACATCCGCGAGCTGCTCCGGGCACTCGGCCAGGGCGGGCGCACCGTGCTGCTGTCCAGCCACGTCCTCGGCGAGGTGGAGCAGATCTGCGACCGCATCGTGGTCATCAACCGCGGCCGGCTGATCGCCGACGGCACGCCCGACGAGCTGCGCGGGACGCTGGGCCAGGCGGTGCTGCTGATCGACGCCGACCCGATCGACGAGGCGGTGGCGTGCCTGCGCGCACACGACCGGGTCCGGGCGGTGGACCCGGTCGACGGGCAACTTCGGGTCACCACGGACCCGGCGCTCGCCGCAGCCCTCAACCGGCGGCTGGTCGAGGCCGGCATCGACGTGCGGGAACTGCGCCCGCTGCGCCACTCGCTGGAGGAGGCCTTCCTGGAACTGACCGCGCCCGAGCGGCACGCCCGCCAGGAGCAGACGATCACGACGGGAGGCACCCGATGATGGCCTCGGTGCGGGCGGCCTGGTTCGCCGACCGGAAGCGGCCGGCGGTCTGGACGGTCACCGCGACCTGGGCGGCCCTCGCGCTCGCCTTCGGCATCGGTGTGCCGTACCTCGTGCACCTGGCGCTGGCCGGTGATCCGAAGGAGACCGACGCCGCCGAGTCCCTGCTGGCCACCGTCCTGCCGGGGCAGCTCGTGCCCACCGGGATCGGGCTGTTCCCGCTCTTCGGCGGCGCCATCGTGGTCATCCTCGGCGCGCTGGTGGTGGGCAACGAGTACCGCTGGGGGACGTGGAACCTCCTCTTCACCCAGCGACCCCGGCGCGCGCAGGTGATGGCCGGGCACGCCGTCGTCCTGTGCGGCCTGACCCTGCTGATCGCCGTGCTCACCTTCGGCCTGCTGGCGGTGACCACCGGGTCGCTGGCGGCCGCCGAGGGACGGGCCGCCGACTGGCCGACCGTCGCCGATCTCGCCGGCGCGGTGGCGGCTGCCTGGTTGATCTGCACCGCCCACGCCAGCGTGGGCTGGTTCCTGGCGATCGCGTTCCGCAGCGCCACCACCGCCATCGCGGTCGGTCTGATCTGGACGCTGGTCCTGGAGAACGCGATCAGCGGACTCGCCCTCGTGCTGAGCCCGCTGACGGCGGTGCAGAAGGTGCTGCTGGCACCGAGCTCCGGCGCGCTGGCCGGCGCGCTGGGCGCGCGGTCGCAGTTCGACGGGGGCACCCCCGGCGTGATCGAGTCCGCCGGCGCGCTGGTGCCGACCGTGGTGTTGCTGGGTTACGTCCTGGTGATGTTCGGCCTGGGCAGCTGGCTGGCGGCGCGCCGGGACGTCGGTTGACCGGGCGGAGGAGCAGCTACAAGTGGTTGCTTTCCTTTCTAGAGCTGTCCACAATTGACTGTCGTGGCGAGTGTCTATCGGATCGGGGAGTTTGCTAAGCGGGTGGGCCGTTCAGTGAGCACCGTGCGCCGGTGGGAGGCGGAGGGCCGGATCACGGCCCGTCGTCTGCCGTCGGGGCAGCGGTATTTCGACGATTCGGATGTGCGCCGGGTGCTGCAGCCGGGTTTCGACGCCGGGCGGCGGAAGGTGGTGGTGTACTGCCGGGTGTCGTCGCCGGGTCAGCAGGCGGATTTGGCCTCGCAGGTGGCGGCGATGCAGCAGTTCTGCCTCGCTCGCGGTCTGGCCGTGGACGAGTGGATCAGCGAGGTCTGCGGCGGGTTGGACCTGCGCCGGGAGAAGTTCCTGGCGTTGATGGACGCGGTCGACCGGGGTGAGGTCGCCACGCTGGTGGTGGCGCACAAGGACCGGTTGGCCCGGTTCGGGTTCGACCTGGTGGAGCATGTGGCGGCGCGCGGCGGCTGCCAGATCGTCGTCGCCAACCAGGAGTCCCTGTCCCCGCAGCAGGAACTGGTCGAGGACTTCCTGGCCATCGTCAACTCCTCCTCTGGCCGGCTGGACGGTCTGCGCCGCTACGAGAAGGAGTTGGAAAGGGCGGACTTGGCCATGGAGGGTGACCGGTGAAGGTCACCCGGATCGCCTACTCGGCCCGACTGAATCCAGGCAAGTACGCCGCTCTGGTAGAGCAGGCCCGCCGATTGGGCCGGGTACGTAGTGAGGTGTGGCAGCGTTACGGCTCGATCCTCGGAGTCGGGTCCGGGTTGCGGGATCGGCAGGTGCGGGACCGGTGGCTGGCTGACGGCACGCACGTGCGGTTTGGTGTGTTGGCGAATGCGTGGAAGGAAACCGTCCGCGACGCCATGGCCGACATCGGAGCGAACCTCGAGGCGGCCAAGGTCGACGTCCGGCGGGCGATCAGCCGACGCACCAACGACCCGGCCGAGCGCCAGCGGATGTACACCGCGCTGAAGGCGGACCAGTGGGCCAGTGACCCGTTCCTGGCTCGGCAGATGCGCAAGCATTGGAAGCGCGGCCGCAACCGCACGCACGATCAGATCGTGGTACGCGCCGACAACTACAACACCGCCGCCGATGGGCGGGGCCGGTTGTGGCTGGCGGTTCCCGGTCTCGAGCCCCGCAAGATGGTCCGGATCCCGCTGTCGACGACGGTCGCGCCGGCGGGCACGTTGCGGCTGATCCTGCGCCGGGGTCGGGTCGAGGTGCACTACCAGATCGACGCATCCGCGATGCGGTCGTCGCAGCGGCCGTGCGGCGAGGCGACGGTCGGTGTGGACAAGGGCTACACCGAAGCCCTCACCGACTCCGACGGCCAGCCCCACGGTGAACAACTCGGCGAGCTGCTGACCAGTGAGTCGGACCGGTTGAAGGAACGTAACCGGCGTCGGGCGAAGCTGCGCTCGATCGCCAACGACGCCGCTGCACGTGGTGACCACGCGAAAGCGCAGCGGATCAAGGCCAACAACCTCGGGACGGTGAAGCGGGAGCGGCAGGCGGCCCGGCACCGGGCGCGGGTGCGTACGGAGATCTTCACCGCCGTGCACGAGGTCGTCGACAAGGCCGCCACCGTGATCGCCGAAGACCTCACCAAACGCTTCACCGGGCGCAAAAAGCTGCCCAAGAACATCAACCGGCGTCTCGCCGCGTGGACCAAAGGAGTCACCGCCGAGGCCCTGAAAAGCGTGTCGGAGCGCAGAGGTTCTGCGCACGTTCCCGTCAACGCCGCCTACACCTCACAAACCTGCCACCAATGCGGCGACTTCGGCCGACGCAGCGGGGACAGGTTTCACTGCACCCGATGCGGGGTGGTGTGGCAGGCCGACATGAACGCCGCGATCAACATCCTGCACCGAGCCGGCGACCCCGACATCGCCCTGCACACCCCACACAAGCGGGTGAAGCAGATCCTGCAGGACCGGACCGATCGCCACCGGACCAGACTGCCGGTCCAGGACTCCAGCCCAGCCACCGCTGGGCGGAGAGCGAACCATCCGAACCACTCAACTATGAACAACGAGTAGGAAGCAGAATGCTGGGATGGATTTCCTGCTCGCCTTCGCGGTGACCGGCCTGGCGGCCTCCGGTGGCTGGATCGCCTGGGCCGCCGTCCGGAGCTGGTCCCGCATCCGCGACCGCCGGCACGAGTTGCGGCTGGCCCGCGCCCGCGCGGCGGCCGACATTCGCCGGGCCGAGCTGGCCGCGCAGGTTCGCGAGATCGAAGTCGCCAACGAGACCTACCAGGACTTCGTCCGCCGCCACCCCGAGCGCTGAGCGACCGCACGCCCCGGGCCCAGGGCCGGTGTCAAAGCCCCCGGCCGTCCGGCGGCTCGACCGGGGACTTTGACCAGGCCGTAGGTGGTGGGCGGCGGGCCCCCGGCGGGGCCCCCCCCCCCGGGGGCGCTCGGGCCCCGGCCCGGCCCCCCGGGGGGGGGGGCCCAGCCGCGGGCCGCCCGCGGCCCCCCCCCCGCCCCGGGGGGCCCCC
>NZ_JBIAHQ010000041.1:0-34195 GCF_042870725.1 Micromonospora sp. NPDC006431
GCCGCCGTCACCAAGCCCGCTCACGCTGGTTCCACCAACGCACCCGACTCAGCCGCGAATACGCCCTGGTCAACTAACCAATGGCGGCTGCCGTAAATAGGCCGTTGCTGACGTGGTCGCGACCGCCATGAGCGACTGGATCGATGTGCGCGGCCTGGAGCACGTGGCTGACGTCGCATCCGCTGATCGCGCACCGTCCACCGTAGGCCTTCATGAGTTCGGCCCGGAATGCCGGTTGGCCTTGCCGGTCCAGTACCTGCTGAAGTCGCCGTATGCGGGCCTTCGGCAGTACCTGTGGTCGCGGTGCCTGTAAGGCATCGAGCCAGGCCTGGATACGGCTGATCTCATCCAAGTCGAGCCTGCGTACGGTCCGCGGTGAAGACGAGAGGACCTCGGGTGGCGTCGTGGCGGAGAGGAGGTGCCTGGTCGTCTGCGTATCCCACTGGATGTAGATCCGCCAGTGATTGCCGTCTTCTGACCAGCGAGGATCATCAGTGGCAATGCCGCGTGCGACGATCCGAGAGTAGGGGACGCTTGCATATACCCAGATTGTGTCGCCGGCCCGCATCCGGCGGAAGCTGCTGCCCAGGTGCCAATCGGCGACGTCGCCTGGCCGGACGGCTCGAAACGTGTCGAGTACAGGGTCGTCGTATCCCCACTCTTCTGGGTCGTTCTCATTGACTGGGTAGACGAACTCGCTCATTGGCCCATCTGTATGCCCTGCCATCGGGGTGCTAACCCTCTGCACTTGTCGTCACCCCGTGGGGTGTCAGATGCGGCCTCACGGCGATCACTGTATCGCGCGGCCGGAGACATACCTCCACACCGCATGGTCTAGGTCCCGAGGACCTACGTCAAGGCGGTCAGCGGCCGCCAGGTAACAGCTATGCAGATCGGCGTATGAGAGAGGCGGAACCCCGGCCTCGGAAGCAAACGAACGAAGATGAACGTCGACTGCTGTCGTCGACTTGCCAGCGAGGATGCAGAGGTAGTCTGCAGTCTTCGGACCGACACCGTTTACCGAACGGAGCCCGGTGACGTTCTCGGGGCTACTCAGGAAGACCGCAAGTTGGTCGACGGTGTTCACACCATGGTCGGCCAGGTGGAGCGCAAGTCGATGGATGCGCTCCGGCTTCCTGCCGGGCCACTTGAGAATCTCACGTAGGCGGTCGGGGCCGCCGAGCGCCAACAGACCGCGTGTTGTATCCGCGCCTGGCTGGTCGGAGCGAAACCGACGTGCCCGGGCGTTAACCGTCTCGTATCGCATCCCAGCCTGCAGAATTGCATCGACGAGAACGGCACCCATGTGGCCGTAGCTGCTGTGGGGGTGCGCCTCGATGGAGAGGTCCACATGTCGGACGTGGTCAACTAGCGCCACGATGTGTGGCACAAGGCGGGCGGCAGGGTCAGACATCCCACAATCCTCGCGTATCGAGGCCACCCCCGAAGCGATGGGCACGCACTCGTCTACCGCCGGTCGGGTGGCAACCACTACCGCTGAACACAGCCGGACGTATATCGCTGCCGATTCGCGGCAATTGTCCCGGTGACGATACCGAGATGAGGATGCCGCCTTCCGCGGGCAGCGCCTCGAACGGTCCTGCTCTTGGCAGCCGCCTCGCCAGCCACGAGCGAGCCGCAACCCGCGATTCGAGCCGGGCCAAGCGCTGCTCGGCCCAATACCAGAGCCCCAGCACCATATGGATACTGGAGTTTTGAGCGGACCAAACCTCGACGGCATGGCCCTGGAAATCCGGGTTGCGCGCTGGCTGATGCGACCACTGGGCAGCTGGATCTCCGATGGGCAGCGCCAAACTGGTGAAGCAGGTCCGTGACAACACCAGGCATCCGGCACTGATCAGCTGGCGGTGACTGGTGGCTCGGCACCACGGCCGGCCCTGCCCGCGCACAGCACGGCCAGCGGCCCGCCGACGCAGGCCGGCCGGGCCAGGTCTCCCGGGTGAATTCGGCCCTCGCCGAGCGAAGGCGTCCCGTCGCAGCCGGCCGCCGCCCGGCCGCCCAGCGGCCGGTAGCGCCGCGAGGTGATCCACCATCTGGGGTGGGCCAGCTTGAGAGGCGGGGTTAGGCGCTGCCGTTGCAGGTGCCACTCGGACGCCGGTGGCGCACGATGAGCTGCGGCGGGAGAGGGGATCGGATTGACCGGATGCCCGGTACAACTCGTTGGTCCTCAACTGTCAGGATGGACGGCGGTTACCCTGCGTCGGATGGAGGCGAGCGTGGTTGTCGGACCGGGCCGCTGGAATCAGGCTGGGCGGTCGGAGTTTCCCTGGGAGCAGGATGCGTGACCCGATGTCCAGCCGTCCCTCAGCCATCCCGTCCACGATTCGCTGCCAGCGGCGTACCCGCAGCTCGGCCCGCTCGCGGGTGGCCTCGTTCTCGTGCCTCCGGGCGGTCGTCAGGGCACGCGCCAGCTGGCCCAGGGGATAGCCGGCGCTGACGCGGATGTCGTTGTCGCTCACGCCAGCGTGGCGGGCCCTGCCCCCGCGCCCTCCGGGATTGCAGCCCGGTGCTCTACTGACTGAGCTACACGCTGATGTCGCGACACTCTACGCAGATCGTCACCGCCTGCGCAGCCGAGATATCCAGCGGTGTCCGCGCATTGCCGTACTCCAGACCTTGAGCGCCGCGCCAGCGAAGGTTGTCACCCATGCCTGCGCCTGGCGCGCCCGCGCCGCTGGCGTCTTCCGACTGTGGCGCGACTCCAACTACCCGATCGGCGCGCTCGTCGCCGGCATCACCGCCGACCTGTTCGGCCTACGCGTCGGGGTCTGATTCGTCGCCGCGCTCACCGCCGCCTCCGGCCTCATCGTCGCCGTCCGCACGGCGAAACACCATCGGCGCCTCGCCCCGCGCCGTCCGCAGAAGGCTCACCTTCGGCGCGCAGGCTGCGGGAGCACGTGGTCGTCGCGGTCGGGTAGCTTCGCTGGGTGGTTGATCGAGCGGTGCGATCCGGCGATGTCGCCGTGATGCGGTTGTCAGACGGTGGATTTGGGGCATGCCAGGTCACCGGTGTCGAAGGCCGTGTGACGTCGGTGTATGCGCTGCGTTGGCACTCGGTAGATCGGCCGGGCCTGGGCGAGCTGCGCGGCGTTGAGCCGCTGAAACTTGATCATCATGCCCACGACGGGCGCCTTGCTCACGTGTCGATTGGCAGCTGGCATGCGGTGCCGCCGGGGTTCACCTGGATCGGAACCCTGCCCGTTCCGGAGGGTGTGCCGGCGTTGTCGAACACGTACTCGGGTTGGCAGTCACTTGCCGACGATGTGGTTAGGCAGCGCCGCTGGGACCGGGAGTTACCGGAGGCAGTGAAGTCCGCCTACCGCGCGGCGGCCACCCGGGGCCAGGCCGATGCCGACTTCGGCGCCGGGCCGGTGACGCTCGGCGCGGCCACGCCTCGACTGGACCTGAGCGGTGAGGGGCCGATGCGGGTGCCTTCGTCCGGGCCGGTGCAATGGTCCGCTCTCGATCAGCTACCCCGCTGCACGGCGTTGACGTGGGCCGGCCCGGAACGTGGCCTCGCCCGCGCGTTGGCAGACCACTCGATTGTCTCGTCACTGACGTGGCGGGACGCCCCGCCAGTCGTCGATCTGACCGACACCGGTCTGCAACACCTGTCGCTGGCTGGCGCGGATGTTCGCGAGGTGCGGCTGTCCCGTGGCCTGCACGGCCTTGAGCTGGCGTCACAAGACCGGGGACTGGTCGTGTACGCGGCGGACGACGGTCGATGGCTTCATCTCACCCTGACCGGCGCCGACGCGGGAACTACGGTTCCTGCCGGACTGCACGGTGTTCGAGAAGTCGCCTTGGACGGCAGCGGCACCATGTCCGCTGCCGCCGTGGAGAAGCTGAAGGAATTGGAGAGCCTGCGGATCTTCTGGCGCAAGCCCCCGGGGCGGCTGGTCGATGCCGCTGCCCTGGCCAGTTTGACCCATCTGGCTGTTATCGAGTTTGTCGATGGCTACGGCCTGGACGCGGACACCCTGCCTGAGCTGCCGTCGCTGACGCAGTTGAGCATCAGCGGTCTACGCCGATCGATCGTGCCGGCTTTAAAGGCCCGGTACCGCGGCACCGGAGTACGCCTGGTCATCGAAGGCGCGAAGCCCGACACGTGGCTGGCCGCCAACCTGAACAACCCGTTCCGGGACTGGGTCGACGACGACGCCCGTGGCGGAGCCGCCGCCTGCAAGGCATACGCCAGCGCGGTCCGCACCATTGACAAGCCTCTGCAGGACCGCGGTGGGCGCGCCGACGAAGCTGAAGCGGCCTTGCGCAAGTTGGTTGAGGCGCTCAACAGCATCGACCAGAAGTACGAGATCATCGACACGCTGCGCCGAGAGGAAGCCTTCGACGTGTTTATGGAACTCGCCGCCCGGGCTGAAGTGCCAGCGCTTCTGGCCGACCAGTGGTTCGACGAGTGGCGTGACTTCTAACTGGCTCCATGCGGGCCTGCTGCCCCGCGTCTCGGGGCGATGCAAGATCAGATCAGGGCCCCACCGGTATCGGGTTCGCCCGGTTGGATACCCCGAGCAACCGCTATCGCCCCTGACGGCGCGGGTTCCATCCGATGTACGACGTCATCAATGAGGCGGGTCTCCGGCGGATGGAAGGGGCGGGGTTGGCCGCCGGCGGGGGAGAGGTCGCCTGGGGCAGGATGGCGGGGTGGCGGTGGGGTTGGACTGGGCTGGTTTCGAGTGTGCGCTGGTGGACGCGTTGGTGCAGGCCGTTCGTTCGGCCGTCGCCGAACATCCCGGCGAACGGTTCTACGCCGCAGTGCTGGACGGTGTCTACCGCGAGACCGATGGTCAGATCACGCTACCCAACCTCGGGATGAACAGTGTCGAGGCGTTGGCGCAGCTTCCCGTCGAGGACCAGGCGGATGTTCGGTGGAGCGCAGCCGACTGGGACCACTACGACGACGAGTGGCTTGCCGGAGACCTGGCCCGAGATTGGGAGCGGCAACTGACCGCGGAGGCCTGCCGAGGGACAACGCGGCAGTGGGAGGCGACGTTCCGCAGGTACCTTTCAATGCTCGTCCGCGTGTGTAAGCGGTCCCGGGAAGTCCTTCGTACGAGCGGGGTCACTGATCGGGACTTCGTGGTGTTGCTGCTCGACGATGAGTATCACGAGGTGCTGATCAAACGCGTCCTCACCAAGGGCGAGGTGAGCCGGTACTTTCCCGGGTACGACCAGCGGGCGGTCGAGCTGGCGCGGATCGGCGCGCTGCCGGTGGCTGAACGCGCCGCGTACTACGTCGCCCGGCTGGAGGCGGTTGACGGCCCGGTGAGTGGCGAGGAGGCCGAGGTCGCGCTGCGTGATCTCGGGCCGGCCGCGGTTCCCGCCCTGATCCCCATGCTGGCTCAGAAGGAGCGGGCGTGGAAGGCCGCCAAACTGCTGGCCGACATCGGCCAACCCGACGACGACACCGTGCGCGCGCTGCACGCGGCACTGACCTGGTGCGAGGGGCCGAACCAGTCGTGGGTTACTTGTGCGCTGGCGCGCCTGGGCCGGCTGGACCTTGTGCTGGACAAGATCGACCGCCTTCCGCGGGAGGTCGTGGTCACCGCCGTCGCCGCACCGTACACCAGCTTCCGCAACCAGGCGATCGCCACACCACGGTTGGACTACCGGCCCCTGCAGGACGTCATCGAGCGCTGGCCGGCGTACGCTCCGGCGCTGGCCGAAGAGCTCAAGCCGGGGCGGGGGTACTGCGACATCACCGTCGACGAGGTGGACGAAGCGATCCGCGGGCTGACCTCGCCGCACGTCGTCATCCGCCGGCACGCGGTGTGCGTACTCGGCGAACGACGTCTCGGTGCCACCGTCGCCCGACGGGTCCTGCCGCTTCTCGGACAGACCGTCAGCCAGGACCCGGACGCCACCGTGCGGAAGCTGGCAATCCTGTCCCTGCTGTGGTGGCGCAAGGACTCCCACCGGCACGCGAACGTCGTGCGCGAGGCGCTCAACGACCCAGCCGCTGAGGTCCGCGAGGTCGCCGCTTACTGGCTGCGGGAACAGGATGGCCGACCGGCGTGACCGCCTTCGTGCTTTGGTGGGGATGGCGTGGACGTCTGTAACGACGGCGGCTCGGCGGTGGTGCTGGTGGCGGACCTCCGCGCCGCGTCGCGCCAGATCAGCGGGTTGAGGTCGTCGGGGTCCGGTGGGCTGGGCAGTTCGATGAGGATCGCTGGCGGGCGAACCGTATGGTCACTCGCCACCCCTCGATGACCCACCCTTGCCGAGATTCAGCGCCGCGTCGGGGGTTGCCATCGACGCGCCCTTCTCTCTGATGCCACACTGCTAAAATCACGGCATGAGCACCCATGCTGAGCATGGGTGCTGCAAATTTGTGTTCAGCTCCCCCCTCGGACACCAGTTTTGGTGAAAATTCACGTTTTACGTGACCGGTCACCATACCCGCCGACGGCTGCTTGTGCTGGTTGTTTGGGGGAAGTCGGGTTTGACCCGGGGTGACCCGCGACGATGGTGGACATGAGTCCATCTCGGCTACCTCTGTCCGGTGGTGAGCAGCTCATCGGCGCCCTGGTGCCGCCCAAGATCACGCGGCCTGTCCGGGCTCCGGCGCCGTTGCCGGTGTTGCCGAGGCTCAGTCTGCCGGCCCATCGCGGCGAGGACCGTCTTCTCCCCGTCTTCTGGCGCTGGGGATGGCCCGCCTGGACCGGTCCGGGCGGCTGTCCGCCCGTGAGCTGCTCGGCGTGTTGGGTTGGCGGCCCGGTAGTCGGGTCGATATCGGCGTTGTAGCGGGTGTGCTGGTGGCCGCTTCGGCGTCCACCGGTCGGCATGTCATGCGTGGCCGGGGTGGGCTGTGCGTGCCTGCCGCGGTCCGGCAGATGTGCGGGCTGCTGCCCGGTGTGCCGGTGTTGCTGGCAGCTTCGCCGTCCCAGCAGGTTCTGGTGGTCCATCCGGTCGACACGGTGGCGCGGCTGCTGACCGACTACCACATTCGCCTTGCGGGCGGCGACCATGGCTGATGCCCAGCGCATCGCGGACGCGCAGCGGTTGCTGGCCCAACTCGGCGTGAGCGTGGCCGACCTGCGGGAGGCGCAGCGGCCGCGGGTGCCGACCATCGCCGAATACCTTCCCCGCGTGATCGCCGCAGCCGGTCCCGGCGCCCGCCGCACCTATGGGAGCTACTGGGGCCGGATCGCAGCACGGTGGGGCGATCGTCGGCTGGATAGCATCGCTGCCACGGACATCGAGGCGCTGCAACGTCAGGCCGCCGCGGTCGCTCGGCCGCGCCGCAACGGTCGTGGCGGCCGGCACGCCGGGGAGCACGTCATCGCTGCGATCCGGGCGATCTACAACCGGGCAATCACCGATGGTCTGTTGGACGCGTCCGAAAGCCCGGCCCATCGGGTGGGCAAGCCCCGACGGTTGCCCAGTACTCGACGCGCGTTGACGCCCGAGGAGTTGGAAGAGATCAACCTGGCGGCTCGCAGCAGCGGCAACGATGTGGTCCTCGACGCCATCCTGCTGCGCCTGCACACCGAGACCGCCTGCCGGCGCGGCGGCGCGCTCGCCCTGCGCCTGATGGATCTCGACCAGGATCGCGGCCTGGTCCGGCTCACCGAAAAGGGCGGGACCCTTCGTTGGCAGCCCATAACCCTGGACCTGGCAGCGAGCCTTGGCGACCACGCCCGACACCGCGGCACGGTCCTACCCACCGACGCCCTGCTGCGATTCCGCCACGGCGCGGCGCTCACCAGCCGCCGCTACGACCACCTTTGGAAGCGCATCGGCGAACGCCTGCCCTGGGTCGCCGCCCAGGGCATCTCCACCCACTGGCTGCGCCACACCACCCTCACCTGGGTGGAACGCCACTTCGGCTACGGGGTAGCCCGCGCCTACGCTGGCCACACCGACAGCACCGGCCCAGCCACCACCACCTACATCAAGGCCGACCTACACGCCGTCGCCACCGCCCTGGCCGCCATGACCGGCCAACCACACCCACTCGCTAGCCCCACCGACAATCCACAAGCGAGGCAGCGGTCCTCGCTCTAACCGCAGTCACCCATGCCGCGGCGATCGCCAGCCGCGCGAGAGCCCGAATTAGCGACCGCTGTGGACATCCGGTACCTCCCATGCATCGGCTCCTATAGGCGGATAAGGTTTCGGCAGGGGCGCCGTGTGGTTACGAAGACTCATCGGTCATTAGATATAAACTGTAGTCGACCGCATAGTGCGCGGACGTCGGTGTCTGTTCCGTGTAGCTGCCAGAATATCGACAGTAGGTGCTCGGCTCGACCGCGCAATCGCTCGGACTGTTCGGGGGTGATTGTGCGATATCCGTGCGCGAGAACCGAGTTGTTGCGAATCTCCGCTAGATCGCGCAGGTTGGCGATCGCCGAGGGGGTGTTCAGCTTCGCTTTAGCTGCGAACTCATCGCCGAGCGAGTAGAGCAGGGTGGCGGACTGGATGAGGCTGATGCTTGATGGCAATTCGCTGCTGGGTCGACCCCCTGTAGCCTGTAGTGCCCGCTGGTAGCCGTTGGCGACGGTATCCAAGCTACCCAAGAGGCTGTAGTCGGGATTTTTGCAGGCGAAGCCCGGAGATGTCAGTTCAAGGTGGCGCGCCAGGCAGCCCTCGATGGTCCGATAGAAAAGCAACGCGGCAAAGTCCTGGCGCCCGATTTTTCGGTAGTGTTTGCCTAGTACGAAGAAGCAGACCAAAAGGGCTGCCGGATTCGGTGGTTCGGTGGTCAACTCCCGGAGGAAATCTAACTGATCAGCAATGGTCTTGCTGGTCTGATGGGTCAGCTCACGCTCAGCCGATTGCTGTGCCACGTCGACTGCCTTGATGCACTCTTGCAGGCGCGACAGATCGAGGTCACACCACGCGCGGTACAAGGCGCTGACCGAGCGCATAAAACGCGCGCGGGTTGGTTCGGCAATTTGTTCGCACAGGTCGTGATATTGGGCGTGGGCGCTGTCGAACGCTCCGCTGCGAAACGTTTCCAGCGCTGCGGCCATCTCCTGTTCTCCGAAGAGAGCGGTCGGGTTGGCCAGCAGTAGCGGTCGTTCGTCGCCCGGCACGACACGACGGAACTCCGGGTCGTATTCTCCGTCGATATAGCAGAGATCGAGGTTCAGCTGCCAGGCGGCGAGGGCGGCTGCCGCGCTCATGACCTTCTTGCCGCCGGTTATGTCGATAATCGCCGATAGCTTCCGCCCGTCCGGTGTGTCGTATCTCGCCAGGACGTCCTTCACCTCCCGGTACACGCCCTGCGGATCGGTCGGCTGCACGGGTCGATGCATGAAGTCCTGGTACCGGAGGCGGCCGCCGCCGACGACGTGCTTACCGATGAAGTCGATGCTCGCGTCCGCCTGCGCCGAGTAGATCACGAGTAGCCGGGTGGGACGGATCAGCTCATATGCGAGGATCGTGGTGAGCGGCGAAAAGCCGCTCATGCTGATCAGCAGGTCCACGGGGCGGGTGAGGGCCGGATTCTCCCGTCGGATGCGGGTAACCACCTCGTCGAGCATTTGGCTGAGGAAGTAGGACGTCGCCTGGTCCGACGGCGATCCGTCATCCCACCGGTCCTCGCCTCGCAGGATTCGTCGCAGCTTGACATCGTGCTGGATCGCGCCCATGGTCATCTCCTGATTTCCCATTCGTCGGAGTCCGGGCATCGTTGACACTCTGGCCCGGACCGCAAAGCCGATCCGCCGCATTTGCCACAGTTCGGGCAGATGTACGCCGCGGTTACGGTGGCCTGCCAGCACGGCACCGCGAGCACCTCGTTGCCGGGGCCGCTCGTCGCGTCCGAGCGGCTTTTCACCGCCTGCCGGTTCCCTGTCTGGATCACCGGATAGTTCGTCCCGCACGAGCCGCACGATCGGGTTCCCCATTCGTTGTGGCACCTGCGGCAGGTGGCGACGAATGTGCCCGATCTGGGGTGGAAGTCTCGAGGGGACCCGAGCTCAGCGCCGCACACCGGACAGTGGGCCAGTCGGTGCAGGCGCACCAACGCGGCTTCGACGGCCTCGTTGAGGGCATCCGCGGCGATGTGGTGTTCCCGGCGCCTGCTCGGAGGTACGCGCTGCGCGCGCCAGCGGGCGACCCGGTCGCGCAGAACCATCCGCTCCGCCTGGGTCGGTGGGCGTTCCAAAGCGAGGTGCCGCTCGTCCGTGGTGGCGCTTAGCCACCTCTCGCCCGCGGCCGCCAGCTCGCCGAGCAGGTCCTTGGGGCAGTGGACCCGGGGCGGGTATTGGGCGGCGTCCGACGCGATCCGGGCCCACTGAAGAGCCCGCGTCATGCGTTCCACGCTGTCGATCTCGGTCGGGGTCGCCGGCAGCAGCCCGATGCCCGGGCCGCCTGGCAGGTCGTTGCCGACGGTGTCGGCGCGGGCGCGCAGGCGCGGGGGTAGCGCCTGAAGCTCCTGGCGGGTACCCGGGTAAACGACGACGCGCGGCGCGTCGGCGTGGGTGCGGGTCTGGTCCAGTTCGTCGACGAATGCGAGCAGGTCCGGGGCGCCGTTGGCGGTGAGCGGGTGCGGCAGCGGTACGCAGACCAGCAACGGGCGGTCGTTCCGGTTCACCTCTACGCTGCCGTCAGTCCTGATGCGCAGTACGACTGTGTCGTCACCCGGCCCCGTGTAGTAGATGTCCGGTCCGCCGGTGGTCGGGGCATCGGCAGTGGTGGTCTGGTAGCCGAGGGTGTCCAACGACCTGGCGACGAGCAGTGCGACGAATTGGTCGTAGCTGTTGCAGAATGCGCGGGGCGCGATCGAGAAGTGAAGCCCTACCTCGCGCCTGACCCGCGCCCAGGCCCGCCACAGCGCCGCCACGCGGCGGTAGTCCTCGTGGTGGATGAACATGTTGGTCTGTCGGAGGTCCGAGGAGAACTCTGTACGCCGGCTCACCCGGCGGTCCCGGTATAGCCGAGAGGTGAGCAGCCGGCCGAGCCGTCGGCGGTGCTCCCGGGTGCGCCCCAGGAGACGTCGCACGTCGTCGTTGAGATCCAGGTGGTTGGCGAACTCACCGACGAGCCGGGCGAGCCGGTGTCCGGTACGCCAGGGCCGGTCCCTGAGCTGGCCGGCGAGCTCTTCGAGGTCGGCCAGGACGCTGCTGGTCGCCTCCAGCTTCTGCCGCCGCCACTCGAGGAACGCGATCAGGTGGTCAACCAGCTGGACTGCGGCCTGATTCTCGTACAGGTCCGGGTCCGGGTCATTGTGGATCGCCCGGAGGCGTCGGGGGAACACTCCGGTGACGGACCGTCGCTGCCAGTCCTCGGTGTGTGCGGCGAGGTAGGTGATGGCATCCTGGGCCATCCGACGGGTGCGCGAGAGGAGAACGACGCTCGTCTCGGGGCGGAGCCTCGTCTCGGGGCGCTGGCACACGGCTTCCAGGCGGCCCAGGTCGGCGTCGATGGCCTGCTCCAGTAAGTCCACTGGGTCGTCGCTCACCCCACGCAGTTGGGCGATGAGGTCGGTGGCCAACGGTGGCACGGCGACCCAGCGCTCGTAGGCCGTCTCATCAGGCGAACCTGGCTCGGCCGGAGATTCGTGGGCGGCGGCGCCCAGGGCATTGGCGATGGCGACGGTGCGCGCCGCTAACGCCCGGTCGGGCAGCGCATCGCGGGAGAAGTACCCCTCGCTGACGCTGCCGAACATGCGGACCGACCAGCGGCCGGAACCCGTCGGAGTGACGGGCGTGTGTGGCCCGGCGTCGTGCCCGTTGACCTTGCCGGGCACTGTCAGCTGGTAGCGGCCGAGCAGCGGGCGGGCCGGTAGTCGCCCGGCCCGCGCTCCGGTTACCCGGTCCCAGAACTCGTGCGCCACGGATCCTCAGGCCCCTGCTTCGATGAGTTCGTCGAGCAGCGCCCGCGTGGTGACCGGACCGTCCTCGCCGTCGACCTGGGTCGCGCCGAGCTGGGGCCAGCCCTCGTCGATGAGGTCACGCAGTTCCTGGAGCTTCTCCGGTCGCAGGTCGTAGCGGCCGCGTAGCCGTCGCAGGATCCGAGTGGCGAGGATGTGGTCGGCGGCCTCGCCGGGTGACCCACCGGCAGCCACCACGACCGGAGCGAAGTCCCTGACCTGCTGTTCGAGCCGAGGCCCCCAACCGATCTTGAAATCACTGGCGAGGGTACGGGCGAGATGTTCCCGGAGGAAGGAGACCACCTGCTCCTGCGCGTCATGGTGGTCACGGCCCGCGTTGCCGAAGCTCCTGACTAGGGCCCGGCGGGAGATCGCCTCCCGGGGCGGGACCTTCCGCGGCGTCAGCGAGGGTGGTGTGGTGGGCAGTTCGATGACGTGTGCACGGTCGTACGTCTTGTCGGCGAACTGCACGGTCGTCTCGTCGTGGTTCGACGTCCCGAAGAACCATACATTATCGGGAATCGGCAGGTAGATGCCCTTGTCCACATCGAGCAGCCGTGGCCTGGGCTCCATTTGGTGGCTGGTGAGCTGGAGCCGGAACCGCGAACCCACGTTCTCCAGCCCGGAGAGCACATCGGCGAAGTACTGTTCGGGGTGGGCCAGGTTCATCTCGTCGAGGATGATGAAGAACGGGCGGTTCCGGTGGGCAGGGCAGGCGGCCTGGTAGATCGCCTTTGTGAATGCGGTCTCGTAGTACCGGCGTTCAAAGGCGTTCAGATGGCCGATGAGGTCCTGCCGGTCACGCCATCCGGCCTGCACCTCGATGACCGCGAAGTCGGCGCCGATCGCCCTGGCGAACGCCTTGGGGAACGTGGTCTTGCCGATCCCGCTGATGCCCTGGAGGATGTGCAGCCTGCTCATGGCCATGCCGCCGAGTAGGCAACGGATGTCTCGTGCACGGTACGCCAGCGGCGTGCTGCCGCGTCGATTTGTCTCGTCTGCCAGGATGCGTTGCTGGGCGTAGGCGACCAGGTCGGTGAGGTCCGGCGAGTTGTCGGTGGCCCTCCGTTCCTGCTGAAGGTCCGGATTGTCATCCAGCTCTGTCAGGCCCGGGAACGGATTGACCCCGTGCGTACTGCTGACCAGCTTGTCCAGCTCGACCTGGGTCTGAGCCAGCAACTCCTTGTGCCTGTCGACGGAGTGCTGGAGCGCGTCGCGGTGCTCGCGCAGCTCCTCCAGCTCCGTGTTGGCGATCCGGTACGCGTTCTGTTCGGTGCGCAGCTTCGCGTTGTCGAACTCCAGCCTGGCGCGAATCCCCGGGCACTCGGCGTGCTCGCGCTGGAGCTGGACCAGCAGTTCGGGGTCGGCTGCGCCGGGCACCGTGGCGACCCGCTGCATCAGCCGTTCGTTCTCCTCGGTGAGGTGACGTACCCGCTGGTGCAGCAGCTCGGGTGATTCGAACCCGGCGAGGCGGAGGGACTCGTTCCGCTCGTCGAGCTGTCGTTGCAGGTCACGGGCGTGCCCCTCCACGACCTCGTACTGCCTGGCAATCCGGTCCCGGGTCAGTTCCAGCTGCCTGAGCTGAGCCGCGACAGCCAGCTCCGCCCGCTGTTGAAGGTAGGCACGGTCCTCTTCCTGGTTCTCCTCCAGCGCCCGCAACTGTCGCTCACGCTCGCGGAACTGCCTTTCCCGGGCCTCCGCCTCCGCCTGCCGTTGCTCCAGCTCGGCTTCCGTCTTGACCCGCGCCGCATCAAGTTCGGCCGCTCGGCGGCGCCACTGCTCCTCCTGCTCCGCGTGACGCCGCTCGACATCGGCCAGGAGCCGATGGCGTTCCGCCGTGAGGTCCGCCAGCAACTGACCGCGCTGCTCGGTTAGCCGGTGCAGGTGGGCGCGTTCCTGTTCGAGGTAACCGGCCTCGGCGTCGAGGCGGCCCTGCTCGACCTGCAACGCCTGGGCGTTCAGCTCCTTCTCCCGCCGGTCCAGCTCCGCGCGGCGGTCGTCGAGCCGCCGCTCGGCCTCGGCGTGCCGGCGACGGTCCTCGTCCAGCTCGGCACGGGCGGCGTCGACCGCTCTCCGTGCGTCTGCCGCCGCTTCATTCGCGTCGGCGATCCGCTTCGCCTCCGCGTCGAGTTCGTCTCGCCGGTCGGCGACCCTCGCGAGCTCTTCGTCGATCTGCTGCCGGGCCTTGCGGTACAGATCCGCCAACTGCTGTGCCTCGACCCACGCCTCCTGGGCCCGACTCAGCGGGAGGTCCACGGGTACGGGTGGCGGCAACTCAGGCGTAACCCCTTCCCGGTCCGCCACCGCGGCCCCGTCCCGGCCTCCCCGTCGGACGTCCCGCAGGAGGCTGTCCGCCTTTGGGTTCGTCTGTTGGGGTATGCCGCCGTTCTTACGTCGAGACATCCAGGCCCCTACTCGCTGTCGTCTGCTGGAAGAGAAAGTGAGAAACGGTCCAGTAGGCCAGGTCGAGTACGTCGTCGGCCTCGTGCGCCGTGGGCTCTCGGTCCTCGCCGTGGGAACCCTGGTTGCGCAGCTGGGTCGTGCCGTCAAGCTGGTCGAGGAGGTCGGGGCGGTGCCGGATGCTGCTGCGTAAGGGATGGTCTGGGTGCTCGGCGCTGGCGAGCAGCACCGCGACCAGCAATGGGCGGAGCGATGGCAGGTGCCCACGAGCGGCGCGGGCAACCTGGTCGCCGTCCTGTTTCCGCATTCCGTCTGGGACCTGTCCACTGATTTCCGACAGCTCACGTGCCCGATCGATGGCGGCTCTGAGCGCCTTCGGGCCCAGGACGGGATCGCGGAGCTGGCGGAGGAGGTTCTCCGCGAGCGGATACGCGTCGCGGACCGTGGCGAAGACGTGTTCGAGGACCTTGCCAAGGTTGTTGACCGCAGTCTGCCGGTACCGTCCGCCGACATCGGCCAGCAGCCGAGCCTCGGCGAGGTCGGCTTCCACCTCGGTTAGCAGTTGGAGGATCTTCTGGTGGCCCGGATCGTGGATCCGGATGCCCAGCCGGCGCTCGATCCGCACCGCCGCCTCCGCGCGCCGGCGGGTGTATTCCGCCCGTCGCTTCTCGGCGTCTTCGTCGGTGAGCTGGCCTTCGATCCCGGCGACGAGGGCGGCCAGAGTGCCGTCGTCGGCCAGCCGGGCCTGCACCGATTCCTTGAGCCAGGCGTTCGGCCAGCCCGTGAAGGGATCGAGCACCTCCCAGTCGGCGCTGGTGACCGCGTCGTCGGGCAGGTACAGGTAGCCGGCCAGCAACACCGGATCGGGCCGCTCGGCGATGAAGGAGACCCGGGAGACCTGAGCCATCGGCGGCGGCGACGCCTCGTTCTCGGGCCTCGCTCCGTCGGGTTCGCCGGCCGTGGCCGCTGCACGCGCCGCGGCGATGACCTCCCCTGGGCTCGGCCGGGGCGGCGGGGCGAGACGGCGCGCCTGCGCCACGACCGGTTCCACCGGGGGTGAGTCTCGACGGGTGTCCAACCGCAGCCGCGGCCGGCCACCCCGTCGGTAGTCGACGTGGGCGTAACCCAGGGTTTCGACCAGCGCCGGCCACAACCGATGGGGCGACGGAGCGCCGAAGGGGTCCTGGAAGAGATGCACCAGCCGGGTCTGCGACGTGTCCGAGCTCTCGCCGGCCAGCATGGCCCGGCCCGTCTCCGTAAGGTTGCCCCGGCCGTTGATGAGTCGTTGCTGCTGCAACATGAGCAGGATCTGGTTGCACAGGTCGCGGTGCAGCCTCGTCAGCCGGGCCATCTCGCTCGGGCTGGTGACCCCTGCCTGACAGAGCCGGGCGACCACCCGGGCGAAGGCGTCTAGGCGCCGACGGGTCAGATCCGGCACCAACACCCGCCAGCACCAAGCCGGCCACAGTATCCACCGGCCACCCTGCGGAAGGTCCTTCCGGAGGGCGCCCAACTCAAGCACTGGTGTGTCAGGGGCGAACGACACGGCCGTACCGCCCTTCGCAGAGTCTCCGGAACTCGACCAGTCCGCGGACCTCGCCGCCGGTGGCCGAGGCGTCGAACATGGCGGCGTCGCCCACCGCGATGAGCAGCCGCTTCTGCCTGCTCATCGCGACGCAAAGCCGGTTGGCGAGCAGGAGGTGGCCGTACTTGCGGCGATTGGTCCTCGGCTCGCCGCCGGGTAGGTCGTTGCTTCGGGTCACCGACAGAAGCACCACGTCGAACTCCCGCCCCTGAAACGCGTCGACGGTGCCGATGTGTAGCCGGCCGGCGAGGGCACCGATCGCCTCGTAGTGCCCCGACACGTTCCGGGTGGCCAGCCCGACAACGTCGAGCGCCGCCCAGACGGCCTGCACCTGCGCGCGGTAGAAGGCGACCACACCGAAGGTCAGGTCGGCGGAAACCTCACCGCTGAGCCTGATCAACTCGCCGGCGATCCAGTCCGCCTCCACCTTGCGAGACTTGCTGCGGCCAGTGGTCTCCCCGCCGTGCCTGATGCGCGACAGGTCGGCCCAGATCGCCACGGCGTCGCCGTACCGCTCGACGCCGTGGTGCAGCGCGGCGCTATCCGCGCCTGAGTCGAGTGCGGTGTCGTCCGAGTAGAAGGCGTTGCTGACGAAGTCACCAAGCACCTGGTGCATCCGGAACTGTGTGTCGAGGGTGATCTCCCGCTCCGCCTGGCCTTTGGCCTTCGCGGAGCGTAGATACTGGAAGAGCCGTTCGAACATGCTCTGCCGGAGCGCCGACAGCATCTCGTCCTCCGCCGATGACTCGAGCTCGCGCTCGATGTCCGGTTCGAGAAGGTGGGGGAGCTGTCGATGGTCGCCTACCAGGATGATCCGGCGGCTGGCCAGACAGAGCGGGATCATCAGGTCGAGCGGGTTGGCCCGGGCGGCCTCGTCGACGATGACGGTCTCGAACCGGATTTGCTGGCCTCGGACGTGGTCGGCCATCGTGCCGGAGCTGGCCTGCTGGCAGGTGCTGGCGAGAACGCTGGTGAAGTTGCGGATCGCCTCGGCGACGCCGTCCGGGTCGTTCTCCAACTCGTCGACGAAGGCGGTCACCGCGGCGGTGACGCCGTCGGCCGAGGACATCAGGCGCTCCTGGAGGGCGCGGACGACGTCGCTGAACAACCGGACCAGATCGTCGTCGGGGACGGCCTGCACCGGGCCGGTGACCGGCGTGGCGAGGTCCAGCAGCCGGTCCCGCAGGTCAGCGAGACGTTCCAGGAACGGCGGTGGCCCGGCGTTGTCGAAGGCCGCTGCCTCCGTCAGCAGCGCCCGGTCCGCGTCGGCGAGGACGGTTGGCTGAGCCGAGAGTCGTAGCAGGGCCCTCCGGGCCATGTGCGGGCCGTCATCGGCGAACGCGACTGGGTCGACGCGGATCGCCGCGATCGACCGGCGCAGGGGCGCCAGATCGTCCACCGTGAAGCGGGGCCCGCCGCTGGCGTCCGTCAACTCGACGTGCGCGGAGATCAGGCGTGCGCGGATCGCGACGGGCAGGTAGCCGCCAACCAGGTTGTCGATCTGGGCGATCAGGTCGGCGGTGCGCTCCGGGGCCGGCGGCTGTAGCCCGTACCCGACGACAAGCGCCTCGACGGTGCGGACGGCGCGGAACAGGTGGCCCTCCGCGGGGAGTTCCGCGCGGAGTTCCGCCGATTTCCGGGCGCACCAGTCCCGTACGCCACGGTCGTCGCCCTCCCGTGGCCGCGCGGTGACCTTGACCGCAGGCAGCCCGAGCACCTCCGTCCGCCGGACAACCTCGTCGACTGCGTCGTGCTGGAAGCTGGTTAACAGCACGCTGTGCCCGACGTTGCCGGCCTCCTTGCGAAGCTGCGCCAGGCACTCCTGGATGGCGGTGATCACCCGGGTCTTGCCGGTCCCGGGCGGGCCTTGGATGAGCGCGATGTCCGGAGTGTTGAGTGCGATCCGGACCGCGTCCTCCTGCTTGGGGGTGAAGTCGTGGTACTTCCGGAAGGCGGCGAGCTCTCGAGGCTGGATCATCCGCATGGGCGCGGAGTGTGCGAGCAGCAACTGGCCCTCGAGGATCGGGCCGAGCTGGGGCATCGGGGTGCGCAGCTCCTCGATTAGTTTCCGGGCGTTGCGCTGGCGGTTGATCCGGACCCGGTCCCCAATCAGGCTCAGGTAGAGATCCCCGGTCGGCGGCGGAGGGGTAAATTGCCGCCCCTGCGGTGCCTGGAGGGAGATGGTGCAGGCCGACTGGTTGATTTGCGTGATCACGCCGCTGAACTCGAACGCCGGTGGCCGGTCCTCCAGTTTCAACGTGTGGTCGCGCAGGCCGTCGGGCGCCCGGTCGCACGCGGCAAGGGTGTTCTCGTCGCCGAGCCGGGACAGGAACTCTCGCCCGCCGTCGGGATCGAGGTGGAAGCGGTAGGTGCGGCTGTCCACCCGGCGCACCTGGAGGTACCGCGACACGCCGAGGGTGAAGGCCCGGTCGACGACCTGCCGGCGTTCCTTCTCGCTGTATTCGTCCCAGCGGTTGAGGTACTGGCGGCCGCTGCTCAGTAGCTCGGCGAACTCGGTGTGGTGCCGCTCCCGGAAGGTGCCGGCGAAGGTCTCGTCACGGAACGAGGCGCTCGCCTCGACCAGCGTCAGGGCGACAGCCGTGCGGTCGGCCCGGTTGGCCCACCGCACCGTACGAAGCCGTAGCCGACCGTCCCGGTTCTCGACATGCGCCATGATCCTCGACCCGTGCAGTCGGAATCCCTGGTCGAAGCTCACCGCGCGTTCGGGCGCTGCCGATGCGAGGAACCGGGGTGCGCGGTCCGTCCCGGCGGGGGCCGCGACCAGGAACTGGTCGGCCAGCCACTTCGCTGTCTGGTCGACGCGCCGCCGACCGGGCAGCAACCGGGCCAACGACTGAAGGCTGTGGTCGTCGAGGCCGAACACCAGGTCCGGATCCCACCGGACGTGATGGGCGAAACGGTGCACCTGTACGGTGATCGTGTCGTCCCCGACCCTGCTCACCCAGGCGATCCGTGCCCCGCCGCTGTCGAGGACCTCGTCCAGGTGGTCTTGGTCGGCCGGTCCATGGCCCTCGACCGGCCAGACGTCCTTGTCTACGACGAGCATGGCCGCACTGCTGGCCCGCGACGTGCGCAGCGTCGCCTCGTGACCGATCTTGACTGAGTTGCCGGAGAGCGCCTGGTCGAGCGGCTTCAGGACGATGCTCGTCGTCGCGCCGTACTGGAGATCCTGGAGCCTCACTGTCGACCCCCCGGGTCCGTCGCGAAGCACAGCCAGCGGTTCGGGCGGCCCAGCCGGGCGAGCCGGAGGCTCCACATCTCGCCTGCCCTGCCGGCCCGGATGCTTGCCACCCTCTTATGCGGCAACGTGTGGAACTTACTGCCGTCTGGAGCGACGAGCTCGATCGCCTGGCCGGCGTAGTTGCCGATCTTCATGTGGTCGCCCTCCCAGCGGAGCTGGAGCATTAGCCGGTCGGGGTCGGCCACTCGGCCGAGCACGAAGCCGCGCGACACGCGGAGTTCGTCGCCCTGGACGGTGACCAGCTCACCCCGGTCAGCGACGGGTGGCCGGGAGTGGTCCGGTGTCATGCCGTCGGGAAGATCGAGCAGCAGCCGGACGTGCAGGGTGGGCGGGCGGGGAGCCTCGTCGCACCATGGGCAACGCTCCACCGACAGGTCGAGGTGGTACGTCAGGCCACACGCCGGGCAGGGCACGACGGACGTGCCGGCGTCGCGCAGGGCGTCAGCCCATCGCCCGGCGCCGGGTCTCCGGTCGCGGCGCCGCAGCCCGTCCACGAAGGTCGCCCGGAACATGCTCTCCAGAGCGGGAGAGAGCACTAGGCCGCGCGGTTGGATTCCCCTAGTCGACACGTTGGAACGGTCGGTCGGATGGTCGACCCAGGGGTGGGAGCCGTTCAAGGCCTCTGCCTCTGTCTCCTCGTCATCCTCGTAGAGTTCGTCGCCTACAAAGGGGTGGTCCAGGGTGAGCAGCTCGAAGGCGACGACCGCGAAGGCGAAGATGTCGCTGAGGCTGTCCGCCCAGCGGCCCGCGTCGGGACGCAGCTCCGGGGCCGAGTACCGGCGGGTGTAGACAGGGCGCCCCCGGGCGCCGGCGAAGGAGACGTTGTCGGTGTCGATGAGCCACACCTGGTCGCGATCGAGCAGCTCGGAAACGAAGATGTTGCTCGGCGACGGATCCTGGTAGACGAGGCCCCGGGCGTGCAGTGCGGCGAGCACATCGGCGAGCCGGGCGAGCAGGCTGAGCCGTCGCCTGAGCCCGCCGGTGTCGCGGTAGTGCTCGACCGCACGGGACCCTGCCGGAACGGAGGTCAACCTGCTCAGCGGGGTGAGGCCGTCGAGCAGGTCCATCACGTACCCGACGTGTGGTGGTGCGAGGGTGTCGATCGGGCTGGCGACCGACAGCCCGTCGAGTGGCAGGCGGCGGAGCGCCTTCAGTCGTCCCGCCCATTCGGCAGCCCGCTCGGACGACGCTTCCCGGAGCACTTTGACCGCGTGCCGACCCCCCTCGACCTCGTACACCGACCCCTGGCCGCCCCGCCCCAGCTCGCGGACGAGTTTCAGTGTGGTGCCGCTCGCCGTGCGGACCTTGCCCGGAAGGGTCAGTGACATGCGGGCACACCTCGATTCGTCCAGTGCAGGGCCAGCGTCTTGTCGTCGAAGTGGCCGGGCGTCGGCCAGGCGCGCAATTCGGCGACGAGGCGACGGTGCCGTTCCGGGGGTGGCAGCGGCCTGAACTCCTGTTCCAGGTGATCGATGAACTGGCCGAGCGACTCCGGGCGGAGGTCGTCGGCCACTCCGTCGGTGGCCAGCAACACCCGGAATCCGCTGGGAGGCGACGGCAGCCACCGGCTGCGCCATAGCGGCCGGCGGCCGGGCAGACCCAAGGCGTCGGTCTCGTTGCCGAAGCCGGTCCGCTCGGTCACCAGCCGTTCGGTGGCGTGCCCGGAGCCGAAGGCGATCAGTCCGTCGCCGACCTGGCCCACCAGCACGCCTCCGGAGCGGTGGACGAGGGAGAGCATCACCGTGGTGCTGCACTCGGCCGGGTCCCGGTGGGCCAGCTCGACGCACCAGTTCGTCTCGATGCGCGCGAAGAGGCGCGAGGGGTCTGGGACCTCGTGGTCGGCGAGTCCCCGCACGGCCCGGTGGGCCGCCCGGCACACCGCGACCGCGCCGAGTCGGCTGTGCGGCCGGGACCCTAGCCCGTCGGCGACGACGACCAGCGAGCCGAACCGCCCGGCGATTCCCCACCAGGCGTCCTGCTTCGCGACATGGTGCCGGCGGTGCGCCGGCCCGCAGACCGAGGCGCCGAACCAGGTTCGAGTGTTTGGTCCCGTCCCCACGTCAGTCGATGACGATGTCGGCCGAGCGGTCGGCGAGTGGCGGCGGCCGGAAGTCGACCTCGCCGCCGGTCGCCTGCTGGCTGACGCTCATTGTCAGCCAGTCGAAGAACTCGACGATACGGTGGGCGTTCTCCGCGCGGACCACTCCCTCGGCGCCGGCGGTGGCGAACCGTTCGAGCACGTCCATCGCTTCCTCGTCGACGTCGTTGCCGATGGCCACCGCGAATCTGGTCGCCTTCCTGGCTCTAGGCGCCCCGAGCAGTTGCTCCATGGCGCCTTCCCAGTCGTCGGTGGGTCGACCGTCGGAGGCGAGGACCAACACCGGCTTGGCAGAGCGGCCCGGCACCTGCGCCCGGTCCTCCAGCAGTTCACCGGCGATGCCGAGGGCCCGGCCGAGCGGAGTCGGCCCCTCGGCGGGCATGTCGCGCCATTCGAGGCTGCCAGCCGGGGTGAACGGCTGGTGGATCCGGGCGACACCCCCGAAGGTGATCACCGCAACGGTGATCACGTAGGTTGCCTCACGCAGCTCGGTGAACGACCGGATCATTTCCCCGATGCTCCGGTTGAGTGTTTCGATCTTCGATTCGTGCGCCATGCTGCCGCTTACATCCGCCAGAATCAATACTGGCAGCGTACGTGGCGTTGTGGTGACGAAATCCTTGAGGGGCATTTGACTCCTCGGAGTCACGGAAACCAAGGGCCGCGGAGGCGCGCATGGCATCCGAGGGGCGGGGCCTTAATCGTCGTTGGATAGTAGTGGCCCACCGGGAATGACTGCCACCGAGAAGCTCGCCTGTCGGAATACTGACACCGGTCTAGCGGGCTCGTCACGGCATATGTAAGGCGACATCTTGGCCACTCCAAAGTTGCTCCGGCCGCTGGGAGGCCTGCACCCTTCGCTGGCAGCTTGATCCTTAACCTGCGCGGCGTGGCCCCTGTCTGCCAGGGTGAGTTGAGGCGGTACGCCAGGCGGTGGCGACACCGACGGCGAACCCGGCGGCGAGCCGGTGTAGGTGTCACCGTTGCGCAGGTGGGCCAGGGCGAGCAGTGCCTGTCGGCCCGGACCAAGACGCCGCCACCGGGATCGATGCTGGTTACGGTGCTGGCGGATGAGATCGGCGAGTGGTTCAGGGTTCGACTGGACAGCGGGATCGTGGAGGGGTAAGACAGCCCAGGCGAGGCTCCCGGTCGGGGCATCGGATCTTGGTCGACTGCTGTCTTACCTGGAGCCTCGCCCTCATCGATCTCCGAGCTCGCCGCACCCGCCCTGAGCTGCAAGATCAGCTTGGAAAAGGCTCACAGTAGGTCAGCTTCCTGACCTCGGTACGCCTTGGCAAGACACTGATTCTGGTAGGTACTTCCGTGGTCGATCACCTGCGGCATGCTGCCCCGGCAGTAGATGACGAGCGGGCTGCCGCGCTACGACGGCTTCCGTTTGGTGTCGGCGGATTGCGGCCGTAAACGGATGTCGGTGACAGGTCGGCCCTGCCAGGATTTCGGCATGCTCGTCACCCTGACCCCTGGCGTTGACCGCGGTTGCGTCCTTGAATTGCTCCGGTCTGCCTCTATCGAGATCAGCAACAACCATGGCAAACAGGATGGCTACGTGCGGTGGGTACTGAACGTCGGCCGGATGCTGCGTGGCCAAATCGCCCGTTCCGACTTGGACCAGCTCCTGTTTACGCCAGCCTTCTACCGGCTTGTCGATCCGGTGCTGATGGGTACGCCGCAGGGCTTCCAGCTGCTCGAAGTCGAGATTTCCGAACGCCAGGCCGCGCTCACCTCGGCTTTCGAGACGCTCCAGGAGCAGATCGGCACCTGGACGGCGACGGAGGGCAAGGTCTTGGCGGTTGTGGACAGCAGCGTGTTCCTGTCCCACCCCGCATGGGCTCAAGACGACGACCCGGCGGCGGTCATCGCGAGCATCCCGTGGGCAGACGAACTTGGCGTTGGGATCGAGGATGTCCTGCTCGTGCTTCCCGAAGTGGTGATCCGGGAGTTCGACCGGCTCAAAGAGTCAGGGAACCAGAAGTCCCGCTATCGGGCCGCAGTGACGCTGGCCGTTGTCGACAAGCTGTTGCCTGACCCGTACGGCACGGTGATGATCCGCCTCAAGGACAACGACGGGGAAGAGGTGGCCGAGCGTGGGGAGATGCCGCGCGGAGCGGTGCAGCTGCGGATGTTCTACGACGATCCCGCCCATCGTCCGCTTTCCGACCCGGACGCGGAGATCATCGATCGCGCTGTCGCGGTGCAGACCCTCGCAGGCAAACCGGTCCGGCTGGTGACCATGGATACCGGGATGGGCCTTAACGCGCGCCGGGCCGGGCTGCAGGTTACAAAGCCGGCGAGGGAAATCGAGACGCCGCCGGCCGAGGGCCAGTCGACACGGGCACGCCGCCGGGCGTCGGCTGCGGCCACTGAAAAGACCAGGCAATGATCCGCTGGCGAAGGGGCCGGTAGTTCTGGTCTTCTGGTGAGGCCCTTCTTACCTTCGGGCCGGCAACGAGTTGTCGGAGTCGGACGTCATGATGTTCGTCGAACACACCCCAAGACCACACGCCCTACCGGTGGTGGTTCACGGTCGCAGAAGATGGATTCGTCGCGGACGTCGAGGCGGTCTGGGAGCGCACAACCAGTTCAGGCTGGATGCCTGCTGGCCGAGTACGGGAGGTGGACGGTGGCGTCGCAGTTATCGTGGCTGGACAGCTCCCGGGTGGAGCAGCAGCGGATGCGTGAGCTGCTGAACATGTTCAGCGAGCAGGAGAGCCGCGACGAATTGGGCATCGGGCAGGTCCGCGACGCGTTCGGTGACCTGCTGTTCCCCGGAACGTCGACGTTGCACACGCGTGCTCGGTATCTGCTGATTGTCCCATGGTGCGTTCAGCACGCGAGCCGCCGGCCAGACCGCGATCAGGCAGTGGAGCTGGACCGGGTGGAGCGTGTTGTCATCTCGGCGCTGCGGGCTGCAGGTGCAACCGACGGCCTTATCGGTCGACGTGCATCGACCGGCGTCAAGACGCTGCCATCCACAATCTATGCGTCTGCGCTGCGCACGTACGACATCGACGCTGGCCTCGAGCTGGCTGTTCTACCTGGCGATCCGGAGGCGGCGGAGCTGACCGAGCTGCGGACTGGCCGATGGCCAGCCACCATGCCTCGATCGCCAGCCGGCTTCCCTGAGGTCGTGGGTTCGGGCTTGGATCTGACGCAGCAGGAGGCGGACTGGCTGCGGGAGCGTATCCTGACCAGCACCGCCGGCACCCTGCTCGCTCACCTGCTTCAGCCGGGCAACCGGCCGGAGGACGACGCGGCGGCGCCCTGGCGAGCCTCGGCGGTCGGCTCAGCGTCGGAGCGGGTGCGGACCGATTTGGAGTATGCCCGGGCGTTCTCGACCTGTATGCACGGAGCGGCGCTGCTCTACAACCTGATCCTCGCCGAAGAATACGGCGAGGCGGGCCATGACCGGATCGAGCCGCCGGACTACCGGGAGGCTCTCGCCCGCTGGGCTGAGCGGATGGCGACGGTCGCGCCGTGGGACCGAGCGGACATGTGGAGCCGCCTCATCGAAATCAACCCGCGCATCAGCAACAATCTGCGGGCTCGGGCGTTTATCGAGGCCTGGATCGACCTCGTCCTCGCCGGTCGGGCCGAGGG
Organism: Micromonospora sp. NPDC006431; assembly: GCF_042870725.1. Taxonomy (NCBI): domain Bacteria; kingdom Bacillati; phylum Actinomycetota; class Actinomycetes; order Micromonosporales; family Micromonosporaceae; genus Micromonospora; species Micromonospora sp. NPDC006431. Next base: position 24,821 of record NZ_JBIAHQ010000041.1, read on the forward strand.
CGCAGCCGATGACGTCGAGTTGCGGGACCTGGTCGCCCGCCGAGAGAAGACGGTGAAGAAAACCCAGTCGCGGCTGGTCAACAGCAAGCTGCTCCGGGGCTGGACGGGCGCGTCAGGCAGCCGGCAGCTGGTATACCGGTGGCCGCAGGTGCGACGCATGCTGACCGACATCCACGACGGCATGGAGGTGACGGGTGCTGTTGCCGCCTGACGGACGCGCGCTGCTGACCGACGTGCTCCGTCCGCCGCCGGGATTCCGGCTGGACCGCGCCGTAGCCACCACGTTCACCCTTGAGCTGGACAGCCTGCTCACCGCCCCGCTGGCGTTCGCCGCGCACGCCCTGCGAGACCGGGACGACCCGATCTCGGTGATGGAGGGCGTGCGCCGCTGCGCCGACCGGATCGACGTGTTCTGCCAGGCCGGGCAGATCGCAGCGCCGCCGGGCAACTCCAGTCTGCTGCTCCTGCTCGAACCGGCTGTTCATCCGGTGCGGAGTCCTCGGCCCGGACGTCTCTTCCATCCCAAGATGTGGCTGGTCCGATACGTCTGCGACGGCGATCAGTTGCTGCGGCTCGTCGTGTTGAGCCGGAACCTGACCAACGACCGCAGCTGGGATGTCTGCTTGACCCTGGACGGCGTGATCGGCTCGCGGCCGGACAGGCGGAACACGCCGGTGGTCAAGCTGCTTCGGCACGCGATCGACCTGGCCACGCAGCCGGTGCCTGAACCGCGGCGCGCAGCGATCGAGGAGCTGCTGGAGCATCTTCGGCGGGCCGACTGGGAACTCCCTGAGGGCTTCTTTCGAGATGAGTTGTACTTCCATGCGTTCGGCGTGCCAGGAACTCGGCCGCCGGACTTCGCCGGTACTCGGCACCTGGTGATGTCGCCCTTCGTGGGCGCTGACGGCCTCGATGTCTGCGCCCCGGGCAATGGTGAGTTGACCGTCATCGGTAGGCAGGAGGAGCTGGACCGGTTGCCCGAGGGGACGCTGGACGGATGCACCGTGCTGGTGCTCAATGACCTCGCGGCGTTCGACCTGGATGACGAGACCGGGCCGGCCCGGCTCGCGGGGCTGCACGCCAAAACATATGTTGTCGAGTACGGGCGGCGCGCCCGAGTGATCGTCGGCTCGGCCAACGCCACCGGCGCGGCGTTCACGGGCAATGTCGAGCTGCTGGTCGAACTGGTCGGATCGCGGGAGCGGCTGGGCATCAACGCGTTGGCTGGCGAGGGCGCAGACCTGCGGGCGATCCTTGAGGAGTACGAGCGGCGCGACGTCGCCGAGCCCGACGACGACACCGGCTGGGAACTCGAGGCCTATCTACGCGGCATCGCCGCCGTCCCGTTCCACGCCACCGTCGGCACCAACGACGAGCCGCACGAGCTGCACGTACGCGCCGCCGGGGCGCCGTCGCCGCCGCCCGGTGGGCGGCTGACGGTCGCCCTGCTCACCAGACCGGACCTGGTGGCGGACCTGCCGGGCGACGCCCACTTCGGTGGCTTGGCCACCACGGAGATCACCCGCTTTCTCGTTCTCGCCGCAGTGGCCGCGGACGGCACGACCAGACGAGCGGTGACGATCGCCAGCCTGACCGGCGACCCGGCTGACCGCCTTGACCGGGTACTCGCCGAGCAGATCAACACACCGGACAAGTTCCTGCAGTTCCTGATGCTGCTGCTTGGCCTCGGATCGTCCGCCGAGGTGGCCGGTCCTGTGGGGGCGGGACAAGGCACCGGACTATGGCGCCGTGGCGCTGCCGGCGTCTTGGAGCTTCTGCTCGCCGCGCTGGCGGACCGCCCCGCCCAGCTCGACGAGCTTGCCGGCCTAGTACGGCAGCTGGCAGTCACTGAGCGGGGTAGGGCAGTCCTGCCGGAGGGCTTCCTGGAGCTGTGGCAGCACGTCGACCAGGTCCGCCGTGAACTTCACGCACCCGGGGTAGGCGCATGAAAGGGCTCAAGGACTTCCAGCGGGACACCGTCGCGTACCTACTCAACCGCTACTTCGGCACCGAGCCGACCCGGCGGTTCCTGGTCGCCGACGAGACCGGCCTGGGCAAGAGCGTGGTCGCAGGCGGTGTCGTGGCCGCAATGATTGAACGGCTGCAGCGCGATGACGCGGTGACGCGCATTGACATCATCTATATTTGCTCCAACCAAGACGTCGCCGCACAGAACCTGGCACGGCTGGCCGGACCGCACCACGCCACGCATCCGATGTCCAGCCGGCTCACCCTCCTCGGCCGCGAGCTGCCCCGATTCACGCCGCAGGCCGGCGACGGGAAGCCGGTCAACCTCGTATCCTTCACACCTGGCACCTCCTTCGCCCCTGGCTGGCAGACCGGCACGGCAGCGGAGCGCGCAATGCTTCATCACCTGCTGCGCAACGAGGCTTGGGATGGCTGGCAGCGCAAGGCCGCCCTGCGGATCATGCAATGCACGACCCGGTCGTTCGAACGGTTTCAGAGCCGCTGCGCCTACTTTCCCCGTACTCTCACCCAGGGCATAGACCCGCGCGTACGAGACCGGTTCCTGGACCGCGCTCGCGCCAGGGGACTTCTCGACCAGTTCGACGAGCTGATCGCCGACATCGGGCGGCGATCGGCGCTGACCGACTCCGAACACGGCCGATGCAAGACTCTCGTCGGCCGGCTACGTGGGGTGCTCGCTGAGGCCGGCGCCCACGCGCTCGAGCCCGATCTGGTGATCCTCGACGAGTTCCAACGCTTCCGGAACCTGCTCGATCCCGAGCTTGGTGGCGAGGCCGCCGAGCTAGCCCACCACCTGTTCAATTATCAGGACGCGCGCGTCCTGCTGCTGTCCGCCACCCCATACAAGCCGTTCACCTACGCCGAGGAAGCCGCCACCGACGACCACCACGCCGACCTCAAGCGGGTGCTCAACTTCCTCCGCCCAGACCCCGAGTGGCACGATGCCGTGCACGCGGCGCTGCGCGCCTACCGCGAGGCCGTCCTCGCCGGCGCCCCGACCGGCGCCGTGGGCGAAGAAATCCGGCGCCTGCTGCTACGGGTCATGTGCCGCACTGAACGCCCGGCCCTCGGCCGCCACGCGATGCTGGCCGAGCACGTCACCCCCGCCGCAGGCGTCGATTCCACGGAGATCCGCTCGTTCGTCGCCATGAACCGGCTTGGCGCGGCACTCGACGCCCCAGTCCTGCTCGACTACTGGAAATCGGCACCATACTTTCTCAACTTCGTCGAGGGATACCAGCTTGGCGACCGTCTGCGGGAGGCCGTGCAGCGCGGGCTCGGCGCAGAAGTCCGGCAACTACTCGACCGGGCGCACCTGCTCGACGCCGCAGCCGTCCAAAAGTACGCGCCGATCGACCTGGGCAACGGCAAGTTGCGCTCCCTCGCCGCGCAGACCGTCGATCGCGGCTGGTGGCGACTGCTTTGGCTGCCACCGTCCATGCCGCACTACACGCTCGGACCGCCCTTCGCTGACGCGGCCCGCCAGCAGATCACCAAGCGACTGGTCTTCTCGTCCTGGAACGCCACGCCAACTGCGGTTTCGGCGCTGCTTAGCTACGAGGCGGAGCGCCGAATCCGAAACGGACACATCGAGGTGCCCCGCAGCAGGTTGGACTACCGGATGAGCGACGGACGGGTGGCGTCCATGAGCACCATGGCGCTGTTCTGGCCACACCCCGTGCTCGCGGCGGCCTGTGATCCGTTGACCGCCGCCCGCCGCGACCCGAATGGGCCTCCGGACCTGGCAGCGATCGAGTCAGAATGCCGCCAGCGGCTGCTCGCCGAGGCACCAAACACCTTCCGCGCCGCGGGACACGCCGGAGAGCCGCAGCCCTGGCGTGCCGTGCTCGGCTGGCCGGGTGCCAACCCTGGTGTTTCCCTCGACCGGGCCGTCGAGGCGGCCACGACGGGAGCCGACCCGGGACATGACGTGGAGAAGGACCTTCACAGCGGCCTCGTCCGGCATTTCCAGGAGGCGCTCGCCGTGGCCGCCGCCGCCGATGAGCCGATCAGCGCCAGCCCGGACGCTGTCGTTGACGATCTCGTCGCTATCGGGCTGCACAGCCCCGGCAACATCGCCTGGCGGGCGCTCGGCCGGCTCGTGGACCACGGAAGCAGCGTCACGCCTCAGGGGCTGTGGCTGGCCGCGACCGTCGTCGCCGCCGGCCTGCGGAGCCTGTTCAACCGCCCCGAAACCATGCTCCTGCTGGACCAGCTTGGCCTGAGCGATCCGTACTGGCGGGCCGTCCTGCGCTACTGCGCCGCTGGCGGGCTCCAGGCCGTCCTCGACGAGTACGTACACACGCTACGCAGCTCGGCAGCGGAGACATCGCTGGACGACAAAGCCCTGGTGGCGATCGCTCGTGACGTGAACCGGGCGGTGACGGTGCACTCGGCGCCGTACTCGGCTCTGGACCCGCTCAACCCTGGCAACCGGATTTCGATGACCGGTCGGTTCGCGCTGCGGTACGGCGGCCGGGGCGACGACGAGACCAACACGAAGCGCATGACCGGCGTGCGGCACGCGTTCAACAGCCCGTTCTGGCCTTTCGTCGTCTCCACTACAAGCGCCGGCCAGGAGGGCATCGACTTCCACACGTACTGCTCGGCGGTCGTGCACTGGAACGTCCCCGCCAACCGTGTGGACTTCGAACAGCGGGAGGGCCGGGTGCATCGCTTCGGCGGCCACGCCGTACGTCGCAACGTCGCCGCTGCCCATCGCGCCGAAGCGCTGCGGTCAGCCGACCGAGACGTGTGGAAGGCGGCGTACGACGCGGCGCGGCGGCAGTCGCAGCTCGGTGACATGGCGCCGTACTGGGTGTATCCGGGACGGGCGCGCATCGAGCGCCATGTGCTGCCGCTGCCACTGAGCCAGGACCTCGCCCGCTACGAGCAGTTGAAACGGGACTTGGCGCTGTACCGGCTTACCTTTGGCCAGCCGCGGCAGGAGGACATGCTCGCGTTGCTCACCAGTGCCGGCCTCGCCGACCAGCGAGCGGAGCGGGACACCATTGATCTTCGACCTCCAACGCACTCCGCATGAAGGAGCGGGGTGAGATGACCGGCGCGGCGCGGAAGTTTGTACCGAGCTGCCTCGCGAGCCAGTGGTACTGCAATCCGCGATCGGTAGGCCGGTCGCCGTAGTTCCGTGTCGGGCCACAGGTATACGTGGCCTGAAGCGTCAGCCGCTCGCTTCAGCCGCACGAGAGGGCGCGGTACCGCTCGCGACGTGGCTCAGCGCCCGCCTACTCCGGATCATGTCACTTGTGATCACACCGCAGGACCGCGGGCAACTTGGGCTGACGAGTCCTGGAGATCACGGCCCGCTGGACTGCAGGGGCGAGGACGGCGCGGGTCGGCTTCGGCGAGGTGCCAGCTCGGTCCGTGGCCGGGTTGTGAGTCGCCGGGGGTGCCACGACGACGTAAAGTTGGCCACCAGCGCGAGTGCAGCCACGCGCAAAGCGACCTTGCCCGAGCTACTCGGTCTGCTGGCCATCGCCGTCGGGTCGCCAGTCGGCGAACAGCTCGGCAAGCCTGGTTTTGGTCTGGTCGGTGAGGATCTTGGTGACGTCTTCTCCGAGCGGCTTCAGGGCGTGTTGACGTACCGCTGCGTGTTGCGCTGGTGCGGGGCAGATGAACACCGCGAGGATCCGTAGTGCGCGTAGAGCTTCTTCGTTTGAGATGAGGTCGAGCAGCGGAACGGACCCGAACGCTGCGGCCTGGAACCCTTGCCACACCTTGTCAACGATCAAGCCGACGACAGCCTCGGTGACGTGTGGCCGGTTGGCCTGCAAGGCCGACCCCAGGATCATGCTCTTGACCTTGTCCGGGATGCTGTTGAAACCATGTCGGGTCACCTCGATCGCCCGAACCAATCCGATGAAGAGATCGCACCAGCCATGGTTGGTGAGCTCGCGCTTGACGCTGGTGGCGTCCGCAGCGGCGCGGTTTAGTTCCGTGGCGATCTCCGGCCAGGCCCCACGCGTCATCACCTCGGCCAGTGCTGTCACCTGTTGGACGGGCGACGGGTATGGCTCGCCGTGCTCGGGCCCGACAGGCGGCGGGACAGCGAGCCAGTCGGCGATGTCGACGCGGGCAAGGTCCGTGCTGATCTCCTGGTTGCCGCGGCTGTGCTCCAGGCGCGGCGGGCGGTGCTTCGTCCAGATCAGTCTGCTCTCGAAGTGCTCCCGTTTCCTCTGGCGGAACTGGTGGTCGTGGCTGGCCTGGTACAGCCAGCCCTGCACGCCGTGTTGGGAGCCGCCGCACTCGTTGCAGCGGCAGCGATGTTGCTGCGCTGTCTCGCAACGAGGGTTGTGCTTGCCGCTGTCCATGCCGCGGCCACCTCGCTCATCCGGTCTACCCGATGGGGATGCTCGAACGGTCGCTGACTCAATGGAACTGCGTAAATACGTTACGTCACCGAGCGGCTGATGCCAATGCCGGCAATGATCCACAGACCGCTTCACCGGGCGGCTTGTCCTTCGTCGGGTCGCCGCGTACGGTCGGTGGTGCAGCTGCCTTCGTCCGCTAGCAGATCTGCTGCGTTGCGTATTTTGTTGCGGAGCCCGGAGAGTCGGCCAGTGATGCCGACGGGCTGAGAACCCGCCTGCGGCGCGCTCTTGCACATTCCTTCCGTTGCGGTCGTCGACAGGCTGCTGGCTGTCTCTCGGCCCTCCACCTTGGGCGTTGCCTGGCCGCTGCCGCCTCGTCACGATCGTGCGCGGTGACGTCTCGGCATGCCCCTACCCGCAGAGGAACGCCCTGATGTCCTCGTATCTATTCCGCCCGGGCGCTGAGCCGTCGACGTCGACGCGATGGCTTGCCCACCGGTTTCCGAAGCGGGGCTGGCTGATCGCCGACCTGCAGCGGCGCATTGGCCGCGCACCTACCCCCATTGCGGTCTGCGCGCCCAACCCCGGACGATTCGGCCATGCGGTGGAACGGGTGCTCGCTCTCGACCTGTGCGACAGACCGCCGTACCCGCAACTGATCGCAAACCTGCCGGAGCCCGGACAGCAGCGGCTGCTCGCCACCGCTGGATACGCACCCCCGACCGACGCGTCAGACGGGCCGTGGCACAAGACCGCAGAGCACATCCCAGGCGCTCGGCTCTTCACGGTGGGCAGCCTGCTCACCGTGCTCGACGCGGCAGTGCATGCGCTTCGTCTCGCGGCGCCCGACGACGCCCGCGCAGCGATACGGGCTGCGCTGCGCCACCAAGAGACCCTCGCCGCGTGCGCGACCGGAGTGCGCGCTGCTCGCCCTGCCTTCGCCGCCTTCTGGGCCAGCTACACCAGCGGCTTCCAGACCGCGCTGCGCAGCTACGGACCGGTGACCACCCCTTTGGAGTTGCTCGACGGACTGCGTGTCGCTGACTTCCTCGCCGGCACCACCATCATCGAACTCAAGACAGGCCACCTTGACGACACCAACCACCTCCACGCCCTCATCGACCAGGTGCTGACCTACGCCCTGCTCGCACCCGCATCCGGCCACCCGGTCACCGCAATCGTCATGTACCTCGCCCGCTACCACGTGATGGCCCGCTACCCACTCGACCTGTTCCTCAGCCGCCTCGCCGGAAAACCCATCGACACTGCCGAAGCCGGCTGCCACCTCGCCGCCCTCATCCGAACAGAATTACCAGCACGGCGACCAGCTGCCCACTGAGCCAGCACGGGAACCGATGCTGTGGCCGCCCGCAATGCCGAGTAGCGGAAGCACAAGAGGGCTCCCGCTACTCGGTACGTGACTCATCAGCAGTGAGGGCAGGCTCGCCGCCGCGCAGCGCTGGCCTGTTGCCACGAACTACAGGCCACCGCCAGCCACGTGCGCGACGTCGCCGACCTGATGCACGAGCACCACGCCGAGCGGCTGCTCGAATGGATGCGGCGAGTGAACGCCGACAACCTGCCCGCCCCGCACTCCCTGATCACCGGCATGAGCCGCGACCTCGACGCCGTCACTGCCGGGCTCACCCTGCCCAGGAGTTCCGGGCCGATCGGGGCAACGCCAAGGGACAGGCCAGGGCGGGAGCCTGGGGATGAGCGACACCGATCCGACTGGGCCTGGGTTCCGCCAGGAGGCTGGGAGGTGTGAAACTATCGAGGGCGGTCGAAGCCCTGGACTGAGTGACGGGAGCTGCGGATGGACGGCGCAGACGGCGATTGGACACCGGGCGATGTTGCCGCCATGATCGGCAACCCGTTCTATGCCGTGAATATCGATCCTGACCTGGCTGTCGCGCACGATCCGATAATCTCCGAGGAAGAATGGGTTGCGGCGAACGCGAGGTTGATCGACGAGCTCGGCCCAGAGCCTTATCTGCGTAACCTTCTGGCTGTCCTCAAGGGCGGGTGCCCGAGGGGCTGACAACTCCACGGCCCCCTTGAAATTGTGTGACTGTGCCGTCGCTGGTGCTCGCGGCGCGAACTCAAGTGGAGATTCTGCCTGTCGGAGGCGCCTTATTTCGTGTCCGGAATGGATAGGTGCGTTGTCATCGGCGCAGGCGGATCGAATTTTGTTTGCTGAAATTGCGCCACGCGGCAGCTCACGCCTGTAGTGTTACGCATCGTAAAGTGCTAGACTTAACGCATGAGCACCCGTTTGTATAACGGGTGCTACGTAGGAGAGTTCAGCTCCCCCCTCGGACACAACTTTGCGGCACCTATGCCGTATCCGACGTACTGGTGGTTAAGCGTCCTTGACCACGTGAACCTGATCTTCGCGACCACGTCCGCTGGCCATGTGTTGGCTGAGGGTGGTGGTCGCTGTGGCTGAGCCCTCGGTGGCTTCCGTCGTCCCTCCGGTCCTGCTTCCGGACCAGGCCAGGTCTGCCCGGACCGGTGCTGATCGCCCGCTGCGTCGGGCAGCCCTGCCGATGCCGGCACTTCCGCAGCAGCGCACCGAAGCGAGGATGTATCGCCTGGCTTCGGTGGATAGCAGTGGACGGATTCGTGATCGGTCGATCATCGGAGCAATGGGCTGGGAACCCGGTGCCCGTCTGGACATCCGTCAAGGCGGAAACGTCATCGTCGTGCGCCGCGACCCCCGGGGAGTCTTCACTGTCACCGGCCAGGGGCACCTGTTGCTGCCGCCTGCGGTGCGGCGCTGGTGCGGCCTCGCAGCGGGCGAGCGCGTCCTATTGACCGCGGACCCCGCCGCGAAACTGCTCGTGGTGTATCCGCCGATCGCCTTGGACGAGATGGTCGCCCAGGCCGAACGCGCAGTGCTGGGTGGTGATCCGGCATGAGCGCGGGCACGGCGAGCAAAGCGGAACTGGAGGCCGCACTGAGGTTCCCCCGTTAGCGTGGAGGCCAGACCTAAGGGGATAGATGGTCATGGCTGAAACGAGAAGGCGGTTCGATAGGGAGTTCCGTGAGGGCG
>NZ_JBIAHQ010000042.1:0-30868 GCF_042870725.1 Micromonospora sp. NPDC006431
AGCAAGTCATGGAACGCCACCACGCCGACAAAATGCTCATCCCCGCCCTGCTCAACGCATCCCGGCCATAATCAACCGACTTTGCTTTGGCTCTGAAGCTGCTACCGCAGCTCGCCGATCAGAGCGGCCCCACGCTTGGCATTAAACCCAACGCGAATCCCACGAATCCCGGGATTGCCTTGAGGCGTTCTGCGCAAGATTGCTCATGTCCTTGCTGGCTCTCAGACAGATGAGCAAACAGGCAAACCAGCGCGGCTAAGGCAGGTCGGGCCATCTAGCTGAAAGGCGCAGGGCGTTCCTCATGGCCGGCCACCACCCACAGATTCGAGCAGGAACCTCGCGAATGTCACAACACGAGTTGGTTCCGCTGTCAACGCAATCCACGCACTCGCGGCAGCAGTCATCGTCCCCTCACCTCCACAAGGTGTTCCAGGGACACTACCGGCTAGAGTCCTGGCAGTGGGACCCCCAAGGGTTCAGACCCGGACTCGGTTGGACCGCATGAACATCCTCCAAGCATCGGCCCAGCTGACGGCCGAGCGTCGGCTGTACACCTATCGGCTATGCAGCCGCGCTGCAGGTCAGGGCCACGAACCGCACCGGTTCGAGAGCCGGAGACTCAACAGACGTGGGACGAGAACCTTGCGCCAGTTGGCAGCAGTTGAAGGGTGAACTGTCAGGCACCCGACAAGCCACCGGCCCCTTCTGGGCCAGGCAGCATCGGCGACAAGCCGGTACCTTGCCCGGATGGCTTACCTGGAGTGGGGGCTCTACGAGCATCTGATCACCGAGCAACTCGCGGAACAGCTTCAACGCCATGACGCAGCGCTGATCCAACACCAACCCCTGGACTCCGCCGAAGCGCATGAGATCCTCGCTCGGCACATCGCCGCCATCACCCGCCGCGCCCTGCTCGGTGTGTCGGGCGGAGAAAATAGCGTCGCCCGCCAGGTTGAGGTGGCCAACCAAATGGCCGCAAGGATTGCTGCCATCGATCCCCAGGCGGTCGACACTAATGACCAGATCGCCGATGTACACAGGCTCTTGTACGCCATCGCCGCCACCCCCGCCCCACCCGCGACCGCCACTTTCCCGCAACGGCCGAACACTCCGCTTTCGGTCGGCGCGCTGCTGGTCAACGGCCGCCACCAGCCCCGCATCGGCCACGAGGTCACCTACGAGATGGCCTCAGCCGACTCCGTCGACCTGCTGTGCGCGTTCATAAAGTGGCATGGCCTGCGCCTCATCGAGCCCGCCATCCGTGAGCTGATCAACCGCGGCGGCCACCTCCGCGTCATCACCACTACCTACATGGGCGCGACGGACCAACGAGCCCTCGACCGGCTCGCCGAGTTGGGCGCCGACATCAAGGTCTCCTACGAGACCAGGACCACCCGCCTGCATGCCAAGGCGTGGCTATTCCGCCGCAACAACGGCATGACCACCGCGTATGTCGGCTCCTCGAACCTGTCGAAGTCGGCACTGGTCGACGGGGTGGAGTGGAACGTACGGATCTCGAACGTCGAGCAGCCGCACGTCATCGACACGTTCACCGCCACCTTCGAGGACTACTGGAACGACCCGGCGTTCGAGGCATACGACCCTACGAAGGATGGCGAGCGGCTGGGGTACGCGCTGCGTGGCGAGCGCGCCGACGATGCACCAACCGAGATCGCCAACCTGGACGTGCGTCCGTACCCATACCAGGCGGAGATTCTTGCCGACCTGGATGCCGAGCGACGGGTGCACGACCGCTGGCGCAACCTCGTCGTCATGGCCACGGGCACCGGCAAGACAGTGGTCGCGGCGTTGGACTACCGCCGTCTGCACAAGGCAGGAGAGGTCGACTCGGTGCTGTTCGTGGCGCACCAGGAGCAGATCCTGCGGCAGAGCCGGTCGACGTTCCGGCAGGTGATGGGGGACGGCAGCTTCGGCGAGACGCTGGTCGCCGGAGACAAGCCGAAGGAGTGGCGACACGTCTTCGCCTCGATCCAGTCGCTGCATCGGCAGGAGATCGACCCCGAGCAGTTCGACATGGTGATCGTGGACGAGTTCCACCACGCCGAGGCGAAGACGTACGCCCGATTGTTGGAACGGCTGCGGCCACGGGTACTCCTCGGATTGACGGCGACTCCCGACCGGGCCGACGGCCGCGACGTGCGGCGGTGGTTCGACGGACACGCGGCCGTGGAGTTGCACTTACGGGAGGCACTGGATCGGCAGTTGCTGGCGCCCTTCCACTACTTCGGACTGCACGACGACGTGGACCTGTCACATGTTCAGTGGAAGCGCGGGCAGGGCTACGACCGATCGGAGTTGGAAGGCCTCTACACCGGCAACCAGGCGCGGGCGCGGTTGGTGCTACGGGCCGCTCAGCGGCTTGTCGACGTGGGGCGGATGCGGGCGCTCGGGTTCTGCGTGAGCATCGGGCACGCCGAGTTCATGGCGGAGTGGTTCACCCGCCACGGGGTCCCGTCGGCGGCGGTGACCTCGGAGGTCAATCGACCGGAGCAACATGCGCTGATCAGGGACTTCAAGGCCGGCAAGCTGCGCGTCCTCTTCACCGTCGACCTGTTCAACGAGGGCGTCGACCTGCCGATGGTCGACACGATCTTCCTGTTGCGGCCCACCGAGAGCGCCACGATCTTCCTTCAACAGCTCGGCCGTGGGCTGCGCCTGGACGACGACAAGCCCTGCCTGACCGTTCTCGATTTCATCGGCGGGCAGCATGCCAACTTCCGGTTCGATCTTCGCTGGCGGGCGCTGACCGGGGTCAGCCGCCGAGAGGTGCACGACGCCGTCGACCAGGACTTCCCGACGCTGCCCAGCGGATGCCACATCGAGTTGGACCGGGTCGCCAAGGAAGTCGTGCTTCGCAACCTGGAGCGGGCGGTCCCATCCTCGAAGAACAGCATGGTGGCTGAGCTGCGGCAGCTTGGGGACGTGACCCTGGTTGAGTTCCTGCGGGACACCCGCCTGGAGGTCGAGGACGTGTATCGGTCGGTGACGCTGGGCGGCTGGACTGGTTTGCGGCGGCTCGCCGGGGTGGAGACGTCGGCGCCGGGGGCGGATGACCGGGAGCTGAGCCGGGCGATCGGCCGGATGCTGCACACCGACGACCTCGACCGGCTGGCGTTGTGGGAGCAGGTGGCAGCCGGCGGGCCGGTGTCCGATGGGCGGCTGCTCGACATGTTGCACTTCAGTCTGTGGGGGCCGAACGTGCCGCTGTCGCAGCGGGACGAGCGGCTGGCGCGGCTCTGGGCCGAGCCAGCCCGCTGCATTGAGCTTCACCAGCTCGCCGACGTGCTGCGGGAGCGGATCCACCGGGTCACCGAGCCCGTCGGGCTGGGCCAGGTGCCGCTGCGGGTGCATGCCCGGTACACCCGCAATGAAGCGTGTGCGGCGTTCGGTATGCCAAACCCGGGATCGCTGCGGGAGGGCGTGAAGTGGCTGCCGAACGAGCAGGCCGACCTCTTCTTCGTCACCCTCGTCAAGTCGGAGCAGCACTACTCCCCCACCACGATGTATGCGGACCGGGCCATCACGGAGACGCTGTTTCAGTGGGAGTCGCAGAGCACCACGGCGTCGGCGTCGGCGACCGGGCAGCGCTACATCAACCACGAGAAGCTGGGATCGACGGTGCACCTGTTTGTCCGGGAGACGAAGGCTGCCGACCGCGACCTGGGCGTGCCGCCGTACCTGTACGCCGGGCCGATGACGTACCAGGAGCACACTGGCGACCGGCCGATGCGCATCATCTGGAAGCTGGTGCACCCACTTCCTGCCGACATGTACGCCGCCGCCCGAGCCATCGCCGCGTGACATATACGAGGAGCAGTAGTGGTTCCAGAGGAGGCGTTGCTTCGTCCCGCCCGACTGTGTCGGGCTGAGGAGGTCCGTGGACGGGACTGCCCGATACCTGCGGCTCCCGGTGTCTACGCCTGGTACTTCACGTCGCTGCCACGCCTGGTGCCGGTCGCCGGGTGCCACAAGCAGCATGGGGCGGTGCTGCTCTACGTGGGCATCTCGCCGAAGGCACCACCCGTCAATGGGCGCCCTCCGAGCCGGCAGACGATCCGCAGCCGGATCCGCTACCACTACCGGGGCAACGCGGCTGGCTCGACGCTGCGCCTGACGCTCGGTTCGCTCCTCGCCGACGAGCTGGAGATCGGACTGCGGCGAGTCGGTAGCGGCAACCGGCTGACATTTGGCCGAGAGGGTGAGAAGCGGCTCACGGCCTGGATGGTCGAGCATGCACAAGTTGTATGGACCGCCACGGATCAGCCGTGGAAGCTTGAGGAGGAGCTGATCCGTTCGTGCGTGTTGCCGCTCAACCTCGACCAGAACCGTCATAGCCCGTTCCACAGCCAGCTGTCCGCGCTTCGCGCCGCTCAACGGGCGCATGCTCGGCTGTTGCCGGTTGAGCGATAACCGGCCTGACTCAGTTCCAGCGCCCGCCATCGCCCCTGTCTCCTGGCAACGACGCGGGGTGTTCAGAGCCGCCGCATGAGTCTCAGCCGTTCAGGTACGCGAGCACCGCCAGCACCCGCCGGTTGTCGTCCTCCGATGGCGGCATCCCCAGCTTGCTGAAGATGTTGTTGATGTGCTTGCTGACCGCCTTCTCGGTGACGAACAGCCGCCCCGCGATTGCCGCGTTAGACCGCCCCTCGGCCATCAACCCCAACACCTCGCGCTCCCGCGCCGTCAGCTCCCCCAACCGATCAGGGCCAGCGTTGCGGGCCAGCAGCTGAGACACCACCTCCGGATCCATCACCATCCCGCCGCCGGCCACCCGCTGCACCGCGTCGATGAACTGCCCAACGTTCGACACCCGATCCTTGAGCAGATAGCCCACTCCCCCACCGCGATCGGCGAGCAGCTCCCGCGCGTACAGCTGCTCGACGTGTTGGGACAGCACAAGGACCGGCAGCCCCGGCAGCTGCGCCCGGGCGGCGAGCGCCGCTTGCAGGCCTTCGTCGGTGAAGGTGGGTGGCAGGCGTACGTCGAGGACGGCGACGTCGGGCCGGTGCCGGGTGAGCGCCGGCAGCACGGACGGCCCGTCGGCAACCGCTTCGACCACCTTGTAGCCGTAGGCGTCGAGGATGCGGGTCAGCCCGTCCCGGAGGAGGGCGAGATCCTCGGCGATGACAACTCGCACGGCAGCTCCATGGTCACGACGGTGGGTCCACCGGGCGGACTCGTCACGGTCATCGTGCCATCGAAGGCTGCCAGCCGGCGGCGTACCCCTGCCAGGCCGGTCCCCGCGTCCACGGTCGCACCACCGCGGCCGTCGTCGCCGACCACCATCGTCAGCAAGCCGCTCTCAAAAGACAGACGGATCCAGGCACGACCAGCGCCGCTGTGTTTGGTGACGTTGGTGAGCGCCTCGGCGACAGCGAAGTACGCCGCGGATTCGACCGCCGCGGGCGGGCTGCCGGCCAGCTGCACGTCGAGGTCCACGGGCAGCGGTACGGCCAGGGCGAGGGCCTGCACCGCCCCGTCGAGGCCCCGTTCGGCGAGTACGGGCGGGTAGATGCCGCGGACAAGGTCGCGTAGCTCGGCGAGGGCGTGGCCGCTGCTTTCCTGGGCTTCGCTGAGCAGCCGCTGCGCCGCCGCCGGGTCGTCGGCGAGGAGTTGTTCGGCCAGACCGATGCTCATCCGCAGGGCGACCAGCCGGGCCTGGGCCCCGTCGTGCAGGTCGCGTTCGATGCGGCGTAGCTCGGCGGCCTGGGTGTCGATGGTGTCGGCGCGGGTGGCGGCGAGGTGCTGGACCCGCAGGGCCAGTTCCTGCGCGCGGGTGGGGTTGAGGAAGAAGCCGGCGAAGCGGAAGTGCAGCCACATCAGCCATCGTGCGGCGGCCAGCCCGCCGGCGAGGAGCAGCCACCCCTGCGGTGCGGCCAGCCACGCCTTGAAGATGTTGTCCATCGGCCAGAACACGCCGTAGCCGTACCAGTCGATGGTCAGGTAGAGCACCAGCGGCACGAACAGGACGCCCTCGAGGCCGTACCCGGGCAGCACGAACGCCAGCAGGCACACGCCGCCGGTGATCGCGCCGGGGATCAGCCAGGCGAAATCCCGCCAGGTCGCCGGGTCCGCCACCACCCACCGGAACCGCCGCCAGGTGCCGAGCCCAGCGCCTGCGGGCACCGGCCCGTACGGCGACGCGATCGGCACCCCACCCCACCGGCTCAGCCGCCGTTGCAGCGTCAGCGACGCCCGCACCAGCACGGTCACCGCCGGGAACAGCGCGAACCCGATGCCGAACGCGGGGATGAGCGCGAGGGAGACCACCGACAGCACGAACAGCGCCACGTTGGTGGTCAAGCTGAGCAGGGCCACGGCCAGGCCCTGCACGGCGGCGACCGCGCCGGGCCGGAGGTGCCGCCAGACGACCGCGCGTACGGAGCTGTCCACGGCACCCATTCTCCGCCCACCCGGCCGCCGGAATCGGTGGTGCTACCACCACCCGCTGCCTGGACCGTCCCGGACCACCGATCAACAGTCGTCGGCGGCACACTACCGATCCCGAGCCCGGCCCCTCAGAAGTCAGCCGGAACGCGTTCCTCGCCGGGCACCACCAGGGCTGAACCCTCTGGCGGCCGCCCGACGAGGAGACCCGCGCGACGGACAGCGTCGGCTGTCACCGGCTCACTGAAGGTGGAACCGTTCGTCCATGGCGAGAGCCGCCAGTTGCGGCACGGTGAACGGCAGTTCCTCCAGCCCGCGCTTGGGACTGCCGAAGAACTGGCTCTGCGCGACGAAGGTGACCGCCCCGTCCCGGTGCCGGTAGGCCGACCACTGTTCGAAGCGCCGGTCGGTGGTGGGACGGACGACCACACCGACCTTCGCGTTGCCGACGGACACCACCTGACACTGGCCCTGCATGCCCCAGAACTGCCGGGTCAGCGCGCACGGCTCGGTCGGGAGCTTGTTCCCGCGAGTGTGCACCTCGACGAGCACACGCCCGGTCCGGTCTCCCTTGGCGACGGTGGCCGCGGACGTGTAGCGCCACACGTCGACGCCGTTCACCTTCTCCTCGAACTGGGCCTGGCTGCTGCGCGGCGGATCGTCGTCCACGGACTGGTTCGCCGGGTTCTCCGGCACGACGTACCCGGCCGGCACCACGGCGATGAGCTCGTTGAGCAGCCGGACCCCCTGGTCGTACCGGGTGCCCGCGCGCGCCGTCCGGTCCTCCTGCGGGCGGCCGTCCGGCCCGGTCGGCCAGGGCTCGGCGCTGGCCTTGCCGGACGGGCCCGGAATGGGCTTCGTCCCGGAAGCCGTCGGACTCGCGCCGCCGGCACCCGCGGTACCGGCACCCGGGGTGCCGGCCCCCGCAGTGCCGACCGCCGCGACGCCGGCGACCGCCAGCACCACGGTCGCGGACCCGGCGCAGGCCCACCCGGTACGCCGGCGCGCGCGGGCGCGCCGTGCGGCGCCGAGCGCGGCGGCCGTGTCCAGTGGTGGCGGCGAGGCGACGACCTCCATCTCGTGGCGGAGCGCCTCGCGCAACTCTTCCCCGTTCATCGTTCCCCCTTCTCGATCGTGCTGTAGGCGGGCAGTAGAAGGCCGCGCAGGTTCTCGAGACCACGGGCCGCCTGGCTCTTCACGGTTCCGGGCGAGCAGCCCAGCAGCGCTGCGGTCTCCTCGACCGACAGGTCCTCCCAGTAGCGGAGCACCAGAACCGCACGCTGGCGTGGTGCCAGGGCGGCAAGCGCCTGGAGCATCACCAACCGGTTCTCCGGCGATTCGGGCGGTGTGGGTCGTTCGGCGTCCTCCGCGCCCACCCGTTCGCGTCGCCACCAGCCCCGCCGCCGCTCGTCGAGGAAGGTCCGGACCAGGATCTGCCGTACGTAGGCGTCGAGTACCTCGTGCCGGGCAACCCGGTTCCAGACCAGGTAGAGCTTCGTGAACGCGGTCTGGACCAGGTCCTGCGCCCGGTGCCAGTCCCCGCACAGCAGGTACGCGGTGCCACGCATCGCGTCCGACCTCGCGGCGAAATATTCCGCGAACGCCGTATCGCGATCGCTCATTCCAGCCTCCTATCCCCGATTCGAGATAGTCACGCCAGATCCGGCTCCACAGGTTGCGCGTGGGATCAAAATCGCCGGCCGTTGCTCTCCCGGGTACGGAGCAGGACGCCCTTGAGGCCAAACGCCGGCAGCGCGAAGGCCAGCACACCGCCGGTTTCCGCCCAACCTGCCATCGGAATCGGTGGTGCTACCACCACCTGCCTTCGGGACCTGGCACTCCTGTCTTCGACCGTTGCCGGCCGAAGGATCGACGATATGACCACGACCAGGCAAAAGGTGGCCGGCCTGCCGTCCGGCCGCCGCAGCAAGTACGTGATGCTCGTCTTCTGGCTCGTCCTCGTCGCGGCGGCGGGGCCGCTGGGGCTGAAGCTGACCGAGGTGCAGGACAACGACGCCCTCGGCGCGCTGCCGGCCACCGCCGAGGCCAGCCGGGCCGTTGAGCGGGCGGAGGCGGCGTTCCCGGACTCGCAGAAACCCCTGGCCGTCGCCGTCTACGTCCGCGAGGCCGGGCTCACCGCCGCCGACCGTGCCAAGGTCGACGCCGACCGGGCAACCTTCGCCCGGTACGCCGACGGCGGCCAGGTGTCCCCGCCGGTGCCCAGCGACGACGGGCAGGCGCTGCTGCTGTCCTTCCCTGTCGCCGGGGACGCCGACCAGCGCGCCGACGCGGTCGCTGGCATCAAGGACCGCCTGACCAGCGGCGTACCCGATGGTTTGCGGACGGCGCTCACCGGCCCGGCCGGCGGCGAGGACGACGTGTTCGACGCGTTCGCCGGCATGGACACCACGCTGCTGCTGGCGACCGCCGCCACCGTCGCGTTGCTGCTGCTCATCACGTACCGCAGCCCGGTGCTGTGGTTGATCCCGCTGATCACGGTGGCGCTGGCCAACCAGCTCGCCAGCGCGGTGGTGTACCTGCTGGCCAAGCACGCCGGGCTGGCCGTGGACTTCCAGAGCCAGAGCATCCTGACCGTGCTGGTCTTCGGCGTCGGCGTGGACTACGCCCTGCTGCTCATCGCCCGCTACCGGGAGGAGCTGCGCCGGCATGCTGACCGGCAC
The DNA here is from genome assembly GCF_042870725.1 of Micromonospora sp. NPDC006431. NCBI lineage: Bacteria > Bacillati > Actinomycetota > Actinomycetes > Micromonosporales > Micromonosporaceae > Micromonospora > Micromonospora sp. NPDC006431. The sequence goes on from NZ_JBIAHQ010000042.1 coordinate 9,090, forward strand.
GCGGCGATGGCCGTCGCGTTGCGCCGGTCGATCGGCGCGATCGGCGCGTCGGCGGCGACCGTGGCGATCGGTCTGCTGTGCCTGCTCGCCGCGCAGCTGCCGTCCACCCGCGGGCTCGGGCCGGTCGGCGCGGTCGGGATCGTCGCGGCACTGCTGGCCATGACCACGCTGCTGCCGGCCGTGCTGGTCGTCTTCGGGCGGTGGCTGTTCTGGCCGTTCGTGCCCCGCTACTCCCCCGACGCGATCGGGGTCGACGTGGCGGTCCAGCACGGGGCGTGGCGGCGGATCGCCGGGTTCGTCGGCCGGCGACCCCGCGCGGTGTGGCTGGGCACGGCGGCGGCGCTGGTCGCGTTGAGCTTCGGCCTGGTGAACCTGAGCATCGGCATGCCGCACGACGAGTCGTTCACCAAGGAGGTCGGATCGGTCACCGGCCAGCGAATGATCGAGGCCCACTACCCGAAGGGATCCGTCGCACCCGCCGAGATCCTGGCCGCCGCCGGACCCGCCGAGCAGGTGCTGGCCGCCGCCCGTACCGTGCCGGGAGTAGCCGAGGTGGGCGCGCCGGAACCCTCGCCGGACGGCCGCTGGGTACGCATCGCCGCGGTCCTGGCCGACACGCCGGACAGCGACGCGGCCCTCGAGGCCGTCGACCGGCTCCGCGCCACGGTGCACGCCGTGCCGGGCGCGCAGGCCCTCGTCGGCGGCGACACCGCGTACCTGATCGACGAGAAGCGGACCGTCGACCGGGACAACCGCCTGGTCGCGCCGCTGGTGCTGGCGGTCGTCCTCGTCATCCTGGTGCTGCTGTTGCGGGCGCTGGTCGCGCCGCTGCTGTTGCTGGCCAGCGTGGTCCTGTCCTACGTCGCAGCGCTGGGCGCCGCCGGGCTGATCCTCGACGCGATCGGCTACCCGAAGCTGTTCGTCGGGATCCCGCTGCAGACGTTCCTGTTCCTCGTCGCCCTCGGTGTCGACTACACCATCTTCCTCAGCACCCGGGCCCGGGAGGAGACGGCACGGCTCGGGCACCGGCAGGGTGTGCTGCACGCGCTGACCGTGACCGGCGGGGTGATCACCAGCGCGGGTGTGGTCCTCGCAGCCACGTTCGGCGCGCTGAGCGTGCTGCCGCTGGTGCCGTCCGTCCAGACGGCCGTAATCATCGGCGTCGGGGTGCTGCTCGACACGTTCCTCGTCCGCAGCCTGCTCGTCCCGGCGCTGGCCCTGCACATCGGCCGCCGCACCTGGTGGCCGAGCGCCCTGGCCCGGCCGGCAGTCCGGCCGGTCGCGGCCTCGCCGCTCGGGCGGGTACCAGCGGCATCGTGATCGGGAAGGGCGTCCCGGAGGCCGTTTCAACGGCTGCCGGGACGCCCTGATGACGGTCAGTTACCGGAGAAGGGAAACAGATATTCCTTGTATATGACAGAATTGCTGACCCGGTAGCCGCCGTAGACGGTTTTAGTGCTGTCCTCGGTCCAGTCAAAGTTGCACTCGGCCCAGGTGTCGTATCCATGGGGGTTGCGGCAATACCGGTGCCTGATATCGCCCGTGCTGGAGGTGACTACCCCAACCGCCGAATGCGTGTCGGTTTTGCGGTCCCTGACGTAGACTTTGTCACCGTAGTAGAGGATGCAGACCTCCGTGTTGTGCCTGTCGGCGCTCGCCGTCGCGCATTTGTCGCTTGGCACAAATTTGACCTCGACGCCGGTCTGGCAACTCACATCCGCGCGGGAGCATTCGGCGTACCAATCCTCGTCGGCCATGGCCGGCGTTGGTGCGGCGAGCACCACGCTCGCCGCGGTCACGAGAGCGAGGGCCCCACCTACCGCGCGCCGAGATCGCGCGAGTCCCTCCAGTACCGCCGTCATGCGCCTCAAGGACCGCATCCTCTCTGGATTTAGTTCGATCTTCATCCGGACAGGGAGACGCTATGGCGCGGGCACTCCGCAGAGCTACCGTGCACGGTGCTCAGATTCCTCGTCGGGTTGTGCACGGTGCCCACTCACGGCGCGGAGGGCGTGGACGAGGTCGTTGATGCCCGACCCGGTCGTCAGCAGGTCGCGGTTGAGCGAGCGCTCGGCGACGCGCAGGTGCGCCCGGACGGTGTTGCGGCTCAGACCCAAGCGCGCGGCGGTCTGCTGGGCATCGGTGTTGGCCTCGATCCAGGACCGCACGGTGCGGTGTACGCCACGATGCTCCGCGTCGCGCAGGGGCCGGAGGAACGTTTCCGCCCACGTCATCGCGGGCCGGGTGCGCAGCAGTTCGCCCAGGCTCGGCGCGGCCTGCTGGGTGCCTGGCGGGTCGGGCTGGGGGCCGCTCTGGAGACTGCTGAGCGACAGCGCCAGGTCGAGCGTGGCGCGGGCCTGGACGTCACTGAGGTCGAGCCCCAGCGCCTCCTCCGCCCGCCGGCAGTGCGCGGCGACGGTGTTACGGCCGATGTTCAGCAGGCGTGCCACTGCGGAGCGCGGGAACGTCAGGGCCAGGCGCGTGATGTCCAGGGTGAGCTTCGGGACGGCGTGCAGGGGCGCCACGTACGCGCGGGCCCAGCCGACCGCCGCCTGGCGGGGCAGCAGGTGCACCAGCGAGGGCTGACCGCGGTAGGCCGCCACACGCTCCGGGGAGTTACGCGCGACGGCCAAGGCGTGCAGGGCCTCGCCATAGGCCGCGGCCGTAGCGTCAAGCGGATGCAGCCTGCTGGCCCCGAGCGCATACGCCGAGTTCTCCCTGACCAGGCGCCGCAGCACCGAATCCAGCTGGAGGCGCCCGCCGGCGCCGGAGTCCTCCGCGATCGGGCAGATCAAGTGCTCCCTGAATGACGGGCAGTGCACCATCAGGCCCGGACCGTGGTAACCGGAGGCGTCCTGGTAGGCGCGGGCGAGCCGGTCACGGTCGGCGGGAAGGCAGTGCAGGAGGTACACCCGCACCCGCTCGTCACCCAGCAGCGGGGGCACGTCACCGGCGGTCATCCGCCTGGCGAGGGCGACATCCCCCGCCATCAACGCGCTCAGCACCGCGAACCGCAGCTGCCGCGCCTTCTCCTCGTACCCGCGCAGCCTGTCGTCGGCGGCCAGTGCCCGCCCCAGAAGCTCCACCAGCCCCCCGGCCCGCGACGCCAGCGCCGCCGCCTCCCGCGACAGTTCCACGGCGCTGACCGTGACCAGGACTGGACGCGGCTCGCGCTCCCCGAATCCCTCGAGATGCACGTGCGCTCCGCCGACCTGCGTCGTGACCGCGGCCAACCGCCCCACGGCCAAGCGCCGCAACTGCTCATCGAGCGCGGCGAGGATCGTGCGGCGGAATCCGGCCGTCGCCGCCTCGGCTGTGGACGTGCCACCGATCCAGGCGACCTCTGCCCCGATTCGCCGCCCCAGCCAGTGCAGGACCTCCCCGAGCGATCCCTGCCGCCGCACCACCCGCAAGAGCTCATCAAGCTCCTCGACCCATCCCAAAGGCCCCACGGGCCGACCTCCCGATCCAAGCCGACAACGTCAGCATTCTGGTGGGTATGGGATCTAACGGTGTTTCCGGCCTGCCCCGCTTGGCGTTGCGCCTGGTGAGGAGGGCTCCCCCGCTACGCGTTCACGCTCGCCGGCTCCGGCGGGGCGTGCCGGCCGCGGGCCGGCCGCTGGTCGCCGTGGCCCGGCCACCACGCCTTGTGGCCAATGAGCGCGGTGAGGGCGGGGACGAAGAACATCGACATGACGAACGCCGAGAGCACGATGCCGATCGCCACCGCGAAGCCCATCTGCTGCAGGAACGAGATCGGCGCGAGCATCAGCACCCCGAACGTCCCGGCGAGGATCAGGCCCGCCGCGGCGACCGTCGGGCCGGCGTGTTCCACGCCGATCGCGGCGGCCTCGTGTGGTTCGTTGCCCTCCCGCGCCTCCTCACGTAGTCGGGCGATCATCAGGATGTTGTAGTCGGTGCCGATCGCCACCACGAAGAGGTAGAGGATGATCGGCAGTTGGAACGTGACGCCCGGCTTGCCCTGCAGTCCTTGGAAGAGGTAGACCGTGGCGCCCAGCGTGGCGGCGAAGTTGAGCAGCACCGCGATCACGAGGTAGATCGGCGCGACGAGGCTGCGCAGCAGCAGGGCGAGGATGAGCGCGATCAGGCCGGCCGCCACCGGCAGGATCACCGACAGGTCGCGGTTGTTCGCCGAGTTGATGTCCGCGAAGATCGCGGTGGTGCCGCCGACCAGCGCCCGGGTGCCGGGCGGGGCCGCCTTGTGCACGGCGTCGCGCAGGTCGTCGCGGACCAGCGTGATCGCCTTGTTGGAGACCGGGTTCTCATTGAGCAGCAGGTTGACCCGGGCCACGCTCGGGTCGCTGCTGCGCTCCGGCGGCTGCACCCGGCCCACTCCCGGGGCGCCCGCCGCGGCCGCCGCGAAGTCGCTGATCTGTTGCTCGGTCAGCGGCGACCCGTTGCCGGTGGTCAGGTAGACCTCGGTGGGGGCGAGCGCACCGGCGGCGAACCCGCGCTGCAGGTCCGCGGCGGCCTTCGCCGACTCGGTGTCCTGCGGGAAGCCGGCGCTGAAGTCGTAGTCGGCCTTGTAGCCGAGCACGCCTGCGGCGAGCGCGACCAGCAGAGCGCCGGATGCCGCCGCGACGAGCGCCGGCCGGCGTCCGATCGCGGTCCCGAGGCGGTGGGACATGGTGGCCTTGGGGGCACGCTGCCAGGCCTTCGACGGCCAGAAGACGTACCGGCCGAGCAACGACACAACGGCCGGAATGAGGGTGAGGGAGGTGACCAGCATGACGCCGACGGCGATCGCGAGCGCCGGACCGAGCGACCCGAAGAAGCCCAGCGAGGCCAGGAGCAGCACGAGGAACGCGACGATGACCGCTCCCGCCGCCGAGGTGATGACCTCGCCGACCCGCTCGACGGAAACGACCATGGCGGTGCCCTTGTCGTCACCGGCACGTAGCCGCTCGCGGTAGCGGAAGAGCAGGAACAGGATGTAGTCGGTGCCGATGCCGAACAGCACGATCAGCAACACCGTCTGCAGATCCTGACTCACATTCAGATCGAACGCCTTGCCCGCCGCGGCGACGAGCCCGCTCGTGACGGCCATGACCCCACTGATGACCACCACGGGCAGCAGCGCGGCGATGGGGCTGCGGAAGATGATCAAGATCAGTCCGATGATCAGGATGATCGTCGCGACGCCGACCACGGCGAAGGCCTTGTTGAAGGTGTCCTGGTTGTCGACGAAGCTCGCCACGTCGCCGGCCACGCCCGCGGTCAGCCCGCTGCCCGCCAGCTCCGGACCGATGGCCGCCCGCAGGTCGCGTACGGCGTCGAGCAGCGCCGGGTCGTCCGGAGCGACCGAAGTGAGGCCGACGTTCACCACCTGCACCGACTTGTCGGGCGCCACGGCCGGCGGGCCGGTCAGGTAGCCGGAGGTGTGCGCGATGTTCCGGGCCTTGAGCGACTGGGCGAGCTGGCCAACCTTCGCCTCGTCGGCCGGCGTGAGCGGCTGCCCGTCGGCGCGCTTGACCACGATGATCGCCGTCGCGGTGGCGGCCTGCGGAAACGCCTTCTTGCCGAGTTCGGTGGCCTGCACCGACTCGTACGAGTGCGGCAGGAAGCTTTCCTGATCGGCGGAGGTGATGTCGCTCAGCGACGGTGTGGTGAAGACGATGGCGGCTGCCGCGAGCAGCCAGCCGCCGATCACCCACCACGCTCTGCGTACGACGAATCTGCCCAGCCGCTCGAACATGCTTACCCCCCGTTTGTGCGGCACCACCGATGCCTGAGGCCTGGAGCGCTCTTGTACGCCCGCCCGTCACCCGCCGGACAGCCTCGACTACCCCCTGTCACACCATAGCGTCGGCTGTCACTCCTTTTTCGGATGGCGCGACGGGCAGGATCAGGCCTTTTGAGTGTTCTTCGAGAGCTATCCGGAGCCGGGCACCCGATCCCGCCGCGTCCATGCTTGCCGAGCGCCACCCGCTCCCGCGCCGTGCGCCGCTCCGCCTCGACCAAGCCGCCGACCTGGCGATTATTTCTCCGAATAGTCCACTGGAAGATCACTGGACGAAGATCCCTTGGTGCCGGCCCGCGCCGCCTGGCAGCGTCATTCGCGGCAATCCACAGTAGAAAGGGAACTTCGTGCGCATTTCGAAGAAGATCGCCGCGCTGGGACTCACGGCGGCCGCCGCAACGGCGGGAGCCCTGGTCAACGCCTCACCCGCATACGCCGCGCTCTACGGCGGACAGTGCGGCTCCGGCTACGGCGTCGTCAACCTGATCGACCTTCCCGACCTCCGCGGCACGGTGTACCTGACCTACAGCTCCTCCACCGGGAAGAACTGCGTCGTCACCATCCGGGAGAAGCCGGGGACCGCCACGCTCATGGAGGCCTACCTCCGCCGTTCCGGCACCTCCACCTGGCAGAAGGACAGCGGCAACTACACGACCTACGCCGGGCCGGTCTACGTGTCGGCGGCCGGCTCGTGCGTCGACTGGGGCGGCACCATCGGAACGGCCACCAAGACCCGCACCGGCACCAACTGCGGCTGACCCGACCACCAGCAAGCACCGGAGGAAACTGCAATGAAGCTCGTCAAGACCACCGCCGCAACCGTCGCCCTGACCGCCACCACGATGGCCGGAGCGCTGGCCGCGGCCACCCCGGCGTACGCAGCCACCTACGCAGGCGAGTGCGGGTCCGGCTACAGCGTCGTGAACTCCGCCCCGATCGGCACCAAGGGAACTGTGTTCCTCACCTACAGCTCGTCCACGGGCAAGAACTGCGCGATCGCCAAGCGGAACACCGCCGGCTCGGCCGTGCTCATCGAGGTGGGCCTGGGCATCAACCCGGTCGGCAGCCACTGGCCGGCCTACGAGGGCAACTACTTCACCTCCTACGCCGGCCCGGTCTACCTGTCGGCAGCGGGCAAGTGCGTGGACTGGATGGGCCGCATCAGCGGCACCGAGGGCGGCAAGCGCGGTACCAACTGCGGCTGACCCTTCCGGGACGGGGGCGGAGCCCTGCCGGTGCGATGCGGCACCGGCAGGGCTTCGCCGCCTCACCGTGCGGTTCGTGACCAACTGGACCGATGTGCGAGAAGGGCCGGGGTCGGCGCGGACGTTACGAACCGCCGACCCGTACGTCCAGGAAGACCGGACGCTTGAGCGGGAAATACATCCGCCCGTCCTCGTCGGCCATCTTCCAGTAGATCTTGCAGCTTCCGGGCTCGCCGGGGGTCCGGACGGTAACCGCGATGTCCACGGTGTCTCCCGGCATTGTCTGCGGGATGGCGACCGCCACGGGCGCTTGGCACGGGGTTTCGTTGACCCGCGCCAGAGAGCGGTTGGCCCAGACCACCGTCCCCGTGTTGCGGATCCGCCAGATCTTCGTGAACGAGGTGTTCGGCGGCACCAGAGTCCCGTCGGGATAGGTGATGTCGCCTTCGAATCGAGAGTCGTCATGATCGGGTGGAGCGACGACCGCGCGGGTCACGCCGCCGTCGCTCTCATCCCTCCGCCGATCGAGAACGACGAAGGTGACACCGGCACCGGTGAGAGCAGCCATAGTGGCAGCCACGCCGGCGATGCCGATGTGCCGACGGTCGCGCGGCCGGGGTGAATGCTCGACGGCGGCCGAAGCCGCCCGTCCACGGCCGCGCTCGGCGTTGTCGCCGGTGCGGTCGGTCTCCCCGGTCGGCCTTGTCTCCTCGACCTCGCTGATCTCGGGTTGCGGCGTCTCCTGGACCGGCCGGGGCGCCTCCGACGCCCCGGGCCGCTGCGGCACCGCGTCGGCCGTCGACGCGGTGTCCGCCGAATGCCCGGCAGCCTTGGCCTGCATCCACCGCTCCCGCCACTTTTGCTCGGTGTCCACCGGGTCGTGGCCCAGCCGGTCAACGGCGAGCACTCGCACGAACTCCCAGGTCGTCTCCCAACTGGGAAGACTCCGGCCCCGGGCCGCGGCGGCCAGCGACGACTTCGAGGCGGCCGCGCCCAGGCGCACCGACATCTCCTCGTACGAGGGATCGCCCGCCTCCTGCTTCAACCGCAACAGGCGGTCGGCGAAGGCGCCCACCGGGCCCGAATCCGGGTCGGGATGCGTCGGCCGTCGCCCCCGCCGTCGCGGTACCCGCTGCTGACCTTGCGTGTCTCTTTCCATGTCCCCAACCTCGTCAGAACCGACCACGCGAGCGCGGCGGCGCATCCGGCGCATGGGGGACCATATCCGCGTATTTCAAACTTACCGGCCGCGGGCTCTGCCGCCGCCGACGTGCCGTCTCGAGATTGATCGGTTGGGATAGCGTGTCATCCGTCTCTGGGGCGATCCCCAGAATTCTTCGGGGAAAGAAGTTGTCACGTGTCACTGTGGAAGAAGACCAGTGTTCTGGCGGTCTCCGCCCTGACAGCGCTCGCGGTGACTGCTTGCGCGAAGCCGGGCTCGCCGGACGCGCCGAAGCAGCCGAGCGTGCTGGAACTGCTCGCCAGTGATCTCAAGGGTTCGTTGCAGAAGACGATCGAGACCACCGACAAGGCCGAATCCGTGGCCGTGACGGCGGAGGGCACGGCGGCGGGCCAGAAGGTCTCGATGCAGGGCGTCATGCACCTGGGCGACCCGGTCAAGCTCGAGATGTCGACAACGGGCCCCGACGGCACCCCGGTGATCGTCCGAATGATCGGCGCGGTGTGCTACGTCGAGGTGCCGGAGGCGCAACGCTCGGGCCTGGGTGGGAAGCGCTGGATGAAGCTGGACCTGTCCGCCATGGGCGCTCAGGCAGGGATGGACTTCTCCAAGCAGTTCGAGGACGTGGACCCGACCAAGCAGATCAAGACGCTGCTCGCCACCGAGGGAGTCACCGTCGTCGGTGAGGAGACGATAAACGGGGCGAGGACGGTCCACTACACCCTCACCGCTCCGGTGGCGACCTACCTCGGGCAGCTCGACGCCGAGACGCGGGCGGGTGCCGAGAAGGAAATGGCCAAGCAGGGCGTCAAGGAGATCACGATCGAGCTCTGGGTCGACGAGCAGTACCAGCCGCGCCGGGTGCACATGATCATGGGCGCGATGAACGACCTGACGGTCAACTACACCGACTACGGCAAGCCGGTGAACATCGAGACGCCGCCCGCGGCCCAGACCGGCGACCTCGCCGAGATGCTGAAGGGCCTGCCCACCGGCAACTGAACAGAGCCAGGATACTGCCCGGCCGGTCCTCACCAGCCGGGCAGTGCCACTTTCTGGGACGTCAGGGCCGCTGACCAGCCTTGTCTACAACGGCGACCGCCAACGTGGCAGAGGCGTCGGCCACACCGAGGAAGGCATAGGTGTCGACGTCGAAGACGAGCATGCCGGACTTGCCCTGTGACGACCAGGCGATCCCGATGCCAGGCCGCCCCGCCCCGTCTTTCACGTCTGGCACGGCCCTGATTCCGGGAATGCGCGCTGCCGCCTGGAACAGCGCGGCCCGCGACTGGGGCCGCAGGTAGTTCTCTCCGATGAGCGCGAGCACGTCCTTCCCCATGGCGTTCGCATCGCCTGCCTCACCGCTGTGGTTCTTGTTCAGGTATTCGAGCATCGAGTCCACGTCGGTCGGCAGATCGGGCAGGTACGCGGGCTGAGGCGTGCACGGCTCCGTCCGCCGCGGGTCAACCCGGCCACCCTTCACGACAGCGGCCCGCCCCTCCCGGCAACCGGGCAGGGGGATTTTCTCCACATCACCGGCGTGCGCCTGCCGGACCAGCCCGTCGCGGGTTCCGTCCACCGACTGCCAGATCTCTCGCGGCGATCCGCCCTGCTGGCTCTTCGTGTAAACAAACTGGTCGGGGCGCGGCTCGACATCCGGGAGCCTGAGCGCCGCGGCCGCCGCGTTGTTCAGGACCTGCGCTGCCTGGGCGTTGGCGGCCGGGACCTCGCCGCCGAACTTGTCGGGAGCCAGGACGAGCACAGCAGCGACCGCCGCGGCCATGCCGGCTGTTGCCCAGCCGGCCAACATGAAACGCCGCATGGTCCGGGGCTTTCCTTCCGCTCGGGTGCGCCGTACCGACCGTGGTGGCACCTCATCGCCGGTCCGCTCCAGTCTCATCGCGGCGACGAGGCGATCACGGGCCGGAGCGAGCTCATCAGCTGCGAGGAGGGGCGTGTCCCGCCTCATCTCTCGGACCAGTTGCATGTCATCCATTGCTAAGGACCTCCTCAAACGTCAGGGTGGGATCGGTTTCGCCGAGCGTGTCGCGGACCTTTCTGCGTGCTCTGTTCAGTCGGGACCGAACGGTGCCGGCCGGGATCCCCAGCGCCGCTGCCACTTCCTCAGAGGTCAGCTCCTCCCAGGCGATCAGGAGCAGCACATCCCGATCGCCGGGGGCCAGCCCAGCCAGGGCGGCGGTCAGCAACGGGCGCAGAGCTTTGGCCGTGACATCGGCGGCGACTCGGTCGGTGGCAGACCCGTCGTCTCTTTCCGGCGCAAGGACTTGCCGAAGGCGGTGCTCGCGCAGCTCGTCTCGGCGATGCTGGCCGATGAGGTTGGTGGCAATTCCGTACAACCATGGCCTGGCGTCGCGCCGCTGCAGGTCGTACTGCTGCCGCTTGCGGAACGCGGCGAGGAACGTCTCGGCCACAAGATCGTCGGCCATCTCCCGGCCCACCCGTCGAGCGAGGTACCGCTGGATGTAGGGGGCGTGCCGATCGAAGATCGCGGCGAACCGTTCAGGCTCACCAACTTGATTAGGAATCGTTAGTGATCGTAGATTGATCGTGTGGAATTTCTTCGGCTCTCAAAGGTCGTGAAGCGTCTGGGTGTGTTCACCTGGTGACGCTTGGTCTTTGGGTTGGATCGGGGAGGATTCCGGTGACGTGGGTCGACCGTGAGCGCCGGTTCTCGTGGATTGGTGTCGAGGCGGTGAGCCGGTGAGTGGGAGGCTGCCGCTGGCCGACGGCGAGGTTGCCCGGACCGCGGGTGTCCGCACTCTGGTGCGTGGGGGTGTGGACGAGGAGACCGGTGAGGTGCTGTCTCAGCCGGTGCTTGCGCAGCGGGTCGGTTGGTGTGCCGATCTGGTGGCGGGCATGGTGGGCGCCCTGATCGGTGAGCATTGGAACGCCGCGGATGTGCAGGTGTTGGCCTCCGGGCAGGACGCGGGCGGCCGGAAACTTCCGTCGCACGCGTGGATGGCGCTGCGGCGCCTAGGGTGGACCGTCACCGCCCCGGAGGGTGTGAAGGTCAATGACCGGGTCGTGCGGATGGTCCAGGAGCAGGCCGGGCGTGCTCTTCGCTCGGCGGGGTGGCGTACCGATGTAACCGCCGGGGTCCTGGCGGCCTGGCCGGCCGATCCGCGCAAGCGCACCCCCGTCGAGTGGGATCAGGTTCGGGCGTCGATCCCTGGCGGGGAGCATCTGCCGTCCAGCGTCATCAAGGGCCGGACCCGGCAGGCCGTCGCGTTCCTCAACGCCAACGGCCGGCTGCCGGTGGACGTGTTCGAACTCGAAGGCACGCCGAAGATCCCGCGGATGCTGCTGCTGGCCGCGTGTGATCGGCAGCAGGCCACCCTCGAACGCAGCGACGCCGACCCGGGCAGAGCGCTACTGCGGCTGCAGTTGCCCTCACGACCGGATCCGCGAGCGTACGGGGACTGGACGTGGGTTGCCTGTCCGATCATCCTGCCGCCCACGGTCCCTGCGGGTGCGGTGCTGCACCTGCCCACTCTCCGTGTCATGGGTGGCAGGGTGCGCGCCGATGTGGCATTCACCCACGCCGTACCGAAAACCCGCCGCGCCGGTCACGCGGTGGCGCTCGGTGTGGACTGGGGCCTGAACACCCTGTTGTCCGCCGGAGCCCTCCGACTCCAGGAGGACGGCTGGATCACGGCGTTGGGGGCTGGGGCTCAGTTCCGGGCCGCCGGGGTCCTCGCGAAGCAGCACCGGCTGCGCCGTCACGGTGAGCGGCTGCACGCCAAGGCCGAGCAGTACCAGCGGCTTATCGGCGATGCCGAGCGGCATCAACTCGTCGGTAAGCATGCGGTGCTCCGCGACGAGATCCGCCACGTGTCTGAGCACCGCCAGAACCTGAACAACGCGCTCGCCTGGGCCGCCGCCCGCTGGACGGTGGACCAGGCGACCGTCGCTGGGGCGTCCGTGATCTATGTGGAAGACCTGCGGTCGATGGAAGCCAAGGGCATGGGCGCCACCCTGAACACGCGCCTGTCCCAGCAGGTGCGCGGGCAGATCGTCGACCGGATGCGGCACCTTGCCGCCGAGGCGGGTATCGCCGTGGTCACCGTCCCCGCCCGGAACACGTCCAAGCATTGCCCGCAGTGCCTCACGGTGCTGCAGCATCGCAAAGCGCCAGACAGGCCGACGGTGGCGTGCTGGAAGTGGGCCATCTGCCCCAACACGGGCAGCTGCGGCTGGCAGGGCGACCGCGACCAGGGCGCCTGGCGGCGGATCGCCGCCCGCGGCCTCACCCACCAGGGCAAGACCGTCATCGACAAGACCAGCGGGCACATGGTCATCCGCTCGGTCGTCGCCGAGGTCGAAGCCACAGCCGTCATCACCAGGACCAGTCGGGGGGACCGGTCGAAGACCAGCCCTACCCGGCACAGGGCAACACGCCCCGCGCCCAGGCGACGCAGGGCACCCTCCCCCGCTAGACCTCATGGCCTGGCGGGCAAGCGTCCGGAGGGACACGCACCAACGGACCGGACCCGGCTGCCCCGCGCAGCCCACCGGCACCAGGGCGTGAACGCGATCAGCACACCCACCACCGGTCACCGGCCACGCGGAGCAGCACTGGGCGCGGGATTTCACCTGCACGCCCATGCATCCCCGCCACGGTGGGAAACGATCCCGGAAACTCCATCCGACTCAGGATCACTAAGCTGACCAGAGACGCTCTCGCGCCGACTGCTCGATGATGGTCGCGTCGTCCTCCGTGCTGGCGACGGCCATTGCTTGCCCTGCCCGATTCATAGGCGGCCTTTCGTTGGGCACGATGTCACCCTGTTATCAGCGAAACGCCCAAGGAGCGTTCACGGCGACCTCGAATCGGCGCACGGATGGAAGATCAGATCGGCTGCGACATTAAGCCGCCCGTCATGGGCTGGCGAGGGCAGCGGCTGCCCAGTGGCGTTGCGATCTCAGGAGCCGGGCGGGCGGATCGGTACCCGCCACCCGTACCGCGGCACCTGCGGCTCGTGCCGCACCCGGCGCGCGTGCCGTACCAGTGCCCAGAGCCAGAGCAGCCCCACGAGCGCCACGAGCGCCAGCCCTCCCAGGTCCAGTACGGCGAAGAGCGCGACCTGCCCCGCGGTCGGCCTGACCAGCTGGCCGTGCTTCAGGGTCCCTCCGGTCAGCAGCAGCGTCAGGAGCAGCGCGATCACGTGCATGGCGTCCCAGAGCGCGTGCAGCAGGGACACCCCGAGGTAGGCCAGGACGAGCCGCCCGGTGATCACGAAGTGCTCGCGGGTGCTGGAGGAGAAGAGCACGCCGCCGAGGATCGCCGTCCACAGGCCGTGACCGAACGGTGTGACCACGCCACGCAGCAGCTCGGTCTCCACCACCTGGGTCAGCGACAGCCCGTGGGCGGTGAACAGCGCGGTGAACGCGTACCCGGCGGTTTCCAGGGCCGCGAAGCCGAACCCGACCGAGGCGCCGAGGATGATGCCGTCCCGGGTCGCTTTCACATGCATGTGCCGGGTCAGGAACGCCAGCACCCCGAGCTTCACGGCCTCCTCGATGAGGCCCACGCCGAGGAACAGCCACCACGACGGGCGCAGCAGGTAGGACTCGAGCAGCGACGCGGCCAGCACGCCGATCACCCCGCCGGCGAGGAACGTGCTCAGGATCAGGCCCGGGGTCAGCTCGCCGGTCTCCCGCCGCCCGAATGCCCATACTACGAACGTCACGGGCACCAGGAAGCTGCCGAGCAGCACCAGCGTCGGCACCAGGGCGGGGTTACCGGTCAGGAAGGTGACCACCACGGTGGCGAGCCAGAGGGCCAGGCCGACCAGGAAGATCCGCAGCCACGGCCGCCGGCTCCTCGTCAGGGGCGGCGGCTGGGGGTACGCCTGGACCACCGCCGCCTCCTCGGAACTCGTCCGCGGCCTCCGGCACCGCTCGACGCAGATGTGAGAGCTGAGAGTCCATCGTAAAAGGTGTGCAGCGCCCAAAAGGGGTGTTACGAGAGATCGGCCGGCGAGCCCGGTGGGGCGCCGGTGGCGACGCCGCCGACGCCGGAGCCCGGCAGGGCCGCCGCGATCAACTCGACAGCCAGGTGGCCGACCGCGCCCCGCCCCGCGTGGCGCACCGGCCGGCCCGGCCGGTGGGCAACCCGTCAGATCGGCGGCGCCGGTGGCTCAGGCGGCTTGCCCCACGCCCGCCTCGCGTCGGCGAGGGCCACCCCGGTCAGCACGACCCCGGCTGCGGCCAGCACGACCAGCGGCGACGCCCAGAGCAACGCCGGGAAGAGCAGGACCAGCGCACCGATGGCGACCAGCCGGGACGGGGATACTCGACCGAACACCTCGTGCTCGAAGCGGGACCGGCCCACCATGTACACGGCCGGCCCAGCGAGGGTCGCCGCGGTCCAAACGGGCGGGGCATGCCCGAGCGGACGGGCGATCGCCAGCTCGTAGCCGATCGCCATGATGATGACACCGGCGATCATGATCATGTGGGAATCGGCGGCGGACCGCCCGATGCGTGCCGGAGCCGGGCTCGCCTGGACCGCCTCGGCGAGGATCTGGCCGGCGCGGTAGAAGTAGATCCGCCAGATCAGGATCGACTTTCCCACGGTGACCGCGAAGGCCACCGTCGACGCCAGGGAACGCTCCCCGCTCACGTAGGTCAGCCCGGTGACCAACACCACCTCGCCGAGAGCCACGAGGAAGAACTGCTGGTACCGCTCGGCCAAATGCGTGCCGGCGATGGACCATTGGGCGGGTGCCGAGCGGCCGAGGCCGGGCACCGGCCAACCGAACCGGTTGGCCAGATACTCGATGGCCAAGGCTGGTCCCCAGAAGAACAATCGAGTTCCGGACCACGCGAACAGGGCGCCGAGGATCCACAGGACCGCCGTCGCCGCGTAGGTGATCAACATCCGCACCTTGAGTCGCTGCCGCTCGTCGCCGCGCAGCGCTATGGCGAGCAGCAGCGGCCGGCTCACCTGAGCGATCACATAACCAGCCACGAAGGTGGCTGCGGCGTCGCGGAAGGCGCGCGAGGTCCCCACTCCCATCACCATGCTGGACACCAGCGCGATCAGCACGACGAGCTGGACCATCGGCTGATACGGGTCGTACCGGCTGGTCGTCCAGGCGGTGCCCTGCCAGACCGCCCAGAGGGCGAGCAGCAGGAAAACCGCCTTGGCGGCGCTGACCACGTTCATGCCGAAGTCGTGCACGCCAGAAGCCATGGTGAGGCTCTCCACGCCCCCGGACACCACCTGGGTCAGCGCGAAGGCGAAGGCCAGGTCGAAGAAGAGCTCCAGGAACGAGGCGCGCCCCGTCGCCTCACCCTTGAGCAGCAGCTTCCTCGGATCCCCCAGCATGATCCACCCGTCCGCGGGGTGCCGTCCCGCTCAGGCAGTCGTAGCGCACCTCGGGAACGAGGGCCGCCACAACCCGCAAAAAGTAAATGCGGCTGGCAAGGAAGTAGTAGGCGGTTCACCCGAAGCGCCCGGGGCGGCGTACGCCGCGTGCCGTACCTCAGCCCACCACGGTTACCGGCAGGTCGCCGTCGGCGTACCGGGCGCGGACCCGCTTCTTGTCGAACTTCCCCACCGAAGTCTTCGGCACCGCCTCGATGAACGCCCACCGCTCGGGCAACTGCCAGTGCGCAACCCGGGCACTGAGGAACTCGCGCAATTCCTCGGCGGACACGGTCGCCCCCTCGCGGAGCACCACCGTGGCCAACGGCCATGGTCGCAGGGCCTTCCGTTTGTAGCCCGGTACCGGCACGGTGCGCCAGCGTTCCTGGGCGGACTGCCGGTCATGCCGGTCGCGGCGCCACTGTCGGCGCCGACGACACGCGCCCTGGCGACCGCGTTGCAAGCTTGCCCATGGGGCCAGCCTCCCGTTCGATGTTCAGTTCTGTGGACCCTGGCGGTCTGGTCGTCCGCGCTGGCGGCGCCGGTACTCGATCGTGCGGCCGGTCCACCCGTACAGGCCCAGCTCGGCCGGCTCCACCCCGACCTGGCGGCCCACGAATTCCACCCCCTCATCCGGCAGCTCACCGCGCCCGCGCGGAACCGGCCGGCCCGCGTTTAACTTCAACAACAGTGCGAACCCAGCCGCGTCGGCCCGCGCTTGCCGGAAATCAGCTCCCGCTCGTCATCCAACAGCGTCCAGTGCTCGACAAGCTCATCCAGATCCAGCAATCGGGCCACGGCCGTACATCATCACCTATCGATGGCACGCACCGCAGCCCCGAGCCTCTGCCGGTGACAAGGTCGCGGAACCCGCTTCGGGCGGCCACGGGGCTTCGTAGCCTGGCAGATGAAAGCATGTCGGGACAGCTGTCGGAGGACATCGTGGCCAACGCGATCAGAGACGCTCTGCAGGGCGTCAGGGAGGTCGAGATCACCGTGACCGGCCGGAAGTCGGGACGGCAGATCTCGCACCCGGTGTGGTTCGTGCAGGAGGAAGACAGCGTCTTCCTGGTCCCGGTCACCGGCTCGAACAGCGACTGGTACAAGAACGTCCGGCGCACGCCGATGATCCAGATCGCCGCTAACGGCACGGCGTTGAGTTCCAGCGCCACCCCGATCACCGACGCGGACCGGGTCGACCACGTCGTGGCGATGTTCCGCGACAAGTACGGCGCGGACCAGTTCGAGGCGTACTACCCCAACCACGACGTCGCCGTCCAAGTCCCGCTCGGGTAGCCGGGACCGCTTCCCGCCGGCTGAGGTCAGCGGATCGTCACGCTGACCGGCAGGCCCTGCTGCACCTCGAGGACCGCCCGCTCCCCCAGCGGTCGCGCCAGCTCGACGGTGGCGCTGCGCCGCGCCCCGACGTCCCCGCACGACTCGGCCCTGGCGTGCCGGTGCTCGATGACGATCACGACGACGGCCTGGTCCGACTCGACTGCCTCGGCGCTGTAGTCGGCTCCGCACGGCTCACTGCGCGGGTCAGGGACACCGGTGAAGGTGACAGCCAGCTCGCGGCTGGTGGTCGTCGTGGTCGCCGTCTCGATCTGCAGCCCGCCGGTCGGCTTGTCGGGGTCCCACGGCGGCGGTTCCACCTGGACCGCGGACGAGGCCGCCACCGCCGGTCGAGCCAGCCGCACGGCGGTGCTGTCGAGGGTGTATTCCCAGGCCGGGACGGTCGCGGAGCCCCGGGTGGTGGAGATCGTCATCGTCGTCAGGCGGGCACCGGTGACCTTCAGCGGCGCGCAGTCGACGCAGTCGCCGGTCCCGGCCTGGCGCACCTGCGCCAACGTTTCATCCGCCGCGACCAACGGCAGGGACTGCTTGGTGCCGTCGGCCCAGACGAGGTTCCCGGTCGGCGTCGGCGCGGTGGGCAGCGCTGCGGTGGCCTCGACGCGACCGGCCGCCAGACTCTCCTTGTAGGCACCGTTCGCCAGCTCCCAGTCGCCGAGCTGCCGGGTCAGCTCCCCCACCGGCATGAACCGCGCGGTGTCGCCCGCACCGCGTACCGCCTGGTCATAGCGGTCCAGGGCGGCGCGCGCCTGCTCGCGCAGCCCGTCGAGGTCGTCGCCGGCTGGGCTGCCGCCGGCGGCCGAGCCGCAACCGCTAAGCAGCGCCACGGCGGTCATCCAGGGCAGCAGAAGCCGCATCCTCGTTGTCTCCACTCGGCCAGCCTCTGCCACGCCGGTCACGCTTACAGCTCACCGACCTATCGGCTTCACCTCGAAGTGGACCGTGCGCAGCACGGTGGTCGCGCGGCGCCGACGTACATGCGGCTCTAGCGGCAGAGAACGGCCATCGCTTGCCGCGATGGTCGCGAAACGGGGATGCGCGTCGATCCGGAGTTGGCACCCTCAGCGGATGCAGACGACCGACGACCTCGCCGCCTTGCGCTATGTGCGGATGCGCTGGAACACCCCGTTGTCTGAGGAGCACGCCGCCCTGCTTCTGCAGCGGCTTGATATCCGGCCTGGCGCGCGGGTGCTTGACCTCGGCTGCGGGTGGGGTGAGTTGCTGCTGAGGGCGGTTGCCGCCGGAGGAGCGAGCGACGCAGCCGCGACGACGGGCGTCGGTGTCGACACCGATCCGTTCCCGATGCAGAGGTCAGCAACGGCCAGTAGCGGGAGGTTGGGCGGCAGCCACACGACCGCTCGGCGCTCCCCAGCCGCCGACATGGCTGGTCAAAACCTTGACTAGCCCCGTCCGTCTGAGCGATGCAAGGCACCTTCCACCTGACGGTGCCGCGCGACTATCTCAGCGCCAGGCCGCGGTGAACCGTGCCGACAAAACCAGGTCTGCACGAGTTGCGGAAGTGGCCTCCTCGAGGATCAAGGCGGCCCGCAAAGCGGGCCGCGCCGGCCCGGCCCCGGCCTGCTGGCGGCCTCTGGCATGGCCGGCATCGGCCGGGCCGGCCGGCCACGCTGGCGGACTGCAGAATCCTCAGAGATCCGCCTCAACCAGTCTGGCCACATAGCGACCTGGCCCGGTCGTGCCAAACGCTGCCGGCGTACCACACCTCAACGTTGACTAGATGGGTTCGGTGGTCTGCTGTTTCTACCGACAGTCGCAATGGCAGGGAACTGTGCCCGATCGAGCAGTCGGCCACAAGCTGAATGTCTATTACGCCTGCTGCGGCAGGACGCAGTCGGGAAGACGAATCCGTCGGGCGTATGTCGATGCCGGTGAAACGTGCTTCAGCTGCACGTACTGTGACTGGCTGTGGTCCAGCGTTGACCACCGTTACTTGCGCATCAAATTGCGCCATGCCGCCGGAATTCCTACCATCGCCCTTTGCCGAACTGGCAACGGCGGTAACCGCGACGGTGGCGGCCCGCGTTTGTTCCTCGCGGGAGGCCTGCAATTGGGCTCCACCGATGCCGCCGAGCGTTGCGCCAAGAACGAACGCGCCGATGATGTAGGGGCCCGGTGGTCGCCCGATCGGTCGACGGCGCCGTGGAGCCTCATCCGGGTCAGCCACCACATCACCTTGCGCATCAAGGTCTATGACCCGCTGCTCCGCCGTCATTCGGACAGTCTAGGTGAGCAACAGAGTGCGCCGGATCAGCCGTTGGCGTGCCAGCCACATGCCAGTAGCTGGTGCCCCGGACGGGCACGAGCGGGCACGAGCTGTGTTCCACTCCTGTAGCACGAGCAGGCGTTCCGGACATCTCAGGGCGGTTGTAGGCCGGGCTGGCGACGGTCACGTCAGCGGCTGCCGGCGGATCGGTGTGGCCGGTCAGGCTGCGCAGCGTCTTGCGGGTGATGGCGAGTTCGGCCAGTTCCGTCTCGGCGGCGGTGAGCTGGTCGGTGAGGGAGGTGATCTGCTCGCGAAGCCGCTCCGCGACGAGGCCGGCGGCGGTCTCGCGTTCGGTGAGCAGGGTCAGCAGCGCCGGCGGGGTCACCGCTGGTGGCCCGGGTCGCGCCAGGACGCGGTGGCGGTGCCGGTCAGCCGGCGGATCAGGTTCGCCGTGGACGCCCACCAGGTGCGCGACACCGCTGAGGCGGGTCGGCTTTCGTACTCGCGGACCAGGCGGCGGTGCAGCATCAGCGTGCCGTTGGTCTGCTCGACCACCCACAGGCGTGGGATCGGCACGAACCCGGCCGTGGTGTCGGTGCGTTCGACCTGTTCGACGTCGATACCGTTCACGGCGCCGTGGATCTGCACGTCGTCTTTGAACCCGGCGTCGACCCACGCCTTGGTCACCGTCGGGGTGTGCGCCACGACGTTGTCCAGCAGCTTCACGCCGATCGCGTTGTCGGTGACCGACGCCGCGGTGACCACCACCGCGATGATCAACCCCAACGCGTCCACCGCGAGGCCCCGCTTGCGGCCGGGTACCTTCTTGCCGGCGTCCTTGCCGGTCGTCGCGGCCGGCACGTGGTTGGCTGCCCGGATCGACTGGGTGTCCAACACCACCGCGGTCGGGTCCTCCGCCCGACCCGCCTTCTCTCGCGCCTGACAGCGCAGCAGATCATGAATCGCCTGGTCGGTGCCGTCATCGCGCCACAACGCGAAGTAGTAGTAGGTGGCCGACTTCGGCGGCAGGTCGTGCGGCAGGTAGGCCCACTGACAACCGGTCCGGTTCTGGTAGAAGATCGCGTTCACGATCTCCCGCAACTCGTAGCGGCCCTGATGCCCCGACACCGACGGGTGCCGGTCTTTCCACGCCTGCAGGAACGGTCCGACCACCGCCCACTGCTCATCGGTCAGATCGCTCGGATACGCCGCACGCTCACCCGTGATCAGCCCAACGCGGCCACGACCTCACCGGTTACGACTACGGCTCACATTCACATATCGAGCCAAGCCCACAAAGGACATCAGCTACCGAACCACCCTCTGACACTCTGCTGCCTCTTGCCGACTGCTGTGGCCATCGTCGGTGGGGTCTGGGCGGTCCGCCGATCCCGTAACAGTCGCTGAGCCCAACCACACAAGTCAGGCCATCCAGGACCGGACCGGCCAGCGGCTACCCAGCACGACATCCGATCTTGTCCAATCCCAAGCTGATCGTCGACCTGGCGGCGATGACCGTTCCCGGGGCCGTCGCTGGGCCGGCTGGGCCGTCGGCCCTGGCTTGGGCTGGGGTGACTAACTGGGTGACGATCGGCACGCGCGGCGGCGGACAACCACGGACGCTGGTGGATACCTGCCGCTGCTGGCAGAGCGTGACTGCTCAGGTTGGAGAGGCCCGATCCGTGCCCGACACGGCGGTCGATATAGGCCAGGGGGGTGCAGCGCAGAGCTTGGCCGAGTGGCCCATGCTTCAACGACCTGCGGGCGCCAGGCCAGGGGGACACAACTCAGCCCGATTCCCAAGCTAACCGTGCGACATGCCACGCTGGCTGTGCTCCCGGGCCGTCGCTGGACCGTCTGGGCCGTGACGGGGCCGTCAAAGGCCGACCAATGACGACCGACGACGACCAGCAGCGTCCGAAGAAACAGCAGGCCAGCCACCATTTGACGGTGGCTGGCCTGGTGGGCGACGGACGAGTCGACCTGTACGCCGGATTCTGCGAGGTGGTTTACCCGGATCCGGGCTGCGGCTCGGGTCCGTTGATCAACGCTTGGCTTCGCGCTTGGGCATCTGCGGCTGCTCGCCCTTGTTGACTTTGGCGACGGCCGCGCGCAGCTCTTCTTCAGTCATCCTGGCGTTGCCTTTGATTCCCATAATGTGGGCCTGGTGACGCAGCTCTTCCAACCGATCGCGGTCTTCCATATCAACCTCATCGTTCCGGGCTCGGGCCAGGGACGGGAACGCGCTGGGCTTGTGCCTTCCCGCGCCTGCCGGCGTCAAACCATCACAACGGGCCCGCCAAGGAGGTGAGGCGAACTTCAGGGCCAGGCCGCCCGTTGAGGCAGCAGGGAGGCAGCGAACGCTGCGGCCAAGGTTGTGCAGGCGCATCAGCAAACCGCAGACGGTAGTCAGGTCTCAGCGCTGTTCGGCACGCGATCTCACTCGTCGGCAGCACGTGTCCGGCTCCCCCCGACGGGGGCATGCCCGCGCGACTCACCTGATCGGAGCGTTCAAGACTCCTTGACGCCTCTCACTCGATTGCGCGGTGGCCATGGGGCGTTCCGCGGGCGTCCCCGTCCTCGGGCGCGGGGCTCCGATCAGCAATGAGCATTCAGTTGGGGGTGTAGCCGAGGAGGCGGGAGTTCTTGACGGTGGCGGGTTC
>NZ_JBIAHQ010000043.1:0-30540 GCF_042870725.1 Micromonospora sp. NPDC006431
GGGTTTTTTGCCCCGGGCCGGGGGCGATCCTTTGTCGCTTCGGGGGCCCCGGGCGGCGGCGGGTGGTTTGTGATGTTAAAAGGGGGGGGGGCGGGCCCGGGGGGGGGGGGGGCGGGGCCCCCGGCCCCGGCCCGCCGCCTCACATGCTCGCGATCAGCCGCTCCACCCGCTCGTCGTACGCCCGGAACGGGTCCTTGCACAGCACCGTCCGCTGCGCCTGGTCGTTCAGCTTCAGGTGCACCCAGTCGACGGTGAAGTCCCGCCGCTTCTCCTGCGCGTGCCGGATGAACTCACCCCGCAGCCGCGCCCGGGTGGTCTGCGGCGGCGTCTCCTTCGCCTCGAAGATCTCCGGGTCGGTGGCCACCCGGTCCACCTCGCCGCGCCGCTCCAGCAGCCCGTACAGGCCCCGCCCACGCCGCAGGTCGTGATACGCCAGATCCATCTGCGCCACCCGCGGGTGCGACAGCGGCAGGTCGTGCTTGCGCTGATACCGCTCGATCAGGCGCAGCTTCGTCACCCAGTCGATCTCCCGGGCCACCGGGTCCAGGTCCCCGGTCTCCACCGCCCGCAGCACCCGCGCCCAGAGATCCACCACCCGCTTCGCGGTCTGGTCCCCGCCCCGGCGCTCCACGAACTCCGTCGCCTTCGCCAGGTATTCCTGCTGGATCTCCAGCGCGGAGACCTCCTTGCCGGAGGCCAGGCGCACCTTGCGCCGGCCGGTGATATCGTGCGACACCTCGCGGATCGCCCGGATCGGGTTCTCCAGCGTCAGGTCCCGCATCACCACCCCGGCCTCGATCATCCGCAGCACGATGTCCGCGGTGCCCACCTTCAGCAGCGTGGTCACCTCGTTCATGTTCGAGTCGCCGACGATCACGTGCAGACGCCGGTACCGCTCCGCGTCCGCGTGCGGCTCGTCCCGGGTGTTGATGATCGGCCGGCTCCGGGTGGTCGCCGAGGAGACGCCCTCCCAGATGTGCTCGGCCCGCTGCGACAGGCAGTAGACCGCCCCGCGTGGCGTCTGCAGCACCTTCCCCGCGCCGCAGATCAACTGCCGGGTGACCAGGAACGGGATCAGCACGTCGGCGAGCCGGCCGAACTCGCCGTGCCGGGACACCAGATAGTTCTCGTGGCAGCCGTACGAGTTGCCGGCCGAGTCGGTGTTGTTCTTGAACAGGTAGATCTCACCCGCGATGCCCTCGTCGTGCAGCCGCTTCTCCGCGTCGACGAGCAGCCCCTCCAGGATCCGCTCCCCCGCCCGGTCGTGGGCCACCAGATCGGTCACCGAGTCGCATTCCGGCGTCGCGTACTCCGGGTGCGAGCCCACGTCCAGGTAGAGCCGGGCCCCGTTGCGCAGAAACACGTTGCTCGATCGGCCCCACGACACCACCCGCCGGAACAGGTATCGCGCGACCTCGTCGGGGGACAGCCGGCGCTGCCCGCGATAGGTGCAGGTGACGCCGTACTCGGTCTCGAGGCCGAAGATTCGCCGCTCCATGATGTGACATTAGCCGCCCGGGGCCTCAGATGGGCAGCGCTCAACCCAGTGGTCTCATCCGCACCGGGCCGGGCATTCCCCGCGTCCGCGCATCCCACCGCCGGGTACGGTCCCAGCCGTGAGAATCCTCGTCACCGGCGGCGCCGGCTTCATCGGATCGGCGTACGTCCGGCGGCTGCTCACCGGCGCCGAGCCGGACCTGCCGGTGGACGCCCTCACCGTGCTCGACGCCTGGACCTACGCCGCCACCGACGCCGCGCTCGACCCGGTGCGCGCCGACCCCCGGCTGCGGGTCGTCCGCGGCGACATCCGCGACGCCGCCCTCGTCGACGCCACCGTCCCCGGTCACGACGTCGTCGTGCACCTCGCCGCCGAATCCCACGTCGACCGCTCCATCACCGACGCCGCCCCGTTCGTCACCACCAACGTGGTCGGCACTCAGATCCTGCTCGACGCCGCCCTGCGCCACGGGGTCGGCCGGTTCGTGCAGGTCTCCACCGACGAGGTGTACGGGTCCATCGACACCGGCTCCTGGACCGAGCAGACGCCGCTGCGGCCCAGTTCCCCCTACTCGGCCAGCAAGGCCGGCGCCGACCTGCTCGCCCTCGCCTACCACCGCACCCACGGCCTCGACGTCGTCATCACCCGCGGCGCCAACACCTACGGCCCGTACCAGTACCCCGAAAAGATCGTGCCGCTGTTCGTCACCAACCTGCTCGACGGGCACGACGTGCCGCTGTACGGCGACGGCGGCAACGTCCGCGACTGGCTGCACGTCGACGACCACTGCCACGGCATCGCGCTGGCCCAGCTCCACGGCCGGGTCGGCGGCGTCTACCACCTCGGCAGCGGCACCGAACTGACCAACCGGGAACTCACCGGCCGCCTCCTCGCCGCCTGCGGCGCCGGCTGGGACCGCGTCCGGCCGGTCGCCGACCGTCGGGGCCACGACCGCCGCTACTCGCTGGACTGCACCACCACCCGCCGCGAACTCGGCTGGGTGCCCACCGTCGACCTGGACGGCGGGCTCGCCGAGACGGTCGACTGGTACCGGACCAACCGCGCCTGGTGGCAGCCGCTCCAGCCGCACCGCTGACCCGCCGGGCCGCTACGGCCAAGCCCGGCACGTCCCCCGGGATCCGCCGCCGCCTCGCCGCGCGACGTCTGCCGGCCCGGCCCGCCACGGGCGGCATGCCGCGCCGCACAGGGCGCGCGCCGGGCCCGACCGTCAGTCGCCCGACTGCTCGCCCTGCTGGCCCTCCAGGTCCGCCGAACCAGCCGACGTGGTCGGCTTCTTCGCCTCCTCGGTGGGCGAAGTCGGGGTCTGCGCCCGCCCCGGCGCCGGCGCGGTGTCCGCGCTCGCGTCCCCCTCCAGCAGCGCGGTCAACGCCGCCCCGGTCACCCGCCGGAACGTCCGCCCCACCCGGCGGCGGTCCAGCACCGCCACCTCCATCTGGTTCGCGGCGATGGCACGGGCCGTCCCGCCCTCCCCGCCGACGCTGCCGAGCGCCTTCACCGCGGCCCGGATCGCCTCGGACAGCGACATCTCCGGCCGGTGCTCGTTCTTCAGCACCCCGGTGATCGACTCGGCCTGGCCACCCATCGCCATCCGGCCCGGCTCGTCGTTGACCGAACCGTCGTACGTCACCCGGTAGAGCGAATCGTCGTCCGGCGTGGCGCCCACCTCCGCCACGCAGACCTCCACCTCGAACGGCTTCGACTGCTCGGTGAAGATGGCACCCAGCGTCTGCGCGTACGCGTTGGCCAGCGCCAGGCCGGTGACGTCCCGCCGGTCGTAGCTCAGGCCGTTCAGATCGGCCATCCGCACCCCGGCCCGGCGCAGGTTCTCGAACTCGTTGTAGCGGCCCACCGCCGCGAAACCGATCCGGTCGTAGATCTCGCTGACCTTGTGCAGGGTGCTGGACAGGTTCTCCGCGACGAAGAGCACCCCGCCCTCGTAGCTCAGGACCACCGCGCTCCGGCCCCGGGCGATGCCCTTGCGGGCCAACTCGGAGCGGTCGCGCATGATCTGCTCGGGCGAGGCGTAGAACTGCATGGCCACGGCGGCGGTTCTCCTTCGGGCGCTGTGTTGCGGACTGCTGACGGGTGAGGTGGGAGCGGGGTCAGCCGCCCGGGTTCTCCATCCGGCCGGCCACGACGCTCTCCGCGGTCGCCGCCGTCTCGGCCTCGGTGAGCCGGTGCGTGCCCTCCGCCGTCGCGGTCATCACCACCGGGTAGATCCGGCGGGTCAGGTCCGGGCCACCGGTCGCGGTGTCGTCGTCGGCCGCGTCGTAGAGCGCCTCGACGGCGAGCCGCACCGCGTCGTCGATCGACAGGCCCGCCCGGAACCGCTTCTTCAACGCCGACTTGGCGAACAGCGAGCCGGACCCGATCGCGTCGTAGCCGGTCTCCT
This sequence comes from Micromonospora sp. NPDC006431, assembly GCF_042870725.1. Classification (NCBI taxonomy): domain Bacteria; kingdom Bacillati; phylum Actinomycetota; class Actinomycetes; order Micromonosporales; family Micromonosporaceae; genus Micromonospora; species Micromonospora sp. NPDC006431. The sequence goes on from NZ_JBIAHQ010000043.1 coordinate 3,912, forward strand.
CGTACGGGCCGCCGGTCACGTCGAAGCTGAAGATCCGGCCGGCCCGGGCCGGGTCGCTGGCCGCCAGGTCGAACCCGGCGAACAGCGGAATGACCGCGAGGCCCTGCATCGCCGCGCCCAGGTTGCCGCGGATCATCGCGGCCAGCCGGTTGGCCTTGCCGTCGAGCGAGAGCATGGCGCCCTCGATCTTCTCGTAGTGCTCGAGTTCCACCTGGAACAGTCGCATCAGCTCGATGCCGATGCCCGCGGTGCCCGCGATGCCGACCAGCGAGTACGCGTCGGCCGGGTGCACCTTCTCGATGTCCCGCTGGGCGATCAGGTTGCCCATCGTGGCGCGCCGGTCGCCGGCCATCACCACGCCACCGGCGGCCGAGATGGCCACGATGGTCGTCGCGTGCGGCGCCATGTCGGCGGCCATGCCGGGCGGCAGCGGCCGCCGGCCGGGCAGCATCTCGGGGGCCACCTTGCTCAGGAACGCTGTGAAGGAGGACGTCCCCGCGTTGGTGAACACATCTGGTAGACGCCCGGATGGATCAAAACCCGCTGCCACGTGGTTCCTCTCAGGTACGTGATCGCCCTGGCCAGCCGCACGGGACTGTCACGGAACTGGCCAAGACCACCGTTGCAGTTGAAGCAGAGTATCCCGCGCACCCATCCGGTGCGATGATCGTGGTCCAGATGTTGCGGGTCCGCCGCGCCACAGATCGCGCACGTACCACCTTGCTCGGCCAGGAGCTCGTCGAACTCCTTCTGCCCTACCCCGTAACGCTGGCGCAGGTGGTACTCGCGATTGCCGCCGTAGAGCCGCTGCTTGGTCTCGCTGGTACGTGTGTTGTGACAGGGCTTGCAGTACGTGGCGTAACCCGTGCTGTCGGAGCGATTGCGCGGAAAGTCAGCCACGGGCTTGACGGTTCCACAGTCGGCGCAGAAGCGGTGGCCGTCCGGGAGTTCCCGGGCAGGCTTCACCTCTCGGCCGTACCTCTCGCTCACTCGCTTGGCGTAACTGGCCTTCGACCGCTCGTTGAAGCAGGGCTTGCAATAGCTGCCGCGACCGCTGGGACGTTTGCTGCTCGCGCAGAATTCATCGAGCATCTTCCATTCCCCGCAGTCGCGGCAACGGCGCCGGCCGTCTCGATCATCCAAGGGAAGCGGCATGTCCGTTTCGCCCCGGTATGATCACTGACCGCCTTTTTGTACGTATCCCCTCACGAACTCTTCTGCGTTCTCCTCCAGGACGGAGTCGATCTCGTCGAGCAGGTCGTCGACGTCCTCGGTGATCTCGGCGTGCCGCTCGGCAACCTCGGGGTTGGCCTGCGCGGTGGCCTCCTCGACCTCCTCGTGCGACTTGCCGTGCTGGGTCTGGCCGCCTTCTTGGGTCGCCATCGTTGCCTCCTCCACGATCCCTGCGATCAACTTACCTCGCGCAGACGACGAAAAGCCCGTCGCGCGCCGGGTTCCAGCGCGGGACGGGCTTTCCGGCATCCGGCTCAGCCGCCGGTCAGCGTCTCCAGCAGGTCCTTGGCGCTCTCGCACCGGTCGAAGAGCTGCCCGACGTGCTTGCGGGTGCCCCGCTCGGGTTCCATCATCGGCACCCGGACCAGCGACTCCCGGCCCACGTCGAAGATGACCGAGTCCCAGCTCGCGGCGACCACCTCGGAGGCGTACTGGGCCAGGCAGCGGCCGCGGAAGTAGGCCCGGGTGTCCTCCGGCGGTTCGGTCATCGCGGTGCGGCTCTGCTCGTCGCTGAGCAGCGTCCGCATCGCGCCGCGGGTCACCAGCCGGTGGTAGAGCCCCTTCTCCGGCCGGACGTCGGAGTACTGGAGGTCGACCAGCTGGAGCTTGTGCGCGCCCCAACCGAGCTTCTCCCGCTCCCGGTAGCCCTCCAGCAGCCGCAGCTTGGCCACCCAGTCCAGCTCGTCGGCGCAGAGGAAGGCATCGCGGCCGAGTCGGTCGAGCACACTCTCCCAGCGGTCGAGCACGTCGGCGGTCTGCTCGTCGACGTCGGTGCCGTACCGGTCGTCCACGAAGGACCGGACCCGCTCCAGGTACGCCCACTGGACGTCCAGGGCGGTCAGCCTGCGGCCGTCGCGCATCCGCATGAGGTGCTTGAGCGACGGGTCGTGGCTGACCGCGCGCAGCTCACTGACCGGGTCGGCGATGCCGAGGTCGGGGCCGAGCGCCTTCGCCTCGATCATGGTGAGGATCAGCGCGGTGGCGCCGACCTTGAGGTACGTGGAGATCTCCGACAGGTTGGCGTCGCCGATGATGACGTGGAGCCGGCGGTACTTGTCGGCGTCCGCGTGCGGCTCGTCGCGGGTGTTGATGATCGGCCGCTTGAGGGTGGTCTCCAGCCCCACCTCGACCTCGAAGAAGTCTGCCCGCTGGGAGATCTGGAAGCCGCTCTGGCCGCCGTCCTGGCCGATGCCGACCCGGCCGGCGCCGCAGACCACCTGACGGGTGACGAAGAACGGCGTCAGGTACGCCACGATGTCGGCGAACGGGGTCTGCCGCCGCATCAGGTAGTTCTCGTGGGCGCCGTAGCTGGCGCCCTTGTTGTCGGTGTTGTTCTTGTAGAGGTGGATCGGGTGGGTGCCCGGGATGGTGGCGGCCCGCCGGGCCGCCTCGGCCATCACCCGCTCTCCCGCCTTGTCCCAGCGGACCAGGTCCAGGGGGTTGGTCACCTCGGGGGTGGAGTACTCCGGGTGGGCGTGGTCGACGTACAGCCGGGCCCCGTTGGTGAGTATGACGTTGGCCAGCCCCAGGTCCTCGTCGGCGAGCGCCTCAGCCGGGTCGTACGCAGCGCCGGAGTAGGTGAAGCCGCGGGCGTCGCGCAGCGGCGACTCCTCCTCGTAGTCCCAGCGGGCCCGGCCACCCCGGTTGAGTTCCGGGCGCGCCCCGTAGGCGTTGACCACCTGCGAGGAGGTGACCATCGGGTTGGCCCCGGCCTGGCCGGGCACGGAGATGCCGTACTCGACCTCGGTGCCCATGATCCGTCTTACGCTCATCGACCTACCCGCTCCGCTCGCCGTCCCGGTCCCCCGTCACGTCGAGCGTAGTCGTCGTCACGCAGGAAGGGGGCGTGGCGGCCCGGGGCGTACGGTGTGGCGGCTCGCGCCACCGCCTCCCTGCGGTCGGCGCCGGCGTGCGGCATCACGGCGCTGAGCATGATGGTTCGCTCGCTGCGCTCGCTCACGGCGGGGCCGGACGCGGACGCGCGGAGGCCCGCGGCGCGGGCGCCACGGGCCTCCGGTCGTGCGTCGGACTACAGGTACTGGCCGGTGTTGCTGGCGGTCTCTATCGACCTGCCGGCCTCGGCGCCCTTGCCGCCGGAGACGAGCGTGCGGATGTAGACGATCCGCTCGCCCTTCTTGCCGGAGATGCGCGCCCAGTCGTCCGGGTTGGTCGTGTTGGGCAGGTCCTCGTTCTCGCGGAACTCGTCGACGCAGGCGTCGAGCAGGTGCTGCAGCCGCAGCCCCTTGCGCCCGGAGGTGAGGAACTCCTTGATGGCCATCTTCTTGCCCCGGTCGACAATGTTCTGGATCATCGCGCCGGAGTTGAAGTCCTTGAAGTAGAGGACTTCCTTGTCGCCGTTGGCGTAGGTGACCTCGAGGAACCGGTTCTCCTCGGTCTCCGAGTACATCCGCAGCACCACCGCGTCGATCATCGCGGCGACGGTGGCCTGCGGGTCGCCACCGTGCTCGGCCAGGTCGTCCGCGTGCAGCGGCAGACCCGCCAGGATGTACTTGGAGAAGATGTCCTTGGCCGCCTCGGCGTCCGGCCGCTCGATCTTGATCTTCACGTCGAGCCGGCCGGGACGCAGGATCGCCGGGTCGATCATGTCTTCCCGGTTGGAGGCGCCGATGACGATGACGTTCTCCAGGCCCTCCACGCCGTCGATCTCGCTGAGCAACTGCGGGACGATGGTGTTCTCCACGTCGGAGGAGACGCCGGAACCGCGGGTGCGGAACACGGAGTCCATCTCGTCGAAGAACACGATCACCGGGGTGCCCTCGCCGGCCTTCTCCCGCGCCCGCTGGAAGATCAACCGGATGTGCCGCTCGGTCTCGCCGACGTACTTGTTGAGCAGTTCGGGACCCTTGATGTTGAGGAAGAAGCTGGTGTGCTTCTCCTCGCCGCGCCGCTCGGCGATCTTCTTGGCCAGCGAGTTGGCCACCGCCTTGGCGATCAGGGTCTTGCCGCAGCCGGGCGGGCCGTAGAGCAGGATGCCCTTCGGCGGCCGGAGCTGGTGCTCGCGGAACAGGTCGGAGTGCAGGAACGGCAGTTCCACAGCGTCGCGGATCTGCTCGATCTGCGCCTGGAGGCCACCGATGTCCTCGTAGCCGACGTCGGGCACCTCCTCCAGGACGAGCTCCTCGACCTCGCTCTTCGGGATCCGCTCATAGGCGTACGCCGAGCGGGGCTCGATCATCAGCGAGTCGCCGGCCCTTATCGAGGTGCCGATCAGGGTCTCCGCGAGGTGCACGATCCGCTCCTCGTCGGAGTGGGAGACCACCAGCGCCCGGTCACCGGGAGCGCCGTCGGGCCCGGCGAGCACCTCCTTGAGCATCACCACCTCGCCGACCCGCTCGTAGCCGAACGCGTCCACGATGTTGAGCGCGTCGTTGAGCAGGACCTCCTGGCCGCGACGCAGCTCGTCGACGTCCAGCGAGGGCGAGACGGCAACCCGAAGCTTGCGCCCGCCGGTGAAGACGTCCACCGTGCCGTCGTCGTGCTTGGCCAGGAAGACGCCGTAGCCACTCGGGGGCTGTGCGAGGCGGTCGATCTCCTCCTTGAGCGTCACGATCTGCGCGCGAGCCTCCTTGAGGGTGCTCACGAGCCGCTCGTTGTTCTCGGTTAGCCGCGCCAACTGGGCCTGGGTGGCCGCCAGCCGCTCCTCGAGCTGCCGGACGTGTCGGGGGCTTTCGGTCAACTTGCGCCGCACCAGGGCGAGTTCCTCTTGCAGGAACGCGACCTGCGTGGAGAGATCGTGGGCCTCCTTCTCCCACCGTGCGGCGCGCGAGTCCGCGTCGTCGCTGCGTGCCACGTCCCACCTCCCCGGGGGGCTCGAACGTTCTGAGCTAACACTAGCCGCTGTGAGCCCGATTCGGTCCTCCGCAACGCGCCCGTCACCGAAGCTTGATCGCCAAGGGCTGGTCGCCGGGCGGGTACGGCCGTTCGGGTACCGTCGGGGCGTGGTACGGGAGAACATGGGGGGTGCACCGGTGGCAGAGGTCGCGACGGACCAGCTTCAGGTCTGGGTGGACCAGGATCTCTGCACGGGCGACGGGCTGTGCGTGCAGTACGCGCCCGAGGTCTTCGAGTTCGACCTGGACGGCCTGGCGTACGTCAAGGGCTCCGACGGCGAGCTGCAGCTGGCCCCGGGGGCCCGGGTGGACGTGCCGGAGCACCTGCGCCTCGAGGTGATCGACTCGGCGAAGGAATGCCCGGGCGAGTGCATCCACGTGGTGCGCGCCGGCGACGGTGTCGAGGTGGCCGGGCCGGACGCCGAGGACTGACCCCCGGTTCGGGGCGGTGCGGGCCGGGGACGGACGTCCCCGGCCCGCCGCCGTCTCTACAGCAGGGGGCGGCCGACGACCGAGGCGACCATCCGGGCGAACTCCTCCAGCCGGGCGATCTGCCCGGCGCCGCCGTCGTCGAGGGTCTTGCCGAACCGTAGCGCGTCGTGCCGGGGCGCGCCGGTGATCTCGTCGCCGGGCGGCGCCTCGTCTAGCGAGCTGAGCAGCAGGTAGACGTCGATGCTGTCGACCCGGATCGCGCCGTTGTCGGTGCGGGTGAGCCGCCGCCGGCAGCCCACCTCGGTGATCGTGGAGACCGGCACCACCCGCAGCGAGGAGGTCATCGACCCGGGCGGCCCCTCGCCGGGCGGCACGTCCTCGCCGTGCCAGAGGACCAGGCGGCTGCCGTCACAGACGACCACCTCCTGCCACACCCCGTTGACCTCGTTGACGAAGCGTTCCAGGGTGAAGCCGAGCACGGAGGCACCGCGCAGCACCCCGCCGAGGGCCTCCAGGGCGATGTCGGGATCGCGCAGGTACGCCCGCGTGGCCGACTCCAGATCGGCGTAGGGCGACCAGTCGGGAAAGACGGCGGGCAGGTCGCCGTTGCCGTAGCCGGGGGTGCTCATGCCGCCGCCTCCCTCCGGCTGGCGACGGGAGAGTCGGCCGCGCCGAGCCCGACGGTCCGCTCGCTGCGCTCACTCGTCCCGCTGCCGCGCCGCCGCCGGTCCCGCCCGCCCGGACGGGCCCGGCGTCCGCCGCACGCCGTTCGCTCGCTCATGCCACCGTCTCCGCCCGTTCGGTGTCGTCCCCGCCGGGACACATGATCCGCTCGCTCATGCCCGTCCGTGCCGCCGGGGGGTCACGCCTCGCCCGGCTCCTGCTCCGGCCCGGCCGCCGCCTGCCGGGCCGCCTCCGCCTCGCGCAGGGCCTGCCGGCGCTGGACGTACGCCTCGGTGCCCTTGCTTGGCTTGCGGCGCCGCGGCGGGGCGGTGACCCCGGGGGCGAGCTTGCGCGCGGAGACCAGGAACGCGGTGTGCGCGATCATGCGGTGGTCGGGGCGCACGGCCAGCCCTTCGGCGTGCCAGTCCCGCACCAGGGACTCCCAGGCGCGCGGCTCGGTCCAGCCGCCACGCTCGCGCAGCGCCTCGACCAGCTCGGACAGCTGCGGGGTGGTGGCCACGTACCCGATGAGGACGCCGCCGGGGACGAGTGCCCGCTCGACCATGTCGAGCATCTCCCACGGGGTGAGCATGTCCAGGATGATCCGGTCGAAGCCGGTCTCCGGGCACTCGGCGACGTCGCCGACGTGCAGCCGCCAGGCCGGGTGCGGGCCGTTGAAGAACGCCTCGACGTTCCGCTCGGCGATCTTGGCGAAATCCTCCCGCAGCTCGAACGAGTGCAGCTCGCCCTCGGTACCGACCGCGCGCAGCAGCGAGCAGGACAGCGCGCCGGAGCCGGCGCCGGCCTCGAGGACCTTCGCACCGGGGAAGATGTCGCCCATCATGACGATCTGCGCCGCGTCCTTCGGGTAGATCACCTGGGCGCCGCGCGGCATGGACAGCACGTAGTCCGACAGCAGCGGCCGCAGGGCCAGGAACGCCGTGCCGCCGCCCGCGGTGGTGACCACACTGCCGTCGGGCAGGCCGATCAGCGTGTCGTGCTTGAGGATCCCCCGGTGGGTGTGGAACTCCTTGCCGGGCTCCAGCGTCACGGTGTGCATCCGGCCCTTCGGGTCGGTCAGCTGCACCCGGTCACCGGGCCGGAACGGCCCCCGGTGCACGGGAGGCAGCGCCGCGGCGGCGGGGTCGGCCGGGACGGCGGAGGAATGTGCGGTCACGTGTTCGTCTTCCGTTTGGGTTCCAGGAGCTGAGCCAGATCCGCGATGTGCAGAACGCCGACGACATCTTCGCCTGCCGTCACCACGTACTGTGCGCCCGGGTGGGTCCGCACGATCTCCATCACGCGTTCGCCGTCCGCGCCCACCGGCAGGGCGGGCAGGGAGGCCAGGTCGCGGGAGACCGCGTCCACCGCCAGCCAGGGCTGCCGTTCCGGCGGTACGGCGGCGGCCCGGGCCGGGTCGACCAGGGCGACCGGCCGGCCCGCGGAGTCGACGACGGTGAGTGCCGCGTCGGGAACCGGTCCCTCGGCGCGGCGGCGCTGCGCCTCCGCCAGGGGGGTGCCGCTGGGCACGGGCAGCACCGGGCGGGCCAGCCGGGACAGGTCGACCAGCGGCAGGCGCCGGCTGATCCGGGCCATCCGGATGGACTGCCCGGCGCCGCGCCACAGGGTGACGGCGACCAGCAGCATCAGCGGCAGAGCCAGCGGCGCGATCGCCCGGCGCAGGGTGAGCAGCACGACCACGGCCAGGGTGGCGACGGCCACGGCCCGACCGACCCAGCCGGCCACCTCGGTGCCGCGGTGCCGGTCCCGGGTGAGCGCCCAGACGGCGGCGCGCAGCGCCCGCCCGCCGTCCAGCGGCAGCCCGGGCAGGCTGTTGAACACCGCGACGATCACGTTGCTGACCGCCAACTGGAAGGCGAGCTGGTGGGCGAGGGTGCCGGCGGGCAGCGCGAGGGTGGCCGCCACGGCGGCGACGCCGAGCACCGCGGACACGGCCGGGCCGGCGAGGGAGACCAGCAGGTCGACCCGGGGGCTGGGGGCGTCCCGGTCCATCTCGGTGTACCCGCCGAGCAGCTCCAGGGTGATCCCGCGCACACCGATGCCGTACCGGCGGGCGGTCAGGGCGTGCCCGAGCTCGTGCAGCAGCACCGAACCGAGCAGGGAGACCACGAAGCCCAGGCCGACCAGCCAGCCGCCGAGCTGACCCACCTCGAGCTGCCGGCGGGCCAGGCTGGCGTACAGGACGGTGACGACCAGGGTGAGCAGGAGCATCGAGGCGTCCACGCGCAGCGGCACCCCGAACACCCGACCGATGGTCAGCCCGGGCCGGCGCGGTGGTCGGGACCTGTGCTCCACCGGGTCGATGCTACGCGGCGGCGATCATGCACCGGTGCGGCGACGTCGGCCCTGTCACACCGGTGCCCTAACCTTCCGGGCATGACGGCGGAACCGGTGATCGACACACAGGACTCCCCGACCGCGGCGGTGGCGCCATCCACGGTGCGGGCGTCGCTGTCGCCGTCGCGGGCGGCGGATTTCAAGACCTGCCCGCTGCTCTACCGGTTCCGCAGCATCGACCGGCTGCCCGAGCGTCCCACCGTCGAGCAGGCCCGGGGCACGCTGGTGCACGCGGTGCTGGAGCGGCTGTTCGACCTGCCAGCGGCGGCGCGTACCCCGCAGTCGGCCGGTGACCTGGTCGCCCCGCAGTGGGACCGGCTGGTCACCGAGCAGCCGGAGCTGGCGACGCTGTTCGCCGCGGACGACACGGCGGGGGCGGCGGAGTTCCTCCGCTCGGCCGCGGCGCTGCTGCAGGGCTACTTCGCGGTGGAGGACCCGCGCCGGCTGGAGCCGGCCGAGCGGGAGGCGTTGATCTCCGCGGTGGTCGACGAGGAGCTGCTGATCCGCGGCTACCTGGACCGGCTCGACGTGGCCCCCGACGGCGCGCTGCGGGTGGTCGACTACAAGACCGGCGGGGCACCGCGGGAGGCGTTCGAGGCGCGGGCGCTGTTCCAGCTCAAGTTCTACGCCCTGGTGCTGTGGCGGACCCGCGGCGTGGTGCCGCGCGTGCTGCGGCTGCTCTACCTCAAGGACGCCGAGGTGTGCGACTACACCCCGGACGCGGAGGAGCTACTCCGGTTCGAACGCACGGTGGTGGCGCTCTGGCAGGCGATCGAGCAGGCCACCGCGCGGCAGGATTTCCGCCCACGGCCGAGCCGGCTCTGCGACTGGTGCAGCCACCAAGCGCTCTGCCCCAGCTTCGGCGGGACCCCGCCGCCGTTCCCGGCCGCCGGCGCGGGTGACCCGCTGACCGACACCCGGTCCCGGCCGGTCGCCCCCGGAGCGGACGAGTGACCCTCCTTCTCACGGAGGAGGCCGGGTTCGGCATCGGCGACGAGGGGGCGCGCCGGGCGGCGGATAGCGTCGTGGCATGACCAACCGGGTGCGGGCCTGGGCCCACCGTCGACCGCTGGCCGTCGACGCCGGCACGGCGGTCGCCCTGGTGCTGCTCTCCACGGTGTTGCTGCTGCTGGCGCCGCCCGAGCTACGGCCCGCGCAGCTGTGGACGGCGCTGGGCTGGAGCGCGGTAGGCGCGTTCCCGGTGGCGCTGCGCCGGGTCGCGCCGTGGCCGGCGGTGGCCGCGGCGGTGGCCACCCTGGCCGTGCCGGTGCTGCTGCGGCAGGCGCCGGCCACCCAGAGCCTGACCTTCATCGTGCTCACCTACACGATGGCCGCGCACCAGCGGCCGCGCCCGGCCACCCTGGCCGCGCTGCTGCTGTGGGTGCCGGTGGTGCTGGCCAACCTCGCCGCGCCGCTGAAGGGCGTGCTCGACATGGGCCCGGCGTACCTGGTCCTCAACAACCTGCTCACCGCGTCGGTGGCGTACGCGGTGGGCCGGGCGGTGCAGGCGCGCCGGCAGTCCACCCGGATGCTGCGCGAACGGGCCCGGATCGCCGAGGCGAACCAGCGGTCCCTCGCCGAGCAGGCCGTCGCCGACGAGCGGCGCCGGATCGCCCGGGAGCTGCACGACGTGGTCGCCCACCAGGTCAGCGTGATGGGGGTGCTGGCCACCGGGGCGCGCCGGGTGCTGCGCCGGGACCCGGACGCTGCGGACGAGGCGATGGCCACGGTCGAGGAGACCGGTCGGGCCACCCTGCGCGAGCTGCGCCGGCTGCTGGACGTGCTGCGCACCGACGCCGAACCGACCGCCGACCTGACCCCGCAGCCGGGCCTGACCGGCATCGAGGCCCTCGTCGAGCAGGTCCGGGAGGCGGGCCTGCCGGTGACGCTGCGGATCGACGGCACGCCGGGGCCGATGGAGGAGGGCGTGGCGCTGACCGTCTACCGGATCGTGCAGGAGGCCCTGACCAACGCGCTCAAGCATGCCGGCCGGGCCACCGCGCTGGTCCAGCTCACCGTCGCCGACGGCGTCCTGGCGGTGGAGGTCACCGACACCGGCCGGGGCCCGACGCCGGCGGCCGACCGGATCGGGCACGGGCTGGTCGGCATGCGGGAACGGGTCGCCCTCTACGGTGGGATCCTGCGGACCGGTCCGCGACCGGGCGGCGGCTTCCGCGTGTACGCGCGGATCCCGCTCGAGTCCGCCGGGGCGGTACCGGCATGACCGTTCCCGGCCCGACCGGCACGACGAGGGATGACGGATGACCGACAGCACGGCGCAGCCACGACCGGTGCGGATCCTGCTCGCCGACGACCAGCCGCTGTTGCGTACCGGCTTCCGGATGGTGCTCGGCACCGAGGACGACCTGGACATCGTGGCCGAGGCCGGCGACGGGCTGGAGGCGGTGGAGCTGTCCCGCCGGCTGCTGCCCGACGTGGTGCTGATGGACATCCGGATGCCGCGGATGGACGGGGTGGCGGCGACCCGGGCGATCGTGGACGCCCGGCTGCCGGTGCGCGTGCTCATCCTCACCACCTTCGACCTGGACGAGTACGTGGTCGGCGCGTTGCGGGCCGGGGCGAGCGGCTTCCTGGCCAAGGACGTACCGGCGGAGGATCTGGTCACCGCGATCCGGACGGTGGCCGCCGGGGAGGCGGTGGTGGCACCCCGGATCCTGCAGCGGCTGCTGGACCGCTTCGCCGACATGCTGCCCGACCCGGCGGCCACCCCGCCCAAGGCCCTCAACTCGCTGACCGAGCGCGAGCGGGAGGTGCTGGTGCAGGTGGCCCGCGGGCTATCCAACGCGGAGATCGCCCGGGCCCTGTCGGTCAGCGAAACCACCATCAAGACCCACGTCGGGCACGTGCTGACCAAACTGGGGCTGCGGGACCGGGTGCAGGCGGTGGTGCTGGCGTACGAGACGGGGCTGGTGCGCCCCGGCGGCTGAGTGTTCCGACCGGGTGGCGACCGTCACCTACCGTGACCATCGTCCGGCCGGCAGGGTTGACCGTGACGTGGCGTCAGGTCCTATCGTCGGCGCCGCCACCGGATCAGGGGTGACCCTGAGCCGGCCTCGGGGGCGACCCTCAGCGGGATTTCCGGCGCCGGCTCCCCCCGGAGGCGGACGGATCCGCCACCGGCGGCACCGAGGATAGAACTGCCGCACTGACCAGCGGGGGCGGTGCGGATCGGCAGGCAGACGGAAGAGGTAGATGACGTGACCGCGATGGTAGGCCGGCAGGCGCAGGCCGCGGCCCGGGCCAGCGAAGTGTGGAAGGTGTACGGCAGCGGCGAGGCGCAGGTCATCGCGCTGCGGGGGGTGAGCGCCGAGTTCGAGCGGGGCCGGTTCACCGCGATCATGGGCCCGTCCGGCTCCGGCAAGTCGACGCTGATGCACTGCCTGGCCGGCCTGGACTCGGTGACCCGGGGCACGGTCGCGATCGGCGACACGACGGTCACCGGCCTCAACGACGCCGGGCTGACGAAGCTGCGCCGCGACAAGGTGGGCTTCATCTTCCAGCAGTTCAACCTGCTGCCCACGCTCACCGCGCAGGAGAACATCCTGCTGCCGTTGTCGATCGCCGGCCGCAAGCCGGACCCGGCCTGGTACCAGACGGTGATCGACACGGTCGGCCTGCGGGACCGGCTCGGGCACCGGCCGGCGCAGCTCTCCGGCGGCCAGCAGCAGCGGGTGGCGTGCGCCCGGGCGCTGGTCGCCCGCCCCGAGGTGATCTTCGCCGACGAGCCGACCGGCAACCTGGACTCCCGTTCCGGCGCCGAGGTGCTGAACTTCCTGCGCAACTCGGTCCGCGAGCACGGCCAGACCATCGTGATGGTCACCCACGACCCGACCGCCGCCGCGTACGCCGACCGGGTGGTGTTCCTCGCCGACGGGCAGATCGTCTCGGAGCTGATCGAGCCGACCGCCGACACCGTGCTGGACACGATGAAGAAGCTCGACACCCCGGCCGAGGTGAACGGCTGATGATCCGGGCGACGCTGAAGAGCCTGCTGGCCCGGAAGCTGCGGCTGTTCCTCTCCGGCCTGGCGGTCGTGCTGGGGGTGATGTTCGTCTCCGGCGCGTTCGTGCTGACCGACACCCTCGGCCGCACCTTCGACGCGATCTTCGCCGACGCGTACGAGGGGGTGGACGTCAACGTCGCGGCCAAGCCGAAGATCGCGGTGTCGGAGATGGAGGGCGAGCAGACGGCGGCGCCGGTGCCGGCGGCGGCCGTGGACAAGGTCCGCGCGGTGCCCGGGGTGGCCACGGCCACCGGCGTGGTCGCCGCCGACGGGGCCCGCCTGATCGGCAGCAACGGCAAGGCGGTCGCCTCGTTCGGCCCGCCGCAGCTGGGCGAGAACTGGACCGGCGAGTCCGAGCAGCTGCGACTGCGCGAGGGGCACGAGCCGCGCGCCGACGACGAGATCGTCATCAACCAGGGGCTGGCGACCGCGGGCAAGGTGAAGCTCGGCGACCGGGTCGGGGTGCTCACTCCCCTGGAGCCGAAGCAGGACTTCACCATCGTCGGAATCTTCGGTTACAGCGGCGGCCGCGACTCGATCGGCGGCAGCAACGAGATCATGTTCACCACCCCGACGGCGCAGCGGCTGATGCTGGGCGAGCCGAACACCTTCAACAGCGTGACGGTCAAGGCCGCCGGCGGGGTCACCGACGAGTCGCTGCGCGACGCGGTGGCCGCCGCCGTGGGTGACGGATACGTGGTCAAGACCGGCGAGCAGCTGTCCACCGAGGCCGCGCAGGGCTTCAAGGAGGCGCTGTCCTTCTTCAACCGGATCCTGCTCGGCTTCGCGGCGGTGGCGCTGCTGGTCGGCACGTTCCTGATCCTCAACACCTTCTCGATCATCGTCGCGCAGCGGACCCGTGAGCTGGCCCTGATGCGGGCCGTCGGGGCGAGCCGCCGGCAGATCATCGGCTCGGTGGTGCTGGAGGCCATCGCGGTGGGCCTGATCGCCTCGGTGTTCGGCCTGGCCGCCGGCATCGGCATCGGCGCGCTGCTGGCGTGGGCGTTCGGCAACCTGGCCGGCGGGCTCACCCTGGCCGGGATCGGCGTACCGGCGGCGGCGGTGATCGGCGCGTTCGCCGTCGGCCTGGTGATCACCGTGGTGGCGGCGCTGCTGCCGGCGCTGCGCGCGTCCCGGATCCCGCCGATCGCGGCGATGCAGGACGTGGCCACCCCCGACCGGCCGCTGACCCGGATCACGGTGGCCGGCGCGCTGGTCACCGCGGTCGGCGCCGCGCTGCTCTTCCTCGGGCTCAGCGGCAACGCCGGCGACAACACCCTGACCACCATCCTTGCCGGCGTGCTCTTCGCCTTCATCGGCGTGGCGCTGCTGACCCCGTTGATCAGCCGCCCGGTGGTCTCCCTGCTGGGCGCGATCTTCGCCTGGTCGGTGCCGGGGAAGCTGGGGCGGCTCAACTCCGGGCGCAACCCCCGCCGTACGGCGATCACCGCCGCCGCGCTGATGGTCGGCATCGCCCTGGTCACCGGGGTCACGGTGATCCTCGACTCGGCGAAGGGCAGCATCAGCGCCCTGGCGAAGGACACCATCAAGGCCGAACTGGTGATCGCCGGGTCGCAGAGCGGCCCGCGGCCGCCGAGCTTCGACCCGGCGGTGCTGGACAAGGCGGCCGCGCTGCCCGGTGTGCAGCTGGTCGACGGCGAGTACGGCGACATGGCCATGGTCAACGGCCAACGGACCTGGGTGGCCGCGTCCAGCAACGTGACCGCACTGGAGCGCATCTTCGGAGCGAAGGCCACCGCCGGCGACATCAGCCGGCTGGGCCCGGACCAGATGCTGTTCAGCTCCGACACCGCCAAGTCCCGCGGCGTCTCGGTCGGCTCGACCGTGAACGTGCAGCTGTCCCGCGGCGAGGCCCGCAGCTACACGGTCAGCGGCATCTACCAGAGCTCACAGTTCACCAACCCGGTGGTGCTGCCGCCGCAGGCGGCCCGCGACTTCGCCATCCCACAGCCGATCCAGGGCTACCTGCAACTCGCCCCGGGCACCCGCGTAGCCGACGTCCAGCCGCAGGTGGAACGGCTGCTCGCCGACTCCCCCGAGGTGTCCGTGGCCGACCGGGACGCGTTCATCAAGCAGCAGACAGGCTCGCTCGACGGGCTGCTCCAGATGATCCAGATCCTGCTCGCGCTGGCCATCGTGATCGCGGTGCTCGGCATCGTGAACACCCTGGCACTGTCCGTGCTGGAACGCACCCGGGAGCTGGGGCTGCTGCGCGCGATCGGACTGCGCCGAGCGCAGACCATGCGCATGATCACCGTCGAGGCGGTGGTGATCTCGGTGTTCGGCGCCCTGCTGGGCGTCGTCGTCGGCAGCGGCCTCGGCGCCGCCGTGGTCCGGGCACTGAAGGACGAGGGGATCAACGACCTGATCCTGCCCTGGGGTCAGATCGGGGTCATGCTCGGCCTGGCCGCGCTCATCGGGGTGGTCGCTGCGGTCCTGCCGGCAATCCGGGCCGCCCGGATCAACGTGCTGGGCGCCATCGCCCACGAGTGAGCCCACCGGAGGGTCCCCTGCCCGGCAGGGGGCCCTCCGCCGGGTCCGGATCAGACCGGCGGTTCGCCGAGCAGCGCCGCAAGCAGCTCCAGGTCCGCCCCGCTCAGGCTCTCCAACTGGTGTACGCCGTCGGTCGGCGGCAGCGGCACCTCCGCCGGCACGGCCAGCACGGCCGCCCCAGCAGCCAGCGCGCTGGCCACCCCGGTCGCGGAGTCCTCGATCGCCACGCACCGCGCGATCGGCACGCCGAGCAGCCGCGCGGCGGTCAGGTACGGCTCGGGGTGCGGCTTGACCGAGTCCACCTCGTCACCGCAGACCACCGCGTCGAAGCTGTCCCGGCCGAGGGTGTCCATGGCCACCTCGACCAGCGGCCGGCCGCTGGAGGTGACCAGCGCGGTGGGGATCCCCGCCGCGCGGACCGCGCGCAGCAACGCCAGCGCGCCCGGCCGCCACTGCAGCCCGGAGCGGAACAGCTCCAGGATCCGCCCGTTGATCCACTCGGCGCTGGCCTGCGGGTCCCGCTCCGGCTGACCGAGGTCGTCGTGCAGGATCCGCATCGACGCGGCCATGCTGGTGCCGACCATGCTCTTGCGGGCGGTGTCGGAGAGGGTCCCCCCGTACACCGCCGCGAGTTCCTGCAACGCGACGTCCCACAGCTTCTCGCTGTCGACCAGGGTGCCGTCCATGTCGAAGAGCACGGCGGCGGGGTGCTTGCTGATCAGCGGGGGCCTCCTCCGGTGGGCGTACCCCCGATCCTCTCAACCGGGCGCGGACGGCCGTCAGCCGAACCCGCCGAGGGTGACCTGCGGCATCAGCCCAGCCCGCAGGCGTCCAGGGAACTCTCGTAGCCGCGGAAGAACCAGTCGGTGCGCTGCTCGGCGGTGCCGTGCGAGCCCTCCGCGAACCACGGCTGGTCCGGGTCGTCGCCGACCGCCAGCAACCCCTCCCGGAACTCGTCCAGGTCACCCTTGTCCAGGGCCAGCGTCCCGGCACGGACATTGTCGCCGATGTACGCCCCGGCCATGCAGTCCGCCTGCAGCTCCTGCTGGATGTTGTAGCGGATGCCGAGGCGGACCTGCACACCGTGGGCGTACTCGTGGCCGAGCAGATAGAACAGGAACGCGTCACCGACCTGCCGGAACGCCGCCACCGACCAGTTCACGTCGTAGGCGATGAAGTCCCCGGCCGAGCAGTAGACCGCGTTGTTGCGTGGCAACGCCGCACCACGACGCGCCGCCAGGTCGGCGGTCATCCGCCGACCTGGGGTGCGGCCCGGTCTCAGTCGAGGCCGCGCATGATGTGTGGCTCTCCGTCGTCGTCGCCGAAACAGCGGTGCAGCACCTGGGCCTGGGCCCACAGGTCGAGGCTGCTCGGCGGTTCCTCGGGAGAGTCGGCTGGCACGCCGACGATCGTGGGCGTGGCCGGCCGGACCTTGACTGGCGTGTCGTCGGCCATCGTTGTCCCCTTCCCTCGTCACCTTATCCTCGCCAGGGCCTCCCGGTGCCCGCATCTTTCGGCCTGTTCAGGTGTCCGAGCGGTCCAGGTCCGCATACCCTCGGCCGGCTGTTCGACACCGGGGCACGGCGGCCGGCCGGGCCAGCCTCCGCGCGGGCGGTGGAGCGCGGTTGGAGCCGCGGTCGACCCGGCGGCTTCCACGATGGGCGCGGCGGGCAGGGTACGCCCGTCGCTCATCCACCGTTCACGGAAATTGATCTAGACCGTTACTTCCATGCGTGTCTATACATAGGCAGTCATTCCCCTCCGGACGGAGCATCATGAACCGCACCCTGCGCGCGACAGCCATCAGCCTCGTCGCGACCGTGGCCGCCACCCTCGGCCTCACCCAGCCCGCCTGGGCGGCCAGCTACTCGGCGCCGCTGGCCACCGCGGTGGCCAGCCTCCCGGTCGCCACCGAGGTCCGCACCGGCTACAACCGCGACCTGTTCCCCCACTGGATCGACGCCGACGGCAACGGCTGCAACACCCGCAACGAGGTCCTCATCGCCGAGGCCACCACCAAGCCCACCAAGGGCTCAGGCTGTTCCCTGTCCGGCGGCCGCTGGTACTCCTACTACGACAACGCATACTGGACCCTCACCAGCGACCTCGACATCGACCACATGGTCCCCCTCGCCGAGGCCTGGGACTCCGGCGCCCGCAACTGGACCACCAGCCGCCGCCAGGCGTACGCCAACGACCTCGGCGACTCCCGCGCCCTGGCCGCCGTCACCGACAACGTCAACCAGGCCAAGGGCGACCAGGACCCGGCGACCTGGATGCCTCCGTACGCCTCCGCCCGCTGCCGGTACATCAACGAGTGGGTCGCCGTGAAGATCCGCTGGCGGCTGACCGTCGACAGCGCCGAGAAGAGCGCCCTGACCAACTGGGCGAACAGCTGCCCCAACAGCACCATCTCGGTCACCTACGCGTACTGACCGCGTCGCTTGCGGGCCGGCCCACCCACGGGCCGGTCCGTCAGGCGGTCCAACCGAGCCACGCGCCACCGGCCGAGACCACCGCCAGCCAGACCAGCACCGCCGCCAACGGCACCAACGGCACGAACACCGGCCGCCGACGCAGCAGCCGGATCGCCACCGCCAGGAGCACCACCCAGACCACCAGCAGCCCGGCGAGCGCCCAACCCGGCACCACCAGGCCACTCGCCGCGTACCAGAACCCGACGGCCAGGTGTACGGCCAGCCCGAACCACCCGACCACCCGTGTCATCCGCCCCCACCCATGGTGCGGCCCCGGCGCGTGGCCACAGGTCCGTCATCTGGCCAGGAACGCCTCCACCGACGCCGCGAAGGCCGCCGGATCGTCGACCCACGGGAAGTGGCCGCTGTCCGGCTGGACCACCAGCTCGTGGCTGCCGAAGAGCGTGGCGAGCTGCCGCACCGCGGCCGCGGTCGGCCAGATGTCGTGCTCGCCGGCCAGGAGCAGGGTGGGAGCGGTGAACTCCGCCAGCCGCGCGGGCAGCGCCGGGTCGGGTGCGAACCCCGCGTAGAACCCGTCCGTGGCGGCCGGGGCGAACTGGGCGGGTTCGGCCGCGGCCTGCGCCTGGGCCGCGGGACTCCACCTGCCGTACAACAGCGGGGCCGCCTCCCACCGGTACCGCTGCTGCTCCTCCGGCGTCGTCGCCTCGGCGTGCAGCGCCGTCACCGCGGTGGCGTGCCACGGCTCGTGCGCCCGCGCGGCGAGCACCCGGTCGACCTCCAGGTCCGACGGCAACCCGACCACCCGCAACGACGGGGCGACCAGCACCAGGTGATTCAGCCGCCCGGGATGCCGGGCGGCATAGAGCAGGCAGATCCCGCCGCTGGCGGAATGCCCGAACAGATCCATCCGGTCGAGGCCCAGGTGCTGGCGCAGCGCTTCCACGTCATCGACGAGGCGGTCGACCCGATAGGTGGCGGGATCGGCGGGAACACCCGACGCGCCGGTGCCCCGGTTGTCCAGCAGGATCAGGGTACGGCTGCGGGTGAGCCCGCCCAGCTCGCCCAGGTATTCCACCGCCTGCCCGGGGCCACCGGGTATGCACACCAACGGCGGCCCGGAGCCGACGACTCGGTACGCCAGTTCCGTGCCGTCCCAGGACGTGAAGCTCTCCATAGCAACGATCCTGCCATCCGCGGCCTCGGTCGGCGTACCTCGACCAGTTCGGCCCCATCTCCGCGCACCGCCCGCCCGTCAGACCCCGTACAGCACCGCCCGGTAGCCCCACAAGGCCATGACGATCAGCACCACGATCCCCACCGCGAACGGCCACCAGCGACCGCGCGGGCGGGCGAAGGCGAAGGCGAAGGTCGCCACACAAACAGCACTGCGGCGACAGCCGTACGTCACACAGTCCGCCGACGTCCGGCCTTGTACTCCGCGATCGTCACCCAGATAGTCACCCAGCGAACTTCCGGCTGGTTGCTACCGTCCAGCCATGCGACTGGGCAGCCGTTTGTTGGTGGGTGGGTCGGCGGTCGGGCTCGGGCTGCTAGCAGGCAGCGCCACGGCTAGTGCAGGCGGCTCGATCGAACGGGCTCCGGCGGCGGCCCTCATCATGGCCGCTGCCCTGGGCGGCGCGGGACTCGCGGTCGGCTCGCTGACGGGTCTCTACAAGCAGGCAACCTGGCGGGCCACACTCGTACTACTTGGCGGCTTCTACGCCGGTACCTGGCTGAGCTCGCCCTACCACAGCCCTGCCGGGGACGCCCTTTTCCTCTTCGTCGCGGCCGTTCCTGCGAGTGTCGGTGCCGCACTCGGCTTCGCAGTCGGCCGGCACCTCGCGACCCGACGGCCTGAGACCCCTCGCTTGTAAGTTCTGGGCGCACCGTCCGCCCGCGTCCGTTTCCGGCTGCGATCTCGGGGAACCGTCCGCCGTCCGCTGGCCCCGGCCTGCCGAGTCCGTGCACGTTGCTGTCGGCACCAGTCGCCAAGAAGCGCACACGCCAGTGGCGGCTCGACCCAATCGTCCCTTCAACTCCGCGCGAGTCGACTGGTCAGCTCGGTCGCGATCTCTTCGGTCGACTTCGGTGATTCAGCGCGCGCGGCGGTAGTGCATGGACATCACGCCGTTGCTCAGCGGCTCGGCCGAGAGCAGCTCGAGCCGGCGAGTGGCGGGCAGCCCGCCCTGATACAGCGTCGGGCCGTGGCCGGCGATCATGGGATGAACAAGCAGCTTGTACTCGTCGATCAGGTCCAGCCGGTCGAGCTCGGTCGCGAGCTTGCCGCTTCCGATCAGGACCCCGTCCGGGGTCGCGTCCTTGAGCTTCTGCACGCCCTCGCGCAGATCGCCGGTGATGTGGTGGCTGTTGGTCCACGGGAAGTCCGTGCGCGTCGACGACACCACGTACTTGGGTTGAGCCTCCAGCTTGGCCGCCCACTCACGCATGGCCGGCGGCGCCTCCACGTCACCGCGGGCGACGGCCGGCCAGTAGCTCTCCATCATCTCGTAGGTGACGCGGCCCCACAGCATCGCCCCGCTCTCGTCCAAGAGACGGGTGAAGAAGGCGTGCGTCTCGTCGTCGGCGATCCCCTCCTGGTGGTCGACGCAACCGTCCACAGTGGCGTTGATGTTGAAGGTGAGCAATCCCATGGCCGGAGAGTCTAGCGCCACTACGGCGTCGGGGCCCGCCATCCGTAGCTCTCCGCTGCAATTGACAGAGCGTCGCATTACAATTCGGTTAAGCACTGTCAGCCTGTGTCTATATGTACACGAGAACGGACAGAACGGCATCTCCGTGCCGCCCGATTTCACCCAATCCAACGGAAGTTGATCAACGCTGTGACCAGGCTCGTGACCACGGCCGATCAAGTGCGGTACGTGCCATTCGGTCCTTTGCCATTCTTAGAACTCCTAACGACGCGGCTGCACGGTAACCAGGTCTCCCGGCTCAAGCGTTAACTCTGCTCGTTCGCCAGAGTCCAGATCTTGGTACACCGCCCGCCCGCTGATCAGATACGTACCTGACCCTTCCTGACGGCACCGCGCTCAGTCGTTCCAAGTTCAACCCTGGCGTCTGGAAGCCCACGATCCGGGCTGCGGGCATTCCCGACGATCGACGCAACGGCATGCACGTCCTCCGACACACCTACGCCTCGGTGCTCCTGGACGCCGGAGAGAGCACCAAGGCGCTATCGGCCTACCTGGGCCACGCCGATCCCGGCTTCACCCTCCGGGCCTACACGCACCGGCTGCCCAGCAGCGAGGACCGCACCCGGCGGGCCATCGACAAGGCGTTCGGTGAGGGCCAGGCCGCCGACGACGGCCCGGAAGCCGGTGACGGCCTGGAGACGGCATGATCATGGTTCAGTGGACTTATCAGGGGGTGAAAGTGCAGGTCAAAGCATTTTCCCCGATTATTTGGCGTTGAAGTAGTTGGCCTCCGGGTGGTGCACCACGATCGCGTCCGTGGCCTGCTCCGGCACCAGCTGGAACTCCTCCGACAACTGCACGCCGATCCGGTCCGCGCCCAGCAGCTCCACGATCTTCGCCCGGTCCTCCAGGTCCGGACAGGCCGGGTAGCCGAACGCGTACCGGCAGCCGCGGTAGTCGGTGCGCAGCAGGCCGGCCAGGTCCGCCGGGTCGTCGTCGGCCACCGTACGCCCGCTCGGCAGGGTCAGCTCGGACCGGATCCGCCGGTGCCAGTACTCGGCCAGCGCCTCGGTGAGCTGCACGGACAGGCCGTGCACCTCCAGGTAGTCGCGGTACTCGTTGCCGGCGAACATCTTCGCCGTGTACTCGCTGATCGGCTGCCCGACGGTGACCAGCTGCAACGCCACCACGTCCAGCTCCTCGCCCTTCGGCCGGAAGAAGTCGGCCAGGCACAGCCGCCGCTCCTGCCGCTGGCGGGGGAACGAGAACCGGGCCCGCTCGCTGTGCCCGTTCTCGTCCAGCACCACCAGGTCGTTGCCCTCCGCGTATGCCGGGAAGTAGCCGTACACCACGGCCGCCTCGAGCACCTGGTCGGCGATCAGCCGGTCCAGCCAGTACCGCAGCCGCGGCCGGCCCTCCGTCTCCACCAGCTCCTCGTAGGACGGGCCCTGGCCGCCCCGGGCGCCGCGCAGCCCCCACTGGCCGAGGAAGGTGGCCCGCTCGTCGAGCAGCGCCGCGTAGTCGGCCAGCGGCAGCCCCTTGACCACCCGGGTGCCGAGGAACGGCGGCTTCGGCACCTCCACGTCAACGGCCACGTCGGAGCGGACCGAGGCGTCGTCCAGCTCGGGCAGCGCCTCCCGCACCATCGCCCGCTGCCGCTCGCGCCGCTCCCGGCGGGCCGCCAGGGCCGCCTCCCGTTCCGGGTCGACCATCGGCGCGCCGCCCCGCTTGGCCGTCATCACCCGGTCCATCAGCGACAACCCTTCGAAGGCGTCTCGGGCGTAGTGCACCTGCCCCGGGAACATCGCCCGCAGGTCGTCCTCCACGTATGCGCGGGTGAGCGCCGCCCCGCCGAGCAGGACCGGCCACCGCTCCGCCACCCCGCGCGCGGCCATCTCGGCCAGGTTTTCCTTCATGATGACCGTGCTCTTGACCAGCAGGCCGGACATGCCGATCGCGTCGGCCCGGTGCTGCTCGGCGGCGTCCAGGATCGCGTTGATCGGCTGCTTGATGCCGATGTTGACGACCTCGTAGCCGTTGTTGGACAGGATGATGTCCACCAGGTTCTTGCCGATGTCGTGCACGTCGCCCTTGACGGTGGCGAGCACGATGCGCCCCTTGCCGTCGTCGTCGGTCTTCTCCATGTGCGGCTCCAGGTATGCCACCGCGGTCTTCATTACCTCGGCGGACTGGAGCACGAACGGCAGCTGCATCTGGCCGGAACCGAACAGCTCACCGACCACCTTCATGCCGTCGAGCAGCAGATCGTTGATGATCGACAACGGCGAGCGCCCCTCGGCCATGGCCGTGTCGAGGTCGGCCTCCAGGCCGTTGCGTTCGCCGTCGATGATCCGCCGCTTGAGCCGCTCGTCCAGTGGCAGCGCGGCCAACTCCTCGGCCCGGGTGGCACGCGCCGACGCCGCATCGACGCCCTCGAAGATCTCGATGAACCGCTGCACCGGGTCGTAGCCCTCCCGGCGGCGGTCGTAGATCAGGTCGAGCGCCACCTCGCGCTGCTCGTCGGGGATCTTCGACATCGGCAGGATCTTGCTGGCGTGCACGATCGCCGAGGTCAGCCCGGCTTCCGCGCACTGGTGCAGGAAGACCGAGTTGAGCACCTGCCGGGCGGCCGGGTTCAGCCCGAAGGAGACGTTGGAGATGCCGAGGGTGAAGTTCACCCCTGGGTAGCGGGCGGCGATCTCCCGGATCGCCTCGATCGTCTCGATGCCGTCGCGGCGGGTCTCCTCCTGACCGGTGGCGATCGGGAAGGTCAGCGCGTCGATGAGGATGTCCTCCCGGCGCAGCCCCCACCGGCTGGTCAGGTCCTCGATCAGCCGGACCGCGACGCGTACCTTCCAGTCCCGGGTGCGGGCCTGCCCCTCCTCGTCGATGAGCAGGGCGACCACGGCGGCGCCATGTTCCTTGACCACCGGCATGACCCGGGCGTAGCGGGACTCGGGGCCGTCGCCGTCCTCGAAGTTGACGGAGTTGACCACGCAGCGCCCGCCGAGCATCTCCAGCCCGGCCTCGATCACCGGGGGTTCGGTGGAGTCCAGCATGATCGGTAGCGTGGAGGCGGTGGCGAACCGGCCGGCCAGCTCCCGCATGTCCTGCGTGCCGTCCCGGCCGACGTAGTCGACGCAGAGGTCCAGCAGGTGCGAGCCGTCCCGGGCCTGGCCGCGGGCGATCTCCACGCACGCCTGCCAGTCGCCGGCCAGCATCGCCTCCCGGAACGCCTTGGAGCCGTTGGCGTTGGTCCGCTCCCCCACCATCAGGACGCTGGCGTCCTGGGCGAACGGCACGTGGTGGTAGATGGACGAGACGCCGGCCTCCGGCTGCGGCTCCCGGGCCACCGGCCGCGCCCCGCGCAGCCGCTCCACCAGCACCCGGATGTGCTCCGGGGTGCTGCCGCAGCAGCCGCCGACCAGGGACACGCCGTACTCGGCGACGAACTGCTCCAGGGCGTCGGCCATCTCCACCGGCGTCAGCGGGAAGTACGCGCCCTCCGCGGTCAGCACAGGCAGGCCGGCGTTCGGCATCACCGACAGCGGGATCCGCGAGTGCCGGGACAGGTAGCGCAGGTGCTCACCCATCTCCGCCGGCCCGGTCGAGCAGTTGAGCCCGATCAGGTCCACCCCGAGCGGCTCGATCGCGGTCAGCGCCGCCCCGATCTCGCTGCCCAGCAGCATCGTGCCGGTGGTCTCGACGGCGACGTGGCAGATGATCGGCACCTGTCGCCCGAGCTCGGCCATCGCCCGCTTCGACCCGATCACCGCGGCCTTGACCTGGAGCAGGTCCTGGCAGGTCTCCACGATGAGCGCGTCCGCCCCGCCGACGATCAGGCCGGCTGCGTTCTCCTGGTATGCGTCCCGCAGCGACGCGTACGCGGCGTGGCCGAGGGTGGGCAGCTTGGTGCCGGGGCCGATCGAGCCGAGCACGAAGCGGGGCTGGTCCGGCGTCGCGTACGCGTCGGCGGCCTCCCGGGCCAGCCGCGCGCCCGCCTCGGACAGCTCCCGGATCCGGCCGGCGATGCCGTACTCGGCGAGGTTCGGCAGGTTGGCGCCGAAGGTGTTCGTCTCGACGCAGTCCGCGCCGGCCGCCAGGTACGCCTCGTGCACGCCGCGGACGACGTCCGGCCGGGTGACGTTGAGGATCTCGTTGCAGCCCTCGAGGCCGTCGAAGTCGTCCAGAGTCAGGTCGGCCGCCTGGAGCATGGTCCCCATCGCCCCGTCGGCGATGAGGATCCGGTCCGCCAGCACATCCAGCAACGAAGTCCGCACAGAGCCAGGTTAGTGCGCTAATTCGGCACGGGGATATCGCAACCGTGCCTTCCCACATACTGTCAGCGGGATCACCCGTCCCTTTAATCCGCTTCAGCCGGGTTGGTCACCCCGGCCGACCGGCGCGGCCGACGGGCCGCAACCCGCGCCGACACGTAGGCTGACGGACGTGAAGGACAACAGGGACGCGACCGTGCGACGGCTCCAGGTCGCGGCGCGGCGTCAGACGCGCCGAGCTGGAGTTGTCGCAGGCGGGCGGACGTCCGGGCGACGGCCCGACACCGCTCCCCGCGAGCAGGGTGAGGTGGCGGCGTGACCGAGTTCGACGGACTGCCCGTGCTGCGGTCCCCGGTCGCCATCGCGGCCTTCGAGGGATGGAACGACGCCGCGGACGCCTCGACCGCCGCCGTGGAGCACCTGGAGCAGGTCTGGCAGGCCCGGCAGGTGGCCGAGCTGGACCCGGAGGACTTCTACGACTTCCAGGTGAGCCGGCCGACCATCACCATGGCCGACGGGGAGACCCGCCGGGTGGAGTGGCCGACCACGCGCTTCATGGTGGCCAGCCCGCCCGGCACCGAGCGGGACGTGGTGCTGGTCCGTGGCATCGAGCCGAGCATGCGCTGGCGCACCTTCTGCGAGCAGGTCCTCGAGATCTGCCACAGCCTGGAGGTCGAGCGCGTGGTGCTGCTCGGCGCGCTGCTGGCCGACGTGCCGTACACCCGGCCACTGCCGATCAGCGGCAGCGCGTCGGACGCGGACGCCGCCAAGCGCTACCAGCTGACCCCCACCCGCTACGACGGCCCGACCGGCATCGTCGGGGTGCTGCACGACGCCTGCACCCGGGCCGAGGTCGACGCGGTGTCGTTCTGGGTGCACGTCCCCCACTACGCCAACAACCCGCCCTGCCCCAAGGCCACCCTCGCGCTGCTGCACCGGGTCGAGGAGGTGCTCGACCTGCCGGTGCCGATGGCCGACCTGGCCGAGGAGGCCGCCGAGTGGGAGCAGCGGGTGCGCAGCGCCGCCGAGCAGGACGCGGAGCTGGGCGAGTACGTCCGCGAGTTGGAGGAACGGGTCGGCGACGCCGGCATCACCCCGCTCACCGGTGACGAGATCGCCCAGGAGTTCGAGAAGTACCTGCGCCGCCGCGGCGGCTCCGCCGGCCCGACCGCCGGCTCCTGGTAGCCGCTCCCTGGTCAGGCCCGCCGGGCCCCAGACACTCGTTCGGGGCCCGGTTTTCCGCGTGTCCGGGGTAGCACGGTCACGCCCGCTACGGCATCCTAGGAACCTAGCTGTCATGAGGAGGCGGGCATGCAGATCAACCCGGGAGCGGCCGAGTTCCCGCACCGGCAGATCGCCGCGCAGCTCAAGGCCCAGGTCCGCCGCGGCGACTGGGGGCCCGGTGAGCGGCTGCCGTCCATCCCGGCCATCGCCGAGATGTTCGGCGTCGCGAAGCAGACGGTGCAGCGCGCCGTCGACCAGCTGCGGGTCGAGGGCATCCTGATCACCAAACCCGGCTCCGGTACGTACGTCCGGGGCACCCGGCGCCGGCTCAACCGGCTCTCCCGCGGCCGGTACGGCGGCTTCCGCGGCTACCACACCGACCTCGCCGCCCGATACCGGCAGCAGCTCGTCTCGGTCGGCCCGGCCCCCGCCCCGCCCGAGGTGGCCGACGCGTTCGGAGTGCCCGACGGCACCGAACTGCTCTGCCGGCGGCACCTGGTCCGCACCGACGAGTCGCCGGTCGAGGTGGGCGCCTCCTGGTTCCTGCCGACCGACACCGCGGGCACCTCGCTGGAGCGGGCCGAGGCGTTCGGCCGCCCGCTCTACCAGGAGGCCGAGGAGGCCACCGGCCGCAGGTACGTCACCGCGACCGACACGATCAGCGCCCGGCAGCCCAGCCGGGAGGAGGCGGAGATCCTGCAGATCCGCCCGGACACCCCAGTGCTGCACCTGCTGCACGTCGCCTACGACGAACGGCGCAAGCCGATCGAGGTCGCTCAGGCGACGTGGCCCGGCCCGATGACCACCCTCACCGAGGAGTACAAGATCCCCGCGCCGGCCGAGCAACCCGACCCGGACCCGGGGCTCGTCCTCGGCTGACTGTGAGGCTGGCTTGGTCGGTCTGCAGGTGATGGGCTGATGGTCGGCAGCAGTGGGCGTGACTCTTCGTCTGACTGGCTTTGTG
>NZ_JBIAHQ010000044.1:0-27033 GCF_042870725.1 Micromonospora sp. NPDC006431
ACACGCCGAGGTTGATCCATTCGTCGCGGCGGTTGCGGATCGTGGTGGCCGAGCAGGTCGAGTCGGCGATGGCCTCATACGAGCACCCGAACCGCGGCACCTGCAGGAGCTTGTCGAACACGATCCGGTCGGCGACGCGTCGGCGGTGGCAGCCCAGGGGGTGGCTCGGATCCGTGGCGGGTCGTGCGGGTAGCAGCGCGGCGAACTGGTCCCACAGGGGGTCGCTCAGCCAAGATGGGACAGCGGGCACAGGCGTTCCAGTGATCACTAGGCGTAGGAACCTTCATGATCACTGATGTCTGTGCCCGTCTCCTACCCGCCCGATCCCCACTGACCTATTTGCGCGGCCTCTTAACACTTCCTGGTGCCGCCATGGCGGCACCAGGAATCCACGATCCGTC
The DNA here is from genome assembly GCF_042870725.1 of Micromonospora sp. NPDC006431. NCBI lineage: Bacteria > Bacillati > Actinomycetota > Actinomycetes > Micromonosporales > Micromonosporaceae > Micromonospora > Micromonospora sp. NPDC006431. The sequence goes on from NZ_JBIAHQ010000044.1 coordinate 402, forward strand.
ACCGGCCGCGACCTCGCACAGCGGCCACGAGCGCGGCGATGGCGGCGAACGCGACGGCCAGGTACAGGGGGAGGAACTTCACCCCCACCGGTTCCTTGGCCACCAGCATGCCCGCAAGCGCGATGAACTCGGAGAGCAGGACGCCGAAGATCAACCCGGCGGCGGCGCCGAGCAGCACCCAGACCAGGATCTTCATCGCGGACCACCCACCGGCGCCGGCACCGGTTCTGAGGCCTTCTCCAGCGCGACCTGGGGCAGCAGGCGGGCCAGCGGGGCCGGCAACCACCAGGCCCGCGTGCCGAACAGATGCATCACCGCGGGCAGGATGAGGCAACGGATGATCAGCGCGTCCACCAGGACCGCGACGGCCAGCCCGAGTCCGAACTGCTTGAGCATCCGGCCGGGGTCGAGCAGGAACGACCCGAAGACGACGACCATGATCGCCGCCGCGGCGGTGACGATCCGGCCGGTGGTCGCCATGCCCTCGCGGATCGCGGCCGGGGCGTCGCGGTGCCGCTCCCAGTGTTCGTGCATCCGGGCCAGCAGGAAGACCTCGTAGTCCATCGAGAGGCCGAAGGCGATCGCGAAGATCATGATCGGGACGAACGCCTCGATCGGTCCGGGCTGCACCCCGAGGATCCCGCCGAGCCAACCGTGCTGGAACACCAGGGTCACCGCGCCGAGGGAGGCGCCAACGCTGAGCAGGTTCAGCACCGCGGCCTTGACCGGGATCAGCAATGAGCGGAACACCAGCAGCAACAGCAACGCCGAAAGGCCGACGACGACCAGCACGAACAGTGGCAGCCGGTCGGTGACCGCCGCGGCGAAATCCACTGTGGCGGCGGTCGGCCCGCCCACCAGGATGTCTGCCCCGGTATCCCGCTCGACGGGGGGCAGCACGTCCGTCCGCAGCCGATCCACCAGTTCCTGGGTGCGCGCGTCCTGCGGTTTCGTCTCGGGCGCGACGATCAGCAGGGACAACCCGTCGCCAGCGGGCACCGGCGGCGGCACCTCGGCGACCCCCTCGGCCTCCGTCACCGCACGACGTGTGGCCTCGGCGGCGGCCCGGTCACCCTCGACCACCAGGATCAGTGGGCCGTTGAAGCCGGGACCGAAGCCGTCGGCCAGCAGGTCGTACGCCTGCCGGCTGGTCCTGGCCTCGGTGTTGTTGCCGGCGTCGGCGATGCCCAACCGCAGGCCCAGCAACGGTGCGCTCAACGCCAGCAGCGCTACGGTGGCGACCAGCGTTGCCGCCCATGGGTGCCGCTGGATGCCGGCGGTCCACCGGGCCCAGCCGTGACCGTCGGGCCGTGCCTTGACCGCCCGCTTCCGGATGGACCGCTCGATCCGGCCTCCGAGCAGCCCGAGCAGAGCCGGCAGCAGGGTCAGCGCCGCGAGCATGGTGGCAAGCACGGTGAGCCCTACGGCGACCGCCACGCCCTGCAACGAGCCGAGGCCGAGTACCACCAGACCGAGCAGGGCGACGATCACGGTCAGGCCGGCGAACAGCACGGTACGTCCGGCGGTGTCGACCGCCCGCCGAGTCGCCTCGGGCCGATCGAATCCGGCGAGGATCTCGGTCCGGAACCGGGAGAACAGCAGCAGCGCGTAGTCGATGCCGACACCCAGCCCGACCAGGATCATCAGCGGCGTGGTGAACTCGGCGACCGTGGCCACGTGCGAGGCGAGCATGGCCAGCCCAATCGCCGTGCCGACCGCGAAGATCGCGATGACCAGCGGCAGGCTGGCCGCCAGCACCGAGCCGAACAGGAACACCAGGATGACGAGCGCGGCCAGCATGCCGATGCCCTCGGCCGGGCCGCCCCCGGCCTCCTCGACGCCCTGGACCGTCTCGCCGCCGAGCTCGACCCGGAGCCCGTCACCGTCGGCCCGCCGCGCGGTGTCGACCAGCGTCCGGGTGTCCTCGGCGGGCATCTCCGTCGCCTGCACGTCCAGCGTCACCGTTGCGTACCCGATGGTGCCATCAGCCGACAGCGCTCCCGGATTGCGGTACGGGTCGTCCACCGCCGCGACGTGGCGCAGGTCCTGGACCTCGGCGAGCATTGCGGTCACCCGTTGCTGAACCGCCGGCGTCCGTAGCCCGTCCTCGGCGGCGAGCACGATCTGCACGGTGCTGCCGGCGGCCGCCGGCGCCTCGGCCCGGAGGGTGTCCAGCGCCCGCTGCGACTCGGTGCCGGGTAGCGAGAAGTCGTTGCGGTAGTCGCTGCCTGCCGCCTGCGCCGCGGCGCTTACCCCCACCACCGCGACGACCCAGACCAGCAGGGCCAGCCAGCGGTGCCGGTACGACCAGCCGGCGTGCCGGGCGAACCGGCTGCCCGGGGGTGTTCGTGGATTGTCGTGCATCCCGATCTCCTCGTACGCGTGACAGAGCGGGACCGACGCTACGAACGGAGACCACCTTGCGGAAACCTTCCGCCGGGCGAACCCGACATCCCCCCGGGGAGGTAGCCGGGATGCTTCCGGCGGGTGACTCGGGGGCCCGCGCCCGCGGGCTACCCTCGGACCCGTGACCCGTCGTGCCGGCCTGATCGACGCGGGCGCGGCCCTGCTGGCGTTCGCCGCGACGATCGTGTTGCTCGCGTTGCACGGGTTCGGCACGCCGTCGCCCGAGGCGGTGCCGCTGGACGGGCGGGGTGTGCTGCTGGCCATGGGAGCCGCGTTCCCGCTGGTGCTGCGCCGGCGCCTGCCGTTCGCCTGCTACCTCGCGGTCGCGGCGTCCTCGGCGGCGCTGCTGGCGCTGCGGTTCCCGCTGGACTTTCCGATTGGCTGCGCGGTGGCGGTGTACACGCTCGCCGCCGCCTACGGCGGTGACCCTTCGCCGATGCGTCGGTGGGGCGCCCGGGCCTCGGCCGCGGCATTCGTGCCGGTGGCAGCCAGCCCGAACGTGGCCGGCCAGGGCTGGAGCGACGGACTGGTCTCGGGCACGCTGTTCTGGGCCGTCGCCTTTGCGGGCACCTGGTTGCTCGGCGATCTGAGCCGGATCCGTCGGGAACGACTGGTCGAACTGGAGGAGCGGGCGGCCCGGACGGCCCGGGACGCCGAGCGCGAGCGCCGGCTCGCCGTCGCCGAGGAACGCACCCGGATCGCCCGGGAGTTGCACGACTCGGCGGGCCACGCGATCAACGTGATCCTCGTCCAGGCCGGCGCGGCCCGGCTGCTGCACGAGCGCGATCCGGACCGGTCGAAGCGGGCGATCGCCACCATAGAGGAGGTGGCCCGGGCCACCATGGGCGATATCGACCGGCTGGTCCACGTGCTGCGCGAGGAAGGGGCGGACGCTCCGCTGGAACCGGCCACCCCGGGCACCCTGGAGGAGTTGCTGGACCGGCACCGGGCGGTTGGGCTGCGTCTGGAGACCGAGCTGATGGGCACCGCGCGGGACGTGCCGACCGGGGTTGCCTGGGCGGCATACCGGATCCTGCAGGAGGCGCTGACCAACGCCGCGCGGCACGGCACGGGCAGCGCGACGGTGCGGGTGCGCCAGCCACCGGGCCGGGTCGAGATCGAGGTGACGAATCCGGTCACGGGGCGGCGCGGCGACCGCGAAGCGGCGGCCACCGCCGGCCGAGTCCCGGCGTCGGTCAGGTCCGGCTCTCCTGCCGGTACCGCGGTCGGGGCCCGTGCCGGACACGGCATCGTCGGTATGCGGGAGCGGGCCGCCGTGCTGGGCGGCACGCTGGAAACCGGCATCGAGGGCGAGGTGTTCCGGTTGCGGGCCGTGTTGCCGTACGGAGGCCGGGGATGAAGCCGCGGCGGGTGTTGTTGGTCGACGACGACGACCTGATGCGCGCCGGGTTGCGCGCGGTGCTGTCGGTGGACGAGTCGATCGAGGTGGTGGGTGAAGCGGGCGACGGCCGCCGGGCGGTCGCGCTGTGCCGGACGCTGCACCCGGACGTGGTGCTCATGGACATCCGCATGCCGGTGCTGGACGGGGTGGCCGCCACCGCGGAGATCGTGTCGGCGGAACCGGCGCCTCGGGTGCTCATCCTCACGACCTTCTCCGACGACGACTACGTGTTTGGCGCGTTGCGCGCCGGGGCGTCGGGCTTCGTGCTCAAGCGCATCCAGCCGGAGCAGCTGATCGCGGCCATCCACACTGTCGCCGAGGGTGACTCGCTGCTGTCGCCGTCGGTGACCCGGATGGTGGTCGATCGGGTGGCCCGGGAGGGCGGGCCGCTGGATCCGGCCGCCGGGCGGCGGTTGCTCGTGCTGACCCCGCGGGAGCGGGACGTGCTGGAGTTGATCGGCCGGGGCCTGTCCAACGCCGAGATCGCTGGCACCCTTGTGGTGGAGGAGTCGACGGTGAAGACGCATGTCAAGCGCATCCTGGCCAAGCTCTGGCTGCGGGACCGGGTGCAGGCAGTGGTGCTCGCGTACGAGACGGGTCTGGTCCGGCCGGGGGAGCGGGCCCCCGGCCGCTGACGCCCGCCGACCGCCGCACTGTCGGCGATCCGTCAGGCACTCGGGCCGTCGTTGTCGTGGTCCTCGTCATCCGGGTCGGTGGGAGCCGTGGTCGTCCTCGCCTGTCACTGTCGATCAACGTGGCCTAGTGCGGTGTCCACAGACGTTCACCGGGTTTCCGGTGCACTGTTGTGGATCCTCGCCGTTAAGGCGAGCGACTTCCCACCCATCTGGTGGGGCGGGCCTGCGCGGGCCAACTGATCCTCTCGCCGTCTGTGGTGGGCGGCGGGGGTCACGCCGGGACTGGCCGGCACCGGGTAGGTGTCGGCCAGTCCCGGCGGTGCGTGACCACCTTCGGCAGCACGACGACTGCCGGGGTGGTGGGTCCGCCGCCCGGGGTGCGGGTGGCGATGATGGCGGCCGCGATCAGGTCACGGTGCCCGGTGAACTGGCAGTGCGGGCAGGACAGGGTCCGGCCGCGGGGTTTCGGTACCCGCCGCAGACAGGCGGGGCAGGTGGAGGAAGTGCCCCGTTCGTTCACGGGGTCGACGGTGATGCCGGCCTGGACAGCTTTGTCGGTGAGGACCTGCATCAGACGGCCGATCTGCCACTGCCGCAGCCGCAGGTTGTGCCGCCGCCCCGCATCCAAATCGAGGACCCCGCGCGGGTTACCCACCCTGAGCACACCGACCCGCTGCTCCACCGCCCACGACACCACCTCACGGGCGGCTTCGTGCTGGGCCTGCCGGACCCGGCGCCGATGCCGACCCTCCACCAACCGCGCACGCCGCCGGTACTTACGCCACCGCCGTGACCCTCGCTGCCCCGGCTTCGGCGCCGGCTGCGAAACAGAGCGGCGGCGGGTTTTCGTGTCGGCGAGGTGCATGCGGCGCTCGGCGCGGATGGCCGTTGGCGAGCAGTGCGCGGAGTTTCAGGACGGCTTCGGCGCCGGCGCTCCGCCCGGCCGTCGACGCGTTCATCCGACAAATTCGCTACCCGGCGGCCGGAGCGCCGTGATACACAACCGACGTGCAAAACATCTTGGAGTTCCCCGAGGTCCTGCGGCTGATCGAAGACCGCTCGGCCGCGTTCCGCGCCGCGATCGCGTCCGCCCCCGACCTTGACGTCCAGGTCCCGACCTGCCCGGACTGGACGCTGCGCGAACTGGCGCAGCACCTCGGCGACGGCCGCCGCCGCCAGGCCGCCATCGTCGCGGCGGGCCCGGGCGCTGAGCCCCCGGCGAGGACGGACCCGAAGGGCGCCCCGACCGCGCCCCGCGACCGCGAAGCCCTGGACGCCTGGCTCGCCGAGTCGACCGAGCTCATGCTCGACGCGATGCGCGAGGCCGGCCCGGACCGCGGCTGCTGGACCTGGTGGGGCCGCTCGCAGGCCCCGGAGACCAGCGGAGCCCTGGCCCGGCACCAGATCCAGGAGATCGCCGTCCACACCTACGACGCCCAGCTCACCCAGGGGGCCGCACAGCCGCTGCCGGCGGACGTCGCGGTCGAGGGCGTCGACGAGTTCCTGACGACCGTCTCGGCGACGACCGTCCCCTGGCCGTTCAAGCCGGCGACCATCGACCTGCACACGACCGAGGGCCGCTCCTGGCGCCTGACCCTCAACGCCGACGGCGTCCGCTGCGACGACCTCGCCGCCGACGCGGCGCCGGGCGACATGGCGATGCGAGGCGCAGCGAGCGAACTGGTCCTCTACTTCTACGAGCGCGTCCCGCTCGACGGCCTGGAGACCACCGGTGACACCGAGCCGATGGAGCAGCTCGCAGACTGGGACCCGAACGCGTAAAGCGCGCACTTGTGACGCATCTGTCGGTTGTGTGCGCGCTCCTGCGGGCGCCACTGGGCCCGGGTTGCGGACATCGCGCACGATCTGCAAGCTCGGCCCCTCAGGGCCGAGAAGCTGACTGGGAGACTCGTCTTGCCGAGATCAGTGCGTCTGCTTCTTCCCGCTCGGCGCATCGAATGGCGCGGTTGCGGGCTCATCGAGGCGCAGGATTGTTTCCTCGATCTCAGTGTTTCGCCCGTTGGCGAAGGATGTCTCCGTGCCTGTGATCGCGAATCCTGCTCTCTGTAGCACCTTCAGCGATCCCACGTTGTCACTCGCGACGCGGGCGAACAAGGGCCGGACGTGAACCGATTCCAGGAGGAGGGCCAGTGCTCGGGAGGCGATGCGCTGTCCCCAGAACGATCTGTCGATCCAGTAGGTAACTTCGGTGTCGCCGTCGATTACGAAGCTGGCGATACTGCCGACGAGCCGTCCATCGAGCGTGATAACGCGGTTTGTGACGTCAGGTGATGTCCTGACTTTCGCCATGTGGGCATCGAAAGCGGTGCGATCATCGGGATCCTTGGCGGTAAAAGCCGCCATCCGGACCGACTCGGGATCCCGCATCTGTTCGAACAGCGCGTCGAGGTCGGAGTCGTTGACCGGTCGCAGCGCCACCTCAGGCTCAGCCACAAGCGCCCCCAAACTGATCCAGCATCCATCAGTGGGGAAACATACCAACGGCATCCGACAGTCTGTGGAGATCCAACGTCCGCATCTGCCGTCGATGACGCGCTCAGCCGACGTGGGTGGACGGCTGGGCGCTGCGGATCAGCAGTAGAGGTGTGCCAGCACCGCGGACGGCTCCGTGCATTGCTCCATGACGGCGTCGGACTTGCCGTCCAGTCCGACGAGATCGAGTGCACTCATCTGCCGCGATCCGAGCGTTACGGATCGTGACCGCTTGCGCCCGGAGGAACGTGGGTCAGCGAAGTTAGTGGGGTCGGCTGGCACAGCGCTCCACTTGGCCAGTCGGAGATTGGCCATATCGAATAAACCAGTAGCCAATCTTCGAATGGCATTTCGTTGTTCACGGCCGTCTCGGCCGGCGCTGCGGCCGGGTCAGCCTGGCTTGACCGCCAGCGTCGCAAAATAGTTCGACATGTATTGGGCGGATGCGTTGGATTGGTGCGGTGCTTCTGCGAAGCCGGTGAGGACGAACCCCGCGGCGAGTTGCCCGCCGATCTGGTCGGTGAGTGTGTGACTATATTCAAGAGGGGCATCCGCGCCGAACTTCGTGGCGCGTTCCTCGGCGGAGTACTGCGTGACATCGCTGTAGGGCAGCTTGTGCACGACGACCAGCTCGCCGCGCTCGTCGAGGGCCTCGTGGTCGAACAAGTACACATCAGGGTTGAGGAAGCCCACGAGCAGAGCTCCGCCCGGTCGCAGGACGCGGAAGCACTCGCGCCACACCGGTGCCAAGTCGGGTACAAATAAGTTCGAGACCGGGTGGAACACAACGTCGAATGCTGCGTCGCCGAAGGCGCTGAGGTCGCGCATGTCACCCAGGACGGTGCGCAGCTCGAGTCCGTCGCGCGCCGCCACCATCTGGTCCTGGCCGAGCTGGCGGGGCGAGTTGTCGAACACGGTGACCCGCGCCCCTGCGGCGGCGAGGATCGGACCCTGCTGGCCACCGCCGGAGGCCAGGCACAACACGTCCTTGCCGGTCAGGTCCGTCGGCAGCCAGGAGCGGTCGACTGGCTCACGCCCGATGAGAACAATCGACCAGTCGCCCGTGCGGGCGCGCTCGACATCCTCAGCACTCACCGGCCTCGACCACTCGTTGCCCTCTTGGACATACTTGTCCCAGGCTGCCCGATTATGGGCACCGGGGTCGACGACAATGTCCTGCACGTTTAACTCCCTGCTACAGCCAAGCGGACACCAGCGGTACTGACAGTTCGGTGCCGGTAGCCAACACGATCACAGGTGCGGGCTCAACGAAATTAGCGGGCGTCGAGGTGCCCACGGGCTCGCCGGGTGGTCGCGCAGCGGGTGCGTAAGCGCTGGTTGACGGGGTTGCGGAAGCCGTAGGCGACGCGGGCGACGGTCTTGATGACCCGGTTGGTGCCTTCGGAGCCGGCATTGGTGATCCCGGTGTGCAGGAACGCCAGGATCTCTGGCCACCACGTCTCGACGGTTGTGGCCAGGCGCTGCAGTTCGGGAAGGCCGGCGTCGGCGCAGCATCGGTAGAACCGGTACAGCAGATCGCGGACCTGTTCCCGGTCCGGGCGGGTCCGGGCGGTGGCACGCAGGTCCAAGAGGTCTTCCTTGCGTTCCACGCCGGGGTGATCGGTTCGCCGATCGCCTTGGGCAGGTTGGACAGCTCGTCGAGGAGAGCGTCGACGTGCTCGCCGCGCATCCGGGCGGCGGAACGGGTGAGCCGGTTGCGCAGGTCCCACTCACGGTTGCCCTTGCGGCCGCGCCGGCCGCGGTGCGTCACGGTGACCCGGCGGCGGACCTCGGTGAGGGTCTGGTTCGCCAGCTGTACCAGGTGGAAGTGGTCCACGACCAGGGCCGCCTGCGGCAGGACCCGGCGGATCGCCGACTTGAAGATCGTGCACATGTCGATCGCGACGTACCGGACCGCGTCGCGCCAGGCTTGGTCGCGATGACCGCCTGGGCGGTGCGGCCTTCGACCTGCCCGAGCAGGCCCTGCTCGCCGGACAGGTCGACGAAGCCGAGGTGCCAACGGTCCACGGCGGTCTGCCAGACCCCGGTGACCTCGTCGGGGATCCATCTCGGCCGGCCTCGGCGGATCTCGTCGATACCGAGCACCCTGCACCGGCTCGGGCTGGGCCGGCAGCACCGCCCGGGCGTGACTGGTGAACGCTGTCGGCGTACGGGCCAACGTGCCCAACCGGGTACGCCCGAACGTGCACAGGTCCATAACGACGCTCAACGATTGGTTCCGGAGGTCCGCCACCCTGCCGTCAATCGGGCCATCAACTTCAACGACGCTCGCTGTCCGAGCCGAACCAAGATCGTGATAACGGAGGGTGACTGTTTGACGCCCGAGTTGCCGCGCGCGTCGCGGTATGAGCGTGCACTGATCCAAGATCGCCGCGCGGCGAGACAAGCTGTCGGCCCCCAATGGGAGGCTGGTCATCATTGCAGGCACAGAACACGCAACGCACCGCGGAGGTTCGTGGAGGTGGCCAAGTGAGCAGCCAAGAGTCGAATACGGCAGACGTGATGACCCTTGCCATGCAAGAGCGTGGCGACTTCGCCGATTTCCTCGGCACGCTGACCCCACAGCAGTGGGAGGCGCCGAGCCTGTGTGATGACTGGACCGTCCGGGAGGTGATCGCTCACGTGATCAGCTACGAGGAACTGGGCTGGGCGGGCACGATCAAGCGTTTCGCCCGTGGCGGGTTCATTTTCAGCAAGGCCAACGAGATCGGCATACGTGAGTACTCCCGTAGCCCGCAGGAACTGATCGATTTGCTACGTGCCCACCAGCAGCCCAGAGGGCTGACCGCCGCGCGCGGCGGGATGATCGCGCTCGTGGACGGGATGATCCACCAACAGGACATTCGCCGCCCACTCGACATGCCCCGCGAGATACCCCACGACCGTCTGCGAACCGCGTTGCGGCTAGCGCTGACCGCGCCGCCTATCGGCGCACCCAAACGAGCCCGCGGCCTCACCCTCGTCGCCACCGACCTGGACTGGTCACGCGGCTCCGGCCCCGAAGTACGCGGGCCAGGCGAAGCCCTTCTCATGGCCATCGCCGGACGCGGCCACCCCATCAACGAACTGTCAGGCCCTGGCCAGCCCCTACTCGCCGAGCGAATCTGACAACCACACATCGACTAGAAGCGGATAGGCCCTACGGTCGATGCCGGCTCAGCGGTAACGGAACGTCACGATGGCCGCCCGCCCGTACCTGTGGGTCTCGCTGAATCCGCTGGCCGGCTTGCGGCCGGTTGAAGGCTCGGACGTGCCTCCGCCATCTGCACGACGCTGTGCACGTTCAGCTGTACCTGGCTGTGCACGTTGACCCCTACGCCGGCAAACGCCGCCGCGACGACCGGCCAGGACAGCGCATGGTCCCGAGCCGCCTGGACGACCGTGCGGCCCTGATCGGCCACCGCCGCCCCGGCCGCAGCCCGTAACCGTGTGGTTAGCCGCTTGCGCGGCGGTACTGCCGGGACCGACTCGGTAAACGAGCGACGCCGGCACGTCGGCTCGTCGCAGCGCCAGCGGCGCTTGGCCCACACCAGCCGCGGTCGGCGGCCACCCACCGGCAGGTCACGCGGCCGGGTCACCCGCCGGCCTTCAACCGCCGCGCCTGGGTGCCACAGTCCGGGCAGTGGCGTACCCACTCGTCACCGGTGACCAGGTGCACCACCGGTCCGTCGGGGTCGTCGGCGACCCCGACCACGGCCAAGCCGTCAAGGCCCAACAACCGCGTCGTATCGTTTACCACGCCCGTAGCACTTCTGTTGTGATCATCTTGCTTCGACAACAACATGATCTACGAGAGCTGCGGGCATCTATCAGTCAAGGTCCACAGCGGAACCCCGCCCGGCGCTCAAACCCCCACCAATTTCGAAGAGCCAGGAACGTCCGGACATGCCGATGAGCGCGCACTCGATCTTTTCGTCTCTTCGCGGCATCGTGGCCCTGGAACATTGCGCGCTGCCGGGGTCAGGAGCGGCGCGGGTGACACGGCAAGCGACCATGAGAGGGTGACCGACGCCGTGTCGTCTTCCTTGGCTGCTGTGATCGACCTCATCGATGGATACATGCATCGAGTGCTGAAGGGCAGAGAAGATCCGGTGGGGCTCGTCGAGGAGCTGAAGTGTGCGCTGATCGAGCTGCTCCTCAGGGACGACGTGGGGAATGTCGGCGGGCTGTACAGCATCTACGCGGACTTGTCGGACATCGTCGACGGCTACCCGTTCGACTACGGCGATGGCACCGAGATGATCGCCCAACGGGAGATTCGCGACGCTGCCTGGGACTGGTTGGGCATTCCGCGCAATGCCGACGGGATTAAGACCTACGTCGACCACTGGGCTGCGAGAATCGCAGCCTTACCGACGACCGACGGAGGACGGCCATTCCGCGGCAACTCTTGTCGGCTGGAAGTGGCAACTGCGACCCGGTCCAGTCTCGCCGCGCGGCCGGAATCGCATCCGCATCTGCCGCGAGTCGCGCGGTTGTCGCCCTGCGATCATGTCAAGCGTCGTTCGAGGCCACGAGTCATGGCAGCTGATGTAACTGACGAGGTGCCGGTGCAGTTGCGCTGGTGCGCGTTTTGCCTTGGTGACGAGGGAAAGTTCATTCCGGCTGTCTCGCTGGTCAATGGCACCTCCGCATGCAGGCCATGCGTGGTGGAGGTCTGAGGCAACCTCAACTCGATGCGTGACCGCGCCGCAACGTCGGGATCTTCGGAACTCCAGCTCAAGGCCATGGCACGGGTATTGGCATACTTCACGCCGTACCGCGCCTGATCAAGGCCCGCGTCGGTCGCTGAACCGTGTCGCCCCCGGCTGCCGATCGTGGCGGGACAGGGGGGCCGGCACCGCGCTGTGCCGGCCCCCGACCGTCAGTTCTGCGGATTGCCGAGGGGAGCGGTGTTCCACTCCGGGTTGCCGAGCGATTCGACCAGCTGGCGGACCTTCACCGCGTCCCCGGGGGCGGTCGCCAGGCTCAGCATCAACAGCAGCCGGGCCTTCTGCGGCAGCAGGTCGTCGCCGTCGAAGATCGGGGCGGTGCTGCTGCCGCCACTGATCGAGCCGGAGCCGACCCGGCTGGTGCTGACGAAGAAGACGCCCTTGGCGATCGCCCCGGACCGGGCGGCGGACTGGGCAGAGGAGATGCCACCGGCTCCCGTACCCGCGGTCACGATGCCCTTGACCCCTGCGTCGGCGAACGCGGTGATCGCCTCACCGCCGGCCTGCTGGTAGTTGTAGACCACCTCGACCCGGGGCAGCGACTCCACCTTGACGTCGCTCAGCTTGAACGGGGTCAGCCAGCGGTTCTTCTGATCGCAGTCGGCGACCCGGGACGGCGCCCGGCCGACCTTGATCTCCGAGCCGTCGATCCAGCCGAGTACGCCCAGCTCACGGGTCTGGAAGGTGTCCATCCGGGTGGTGCTGGACTTGGTCACGTCCCGCGCCGTGTGGAACTCGTCGTTGAGCATCAGCACGGTGCCGTAGCAGTACGTGGACTGGCTGGCGGCCAGGACGATCGAGTTGTAGAGGTTCGCGGGGCCGTCCGCGCCGATCACCTGCGGCCCGTCAACCGTGCCGGCCGCCCACGGGCGCATCGCCCCCGTCATCACCACCGGCTTACGGCTCTGCACGGTCAGGTCCAGCCAGTACGCGAACTCCTCCATGGTGTCCGTCCCGCTGGTGACCACCACCGCTTCGGAGGTTTGCAGCGCCTGCTCCACGGCGAGGGTGAGGGCGTGGAGCTCGGCGATGGTGTAGCCGCCGGAACCCTTGTTGCCGAACTGCACGGTGGACACCTCGGCGACCTCGCCGATCTCGGGTTGGAGTTGGGCGACCATCCGGTCGATCGGAATCTGGCCGGCTCGGTAGTTGGTGAAGCTGCTCCGGGAGGTGGCGACGCCGGCGATCGTGCCGCCGGTGCCGATCACGGTCACCTTGGGCTTCTTCGTCTTGGCCCCGGCGACCGCTGTCTGGTAAGCGACGCTCTGGATTTCTGTGGCGGCGATGACACCGCCGGTGGCGGCGCCGGACGGCGGGCCGTCCGGCTCGTCGACGCCGGTCGATGTGATGGCGAGTACGGCCGCTGCCGCCAGCGCGGCGGTGACGACCGGGGCGGTCAGGGTAGCAATCCGTCGGGCTGGCAGAAGCCGGCGTTGGTCGAGGGACAACGCAACCTCCGTAAAGGTCGGGGGCAGGGGGAAGTGCCTCGGATCTTGCGGGCCGCTGCTTTCGTCGGCGTTACACCGGCATTTCTCGATACTGTCGAATGCAGTGGTGAATGCCACTCTGAACTGCGTACACGCCGTCGGAGATTGGCCCGAGTCGCCAAGAATTCGGGCAGCAGTGACATTCGGCGGCGAGGGGGCCGTGTCCGCCGGGACGCGACCCCCTCGGTGTCCGGAGCCTTGGTTCGACGCCGCAGCTAACCGCGGAGCGCCCCCGGCAGTGCCGCCGCGTCCACTGCGGTGGACGGGCCGTGGTAGATCGCGTTGAACAGCAGCTTGCTCGGGTCACGAGACCACGTACGGAACGTCGGCTCGCTACCGAAGGTCACGATCAGACCCTCGCCCACCTGGTGTTTGACGATGTTGGCCTTGCCGTTGAGGTGCTCCCCGCCGATGAGCCAGCCGCTCTGCAACTGCTCACCGGACTTCGGGAACGAGGAGACCACGTCGCCGCCGGTGACGTTGTACGCCTGATCGCCCTCGCCGAACCACACCGGCGTGTCCGGGCGCATACCCCAGGCCACCGGGTCTGAGGTGTCGAACCGCTGGCTGAGGATGCTGCCGGGCGAGAAGAACTGGTGCTCGTCGGAGGGAAGCGCCGGGGTGATCGGCAGCGAGGCAAGCTGGCGCGCGGTCGCCACCGAGTCACCGATCGCCAGCAGCGTCCCGCCGTCCTCGACGAACTTGCGCAGCTCGGCCCAGCCAGCCTCGCCAACCCCGTACGCCCAGGACCACTCGGCCGGGTAGCGGTCCCGGTTCAGGCCCGAGACGATGTCAGTCCGGCTGATCCCCGCCGGCAGCACGATCGTGTCGAACTTCGCGTTGAGGTCGCTGGCGAAGTCGGCGGCGACGACCTCGTTGAACCCGATGCCATACTGCTCGAAGAGCCACTTCATCCAGCCGCCCGGGATGTTGTTGATGCCCCGGAAGAGGCCGACCCGGGTGTTGTCCTTGAGCTGCTCCGCCGCCACCTGCGGCGCCTGCCCGACGCTGAAGACAGGGATGCCGGTCTTCCGGGAGACATCCTGCAGGGCGGTCTGCGCCGCCTTGCTCGGCTCGACGATCAGTGTGCCCGGGGCGTAGGTACGTCCGCCGGCCGAGAACTCAGCGCTGGCACGGAAGGTTCCCGCACCGGCCTTTTGCAGCGCGGCGATCATCATCGCCGTGCCGTAGGACTCCGGGCTGACCAGGTAGGCGCCGTTGCCTCCCGGGTCGCCGGGGAACGCCGGGTTGGCCGGCTGCACCTTCTTGACCTGGGTGGTCGAGGCCGTGAAGGGCTTTGCGACGGTGTCGACGTGGACGCCCAGGAGCATCGGCAGGGTCTGCGCCGTCACGTCGTACGGGCTCTGCGGCGGGCCGCCCGGGTACTCCCGCAGGTCCGGGTACCGCTGCACCTCCAGCAAGGTCTTGGCGAACCGGCCGTAGGGCTGTGCGTAACGGATGACCCAGGAACCGGCCTCGTACCGCTTGCCGTTGGCCGTGAAGACGGAGGTGGCCTGCTCGATCTCGACATCGCCGGTCTGCAGGGTGTTCAGCAGCTCGTACGTGGCGAATGGATCCCGCTGACCGGCCGGAACCACGTAGGCGAACGGCTTGTCGGCGCTCGGGTCCACCGCGTTGCGCTGGGTGCGGTAGAAGTTGTAGAGCCACTCAGTCTTGTACTTGGCGACGTTGCTCAGCGCGCCGAAGACCGCCGTGTCGAGGTAGTCCACGATTTGCGCCAGCGTCCAGGTGGACTGGTCGTACGGCTCGATGAAGTTGGTGTCCGGCTCTTGCGGACCGATCGGGCCACCGTTGCTGCTCTTGTAGGTGTAGGCGAGGTCCTGTGCGCTCGCCGCCTCGACGAGGATGCGCGGCGCGCCGTGGTAGGTCATGTACTGGCGCGACGGCGTCCAGTAGTCGTAGGTCGAGCCCCACTGCACGCCCTTCTTGCCCTCGGCGGTCAGGCTCCGCGAAATCTCCATGCCGAGGGAGTTGGTCTGCTGGACGGTGATGGGGTCGATGTTCGGGTCGTTCGGCGACAGGTACGGCGGGATGAAGATCCGGCCCCGGCTGTTGCCCATCTGGTGCAGGTTCTGGACGACCTGCGGCTTCCATTCGTTCTGCAGGGCGACGCTGATCTGCGTCTCGGGCTGCGTGATCATGAACCAGTCGCGGTTGTCGTCGTGCCCGGTGTATTTCTGGTAGAGGTCGGGATAGGTGCGAGCGTAGTTCGTTCCCGCGGTTTTGTTGAAGTAGTCGCCCACCCATTTTGTACCGTCCGGGCTCTGCGCCGGGATGATGAGAAGTACCACGTTGTCGAGAATTTCCGAAACCGTGGTCGACTTCTCGTCGGCGAGCCGGTGGAGAATGTTCGGAATGACCTGTGCGGTGCCCACCTCGGTTGAGTGGATCGCGGCTTCCAGCAGGACGACGGACTTGCTCTGCGCGGCGAGTTTCTTGGCTTCCGTCTCGGTCAGGCCGCGCGGATCGGCCAGTCGCTGGTTGCTCGCCTTGATCCGGTCGAGGTTCTTGAGGTTGTCCGGTGAGCTGACCGTGAGGAGCGGGAAGGGCTGCCCTGTCGCCGTCTTGCCGATCTCCTGGTAAAGCACCTTCTGGGACTTGTCCGCGACGAGCTTGTAGTACTTGACCAGGTCGTCCCAGCGGGCCAGCCTGCCTTCGGTGCCGAGTGGGAAGCCGAAGAACTGCTCGGGTGTGGTGATGCGCGGGGCCGCGAGGGCGGTCGAATTCAGAACGAGACTGCTGCTTAAGGGCAGGGCCAATGCAAGGAGAGCTGCTGCGGGTAGCAGACCTCTCCTCTTCCAGGTACGCATGGACATTCTCCTTGTGCTTGTCGCCGTGCTGAACGAGTGTCGAATCCCGGACAAGGGTGATTCTCTCGGAGTTCCGACGAGTGTCGAATTCCGGGCAGGGTCAATCACTGCGAGAACCGATTATTTTTCACCCCCTTTCATGTATAGAAATATCAGAATGTGTAAGGCAGGGTCAACCTTTTGAGCATTACTTGAGGTTCGCCGTTCGGGCCGCCCGCTCGCCGGACGACCGGCGGCGTGCATCTGGGCGTAGGTGACGCGGCTGACCCCTCAACGGCGTCGTGCAGCAGGCCCGCCACGACGGCCTCTGGACCGTGCGGGGCGAGCAGCGCGGCGACCGCCCGCCGGTGGCCGCTTCGCGACCCCTCCCCGCCCAGCTGTTGCCGGCCAAGTCGGCCAGCTTCACGTGGCGGGCCAGCGGGTGCGCGGCGCCCTGTTGGTGACGCCGGCGTGGTCGTCAACAGGAGCTGGCAGATCCGGGGTAACTGAGGGCAAACGGGCGTAGTCCGAGGGCGTTCCGCGGGACGTGCTCAACGACGCGATGCTCACCCGGTGCGGGCAGATCATGGCTGACGTGTGCGCCAAGCTCGGTGCGGAACTGCGGGAGTTCAACGGCGAAGACGACCACGTCCACCTCCTCGTCCACTACCCACCGAAACTACCGATCTCGACCCTGGTCAGCCGGCTCAAAGGCGTCTCCGCGTACTACCTGCGGCAGGAATTCACCGGCCGGATCAACCGGCACATCACGCACGGTCACCTGTGGTCGCCGTCGTACTTCGCCGGATCGTGCGGTGGGGCACCCCTCGCCGTCATCCGCGAGTACATCGAAAACCAGAAACATCCCGGCTCGTGACGCGATTCCTCCCGGCCCTGAAGGGACCGGGATTCCTCGCTAGTGCTGTGACCGCATAGGTTCACCGGGTTGGCGGTCGTGGCGGTTGGATGTGCGGCGACGTCCGATCCGATCGCTGGAGGCCCGGTGGCCGAGCCTGTCCGTGTACGCAGACTGACCGACCAGGAGGGGCAGAAGCTGCAGCAGATCATGCGCAGGGGCAGCACGAGTTCGGTGCGCTACCGGCGCGCGATGATGCTGCTCGCCTCGGCGGGCGGGAACCGGGTGCCGGTGATCGCCCAGCTGGTCCAGGCCGACGAGGACACCGTGCGCGATGTGATCCACCGCTTCAACGAGATCGGCCTGGCCTGCCTGGACCCTCAGTGGGCGGGAGGCCGTCGCCGCCTACTCAGTCGTGAGGACGAGGACTTCGTCATCCGGACGGCCGCCACTCGCCCCACCAGGCTCGGCCAACCCTTCACCCACTGGTCGATCCGCAAACTCGCCGCCTACCTGCGGAAAGTGCACGGCCGCGTCATCCGCATCGGCCGTGAAGCGTCTCTGATTAGCTTAGTGATCCTGAGTCGGATGGGGTTTCCGGGATCGTTTCCCACCGCGGTGGGGAGGCGTGGGCGTGGAGATGGAATCCTGCGCCCAGTGCGGCTCCTCTCGGCTGGTGGCCGGCGGTGGGTGTGCTGATCGTGTTCACGCCCTGGTGCCGGTGCGCCGCGCGGGGCAGCCTCCGGTCCGTTGGTGCGTGTCCCTCCGGACGCTTACCCGCCTGACCGTGAGGTCTGGTGGGGGAGGGTGCCCTGCGTCGCCTGGGCGCGGGGCGTGGTGGCTTGTGCCGGGTGGGGCCGGTCTTCGACCGGTCCCTCCGACTGCCTGTGGGGGTGCTGGGGGTGACGACGGCTGCGGCTTCGAGGGTGTCGACGACCGTGCGGATCATCATGGCGCCGTTGGTCTTGTCGGTGATGGTTTTGGCTTGGTGGGTGAGGCCGCGGGCGGCGATGCGCCGCCATGCTCCGTGGTCGCGGTCTCCTTGCCAGCGGCAGGACTGGTTGGGGCAGATGGCCCACTTCCATCCCGGTGTGGTGGGCCGGTCGGGGGCTTTACGGTGCTGTAGCGGGGTCAAACATTGCGGGCAGTGCTTGGACGTGTTGCGGGCGGGGACGGTGACCACGGCGATACCGTGCTCGGCGGCGAGGTGCCGCATCCGGTCGCTGATCTTTCCGCGGACCTGCTGGGACAGGCGCGTGTTCAGGCTGTGCCCCATGCCCTTGGCTTCCATCGACCGCAGGTCTTCCAGGTAGATGACGGTCGCCCGGGCGGCGATCGCCTGGTCGACGGTCCAGCGGGCGGCGGCCCAGGCGAGCGCGTTCGCGCGGCGGGTGGACACGTGGCGGATCTCGCCGGCCAGCACCTCGTGTTTCGCGCTCACCTGCTCGTCGGGGTGGCCGCCGAGCAGCCGCTGGTAGTGGTCGGCCTTCGCGTGCAGCCGCTCACTGTGGCGGCGCAGGCGGTGCTGCTTGGCCAGGACCCCGGCGGCGCGGAACTGTCCACCAGCCCCCAACGCCGTGATCCGCCCATCCTTTCCCAGTCGCAGCGCACCGGCGCTGAGGAGGGTGTTGAGGCCCCAATCCACGCCGAGCGCCACGGTGTGGCCGGTGCGCGCGGCTTTCGGCACGGCGTGCGTGTACGCCATGTCGGCACGCACCGTCCCGTCGGTGAGGCGGAGGGTCGGCAGGTGCAGCACCGCCGCGGCGGGAACCGTGGACGGCAGCCTGATCGGACAGGCCACCCAGGTCCAGTCCCGATACGTCTGCGGATCCGGACGGGTGGGCAACTGCAGCCGCAGCAGCGCCCTGCCCGGGTCGGTATCGCAACGCTCGATCGTGGCCTGCTGCCGATCACACGCGGCCAACAGCAACATCCGCGGAATCCGCGGAACCCCTTCGAGTTCGAACACGTCCACCGGCAGGCGACCATTGGCCTTGGCGAACGTGGCGGCCTGCCGGGTACGGCCCTTGATGATGCTGGCCGGCAGATACTCGCCGCCAGGGACCGCCCGGCGCACCTGATCCCACTCGGCGGGAGTGCGCCTACGCGGATCGGCCGGCCACGACGACAGGACCCCGGCCGTCACATCGGCACGCCACGCCGCCGAACGCAGCGCACGCCCCGCCTGCTCCTGCGCCATCCGCACGATCCGGTCATTGACCCTCACACCCCGAGGCGGGGCGACCGTCCACCCGAGGCGTCGCACGGCCATCCACGCGTGCGACGGCAACCGCCGCCCACCCGCATCCACCCCGGAAGCCAACACCTGCACATCCACGCTGTTCCAGTGCTCGCCGATCAGCGCGGCCACCATGCCCGCCACCAGATCGGCACACCAACCGATCCGCTGCGCCAGCACCGCCCGGGACAGGACCTCACCGGTTTCCTCGTCCACACCGGTGCGCAGCACAGCGCGGGCGCACGCGGTCCGGGCCGTCTCGCCTTCGCCCAGTCGCAGCTTCCCGCTCACCGACTCAACGCCTCAACACCGATCCACAAAAACCGGCCCTCACCGCCAACCCACGCCACCGGCATCCACCCCGAGCCAACCCAAACACCAAGCATCACAGGGTGAACACCGACACACTCCGCGGCCTGTGAGAGCCGAAGACATTCCATACAGACCAATCTATGATCACTGACGATAAATAATCAAATCGGTCAGCCTTACGGTGCCTGCTCCGGCGCCGCGGCATCACCTTCCAGCGCACCAAGACCTGGAAGGAGTCGCCCGACCCTGATCGCGACGCCAAGCTCGATCGGATTGAGCAGGTGCTGGAACGCTTCCCGGACCGGGTCTTCGCCTTCGACGAGTTCGGGCCCCTGGGGATCCGGCCCACCGCGGGTTCCTGCTGGGCGAAGCAGGGCAAGCCAAACCGGCTGCCGGCGACCTACCGCCGCACCCACGGCGTCACCTACTTCCACGGCTGCTACTCCGGGGGCGACGACCGCCTGTGGGGCGTCAACCGACGTCGCAAGGGCACCGCCAACACCCTGGCCGCGCTCAAGTCGATCCGCGCCGCCCGACTCGACGGCGCCCCGATCTACATCATCCTGGACAACCTCTCCGCCCACACCGGCGTGGACATCCGCCGCTGGGCGAAGAAGAACAAGGTCGAGCTGTGCTTCACCCCGACCTACGCTTCCTGGGCCAACCCGATCGAGGCCCACTTCGGCCCGCTGCGGCAGTTCACCCTGGCCAACTCCCACCACCGCAGCCACCCCGCGCAAACCAGGCACTGCACCGCTACCTGCGCTGGCGCAATACCAACGCCCGCCACCCCGACGTACTCACCGCCCAACGCAAGGAACGCGCCCGCGTCCGCAGCGAGAAGGGCATCCGCTGGGGCGGACGCCCCCTCAACACCGCAGCCTGACCAACCGCGAACCGCAGCCCCCGAGCGCCGAGGGGGCAAGTTCAGGAGAAGGGCAGTGACAGAAGGATGACTCAGGAGGCGGACGGTTCGATCTCCCCCGCAAAGACGATGAACTGGTCGATGAGGCTCCGCCGCAGATGAACGACGTCCGTTCCCGCCAGGCGGGGACCTCCATCCGGCGTGGTGAAGACCCACTGGTACCGGGCCCACTCGTCAGGCATGTCCACCGCCGAGCAGCGCACCATCGTGCCGGTCCCCGCCGGGTGGCGCCGGATGTCCAGCACGAACCGCTCGACCGCCGCGATTCCTTCGCTGCGACCCAACGGCCCCCAGAAGACCACGTCTGAGGTCAGAGCCTGGGAGAGCAGGGCAGTCATATAGCTGTCGTCCGAGGCGTTGAACGCGGAGATGAACGTGTCGATCGCGGAGCGTGCAATCTCTTCCTGCATGCCCCAGTAATACCAGCCGTTTCGCGTGCGCTCGTCCCGCGAGCCGCCTTCCGATCACGGTGAACCATCCCGGTCACAGCACTAGGCCACGTTGAAGCGAGCGCTCTTCGAACTCTCGCCCACTACCGCAGACCGAAGTCACCGATCCGGGGCTGATGCCACCTGCCCCATCGGGCGCATCGTGGCTGCACTACGTCAGTTCCGGCCTGGCTGTGGCCGATGCACGGATCTGCCGCAGTACGGGGGTGCTGATCGATCAAGAGCGGTCACGGTCGGTCGCTGGTCACTGAGTCGAGCGGGCATCGTGAACTGCCGATCTGCGAGGACGTTGCGTTGCTAATCGGCGGGACGGTCCCCGGCGGTGTGGTTAGGGCCATCCGGGGAGCGCGCCAAGCCCTCGTGTCGACGGCGCGGACTCTGTCTGCTGCACCCTTGCTCTCTCGATTTGACATTGCTATGGCTAGCGGTTATCTATTGTCGATCTACGGAGGGTGTGTTCGGTGCAGGACGTGGTGCTGGCCATGCTGGCGAAGGAGCCGGCGTATGGATACGACCTGCGCAGCCGTTTGCGTGGCGCGCTCGGCCCGCTCGGCGAGGCGATGAACGCCGGGCAGATCTACGTGACGCTGGCCCGGCTGGCCAAGGCGGGGCTGGTGACCTCGCAGCACGCCGAGGGTTTGCCGGACCGGCCCGACCGCCGGGTCTACGCGTTGACCCCGGCCGGGCAGCAGCGGGTCGCCGCCTGGCTGACCGAGGTGAGCTGGCCGAGGCCCGACCTCACCGAGTTCCACCTCAAGCTGGTGGCCGCCGCTGCCGCCCGGCTGGCCGATCCGGTGGCTCTGGTCGACGCGCAGCGGCGTGAGGTGCTACGTCGGTTGCGGGATGCCCAGCGGGCTGCGTTGGAGCGGTCGGTGGATCCGGTCGTCGGGTTGTTGTTGGAAGGGGTCGTGCTGCGGCTGCGGGCCGACCTGGAGTGGTTGGAGGCGTGCGAACGCATGTGGACCGAACGCGACCGGACCGGAGGGACGGCGAACCCATGAGCGAGCGCACCGAGCGAAGCGAGGGCCGCGAGGCCATGCCGGGTGGTGCAGCATGACATCGGCGCTGCTAAAGGCACGAGGGGTGAGCAGGCGGTACGGCTGGGGAAGCGCCCTGGTGCGCGCGGTCGACGAGATCGACCTGGAGGTGCCCGCGGGGCAGACTCTGGCGATCATGGGTCCCAGCGGCTGCGGCAAGTCGACCCTGTTGCACCTGCTCGGCGGGCTGCAACGCCCCACCGACGGCGAGATTTGGCTGGCCGAGCATCGGATCGACACCATGAGCGAGCGCGGCTTGGCCCGGCTGCGGCGGCATCACATCGGCTTCGTCTTCCAGTCGTTCCACCTCATGGACGAGCTCACCGCCGTGGAGAACGTCGAGCTGGCCGCGTTGCTGGCCGGGCAGTCTCCCCGCCGGGCCCGGCAACGTGCCCTGCATCTGTTGGACCGGGTCGGGCTCGCCGACCGGGCCAGGCACCTGCCGTCGGCGTTGTCCGGCGGGCAGCGGCAGCGGGTCGCCATCGCCCGCGCGTTGAGCAACGAGCCGCTGGTCGTGTTGGCCGACGAGCCCACCGGGAACCTGGACAGCGCGGCCACCCTGGAGGTGCTGCGGCTGTTCGAGGAGCTGCGTACGGCGGGGCAGACTCTGGTGGTGGTCACCCACGATGCGCGCATCGCCGCGGTCGCCGACCGGGTGATCTCCATGCGTGACGGGTCGTTCGCCGACGACAGCCGGCTCGCCTGCACCACCACCTCCGGCACGGGCACGGTCTACGGCGGGTGGCGCTGAAATGGCCGGGCGTCTGCTGCTCGTGTGCCGGCTGATGGTGCGGGACCTGCGCCGGCGGCGCACCGAGACCGTACTGCTGCTGCTCGCCATCAGCGCCGCGACCGGCACGCTGACCCTCGGCCAAGCCCTGAACAATGCTCTGGCCCAGCCGTACGAGCGGACCCGGGCCGCGACCGCGGGCCCCGACGTGGTGGCGATGCCGGGAGCGACGGGCCCGGAGGCTCTGGCCGCCCTCGCGCCGCTGGCCACCGCGCCCGGTGTCACCGCACACAGCGGGCCGTACCCGATGGCCTATCTGATGCTGACCGCCCGCGGCACGACCGTGCCGGCGGTCGTCCAGGGCCGGGACAACTCCCCAGCGGCGCTCGACCGGCCGGCGGTGACCGCCGGCACCTGGCTACGCCCCGGCGGCGTGGTCATCGAGCCCACCTTCGCCAACGCCCTCGGCGTGCACATCGGCGACACCGTCGACATCAACGGCCACCCGCTGCGGGTGGTCGGGACCGCGGTCACCGCCGCCAGGGCCGTCTACCCGCGCGCCGACTGGCGCAATGATGCGGGCAGCCCCCTGACTGAAAGCGCCGGCCTGGTCTGGGTCGACAGTAGCCAGATCGGCGCGGTCGTCGGCGCGCGGCCGCTGTCATACACCCTGAACCTGAGATACGCGGACCCGCGGGCCAGCACCTCGTTCACCCACAAGCGCGAAGGCGGGATCGAATACACCAGTTGGATGGAGATCGCCGACGCGGACGGCAAGCTCGTCAAACAGGCGCGCCTGGCCCTGCTGGTCGGCAGTTGGCTGCTCACCGCCCTCGCGGTGGCCAGCGTCGCCACCATCGTCGCCGGCCGCGTCGTCGACCAACGCCGCCGGGTAGGACTACTCAAGGCCGTCGGCGCCGGACCAGCCATGATCGCCGCCGTCCACCTCGCCGAATACCTCGCCATCGGGCTCGCCGCCGCCGGCACCGGCCTGACCGCCGGCTGGCTCGCCGCACCAGCGCTCACCAACCCCGGCGCCGGACTCCTCGGCTCCACCGGCACCCACCCGCCCGCGCTACGCACCGTGCTCGCCGCCACCGTCCTCGCCCTCGCGATCGCCGCCGCGGCGACGCTGGCACCCGTGCTACGCGCCGCCACCACCGACACCGTCCACGCGCTGGCCGACGCCGCCACACCACCGCGCCGCCGCGGGTGGCGCGTCTGGCTGTCCCGCCGGATGCCCACCGCCCTGCTGATCGGGGTACGCATCAACGCCCGCCGCCCCCGCCGCGCCCGCCTCGTCATGGTGAACACCCTGATCACCACGACCGGGCTCGCCGCCTTGCTCATGGGCTTGGCGCAGGACCCGCGGGTCAAGCTCGGCGAATCGAAGCTGGCCAATCCGCAGAGCACGCGAACCCTCGAGGCCATGTTCCTCGTCATCGTGGTGCTGTGCGTCCTCGCACTCATCAACGCCATCGTGAGCACCTGGACCGCGGTCCTCGACGCCCGCCACCCCCTGGCCGTCGCCCGCACACTCGGCGCCACACCTGCACAGGTAACCGCGGGCATGGCGGTAGCGCAGCTTCTTCCCGCGATACCCGGCGTCGCCCTCGGGGCCCCGGCCGGCATCGGGCTGTACCTGGTCGCCAGCCCAGGCGACCAGCAGTACGCACCCGCCTCCTGGATGCTCGCCGTGGCACTCGCGGTCCTGCTCGCCGTCGCCGCACTCACCGCCATCCCCGCCCTGGCCGCCACCCGCCGCCCGGTCGCGGACGCCCTCCAATCCGCGCCGACCTGACCGGCCGCCAACGGCCTACAGCCCGCATACTGCACCACGACGAGCGAAACCGCCGAGCAAGACAGCAATCGCCGTGGCCTCTGCCCGCGTGCTGGAGAAGCTCGGGTTCGTGCGTGAAGGGACGTTGCGGGAAGACTGCGTCGTGAACGGCGAGGTCTCTGACTCGTGGGTCTACGGGCTGATCAGGCGGGAGTGGCGGCCGTGGTCCGAGCCGGTGCCCGCCCGCTGAGTCATCTCTCCTTCGCGCGACGTCGCCCGGCCTCCGGGTGCGTCGCTGCGCTGCGTCGAGGGTCCGGCACCGGGAACTTGCATGGCCGCGTTGAGGTAGGCACACAACTGCGGCTACTTCGCTGTCGATGGCGCCTTCATTTTGGAATCCCACAGGATCACGGTGCAGACAGGAGTTGGACGACCTGCTGCCGTGCCCGATCGAGGTCGGCACCGAGTTTGACCAACAACTGAGTCGCGACGCCTTCGCCCTCGCGGATCAGGCCCAACAGGATGTGCTCGGTGCCGATGTGGTTGTGGCCGAGCTGCTGCGCCTCGCGCAGCGACAGCTCGAGGACCTTCTTGGCGCGTGGGGTGAAGGGGATGGGCCCGCTCGGCGCCTGCTGGCCCTGGCCAATGATCTCGTCAACCTGCTGGCGGACACACTCGAGAGAGAGGCCGAGGCTCTCCAGCGCCTTGGCGGCCACACCCTCGCCCTCGTGCATCAGGCCAAGCAGGATGTGCTCCGTGCCGATGTAGTTGTGGTTGAGCAGTCTGGCTTCTTCCTGAGCGGCGTCGGCGACAAGATCTGCCGCCGGCTGCGCGGGTCCCATGATCCAGCGCCGACGGAAGGCAGCGGGGGCACGTCGCGGGTGGTCTTGGTCGTCAGGAGGATCTGCGAGACGATCGTCGTTACCCTCCCCGCCTGCAATCGTCCGCACCGTCCCGCTCACCTCCTTCGCGAGGTGGCCGGCCCGTAGCGCGGCGCGGGCGGCCGTCGGGGCCAACAGCCAGCGACGAACGTTGCTGGCGTCGCTGTGGGGGTCTAACCCGGGGATGAGGTTGACCACCCCGAGCAGGGCCGCAACAAGTGCGGCCGCGACTAGCGCGACACGCATCAGCGCCGTATCCGACGTGGTGCCCGTCCACGCCGCTGCGGCACCGAGCACCCCCGCGGTGACCAGATTCGTCATCGGACCACCGAGGTGCAACAACACCATCCGCAGCGGCAACGCAGTCGCCGACGGCACCGGCCGCACCAACACGGCACTGCGCCAACCAGTAAAGGGCGCGATACGAACCGCGACAACCGGCAAACGCAACAGCAACGCCATGATGAGATGCCCGCACTCGTGCAAGACGATGTGCACCCACAGCGACAGGCATGCTAGGCCGACGACGATGAACGCACGCGTCACCGACTCCGTAACCAACAGGGCGCACACCACCGCGTCGACCACAAGGAAGGCCCCGGCGAAGAACCCGGCGACCACGCGCCGGCGGAGGGAGAACACGGGCAGATGGTACGGCCCGACAACGCCCACTCCGCGCGGCGTGACCACCACCCGTAGGCTGCCGGGAAGCCGTGGAAGCTCGTCGATCGAATACTTCGTCAGACGTGGGTACTGAACGTCCTCTTCGCGCCGGTCGCTCACGCCGCCACCGACTTGCCTCGCCTCGCTCCATCCGTTGAACATCCGCTCTTGCCGCCGAGCGGGCCGTCAGGGGCCGCACCTTGGGAGACCGACAAGTCAGCCGACCGCTCGCGCCGATGAGGGGCCGCTCGGTCGAGCCAGGGCTACAACCTCAAGGAGTGGCTCAGTCCGCAGGCGACGGTCGAGCTCGGCGGGTCACGGTCTGGTCGAGTTTGTCAGGGCCGGTTGTGCACGAACCATGCGTCACCGGCGGGCAAGGCAACGGCGACCTCCCATCGGCTCAGGTTGAGGTTCGGGGCGAGCGCCTTGAGCTGGCCGGTGGCGGTCCACGCCTCGTCGCCCAGCGCGTCCCCACGACGCGACCAGGCGTGCGTCCCACCGGTGGCATGCTGCGCCACACGTTCGTGACGACGATGCTCGACGCCGGGGTCAGCATGCGTGACGTGCAGATTGCCGCCTGCCACGCCGACCGCGAACCACCATGCGCTACGACCGTGCCTGCAAGAACCTGGACCGGCACCCCAACTACATCCTGGCCGCGTACATGGTCTCCGGGGGCATAGCCAACGCTCACGGCTCTGCCGAGAAGAGTGCATCCCACCTCGTGGCGTTGCCACCGTTCCGTACCCCTGTGGGTCATTCTGCAGTGTTCAGGGACGGACGGGCCGACTGTG
>NZ_JBIAHQ010000045.1:0-24408 GCF_042870725.1 Micromonospora sp. NPDC006431
CCACCACCATGCCCGGAACCACGCGATATCGATCAATAGCAATCAGGCCTGCCGGGCCGAAGGAGCCGGCGTCAGGCGCGAATCATCGAGGCTAGCTGTTGATGGATGGCCCTCCAGCGAATGGGCATGAGGGAACGCGAGACCGAACGGTACAAGTCCTTCACGTACGACGAGCTGCTCGCCCGGGACAAGGTCAACCTCGACATCACCTGGCTGCGCGACGAGTCCCTGGAGGACATGAAGAGCCTCCCGGCGTCCGAGGTCATCGCCCGGGAGATCGTCGAGGACCTCAACGTAGCCCTGGCCGAGTTCGAGGCAGTCGCTGTCGCGCTGGAGGCCGCCACGTCGGGCAAGTCACCTGCGGCGCGCTCGGCGAGGTCATCGCCACCCGTGGCGCCTCCGGACGGTCTGCGGCTATCGGCATCCACCCACTTCGCCTCAGCCCAAGATCGGCATCAGAGCTGGGCATGGCGTAGCCAGATCATGCTTGCGTCGGCGCGATGCGAGCAGCGCGACGTCAACTCGCGGGGACCGGTGACAACGACACGAGCAGCCAGCCGTTGTACGCTGTTTCCGACTTTCACTTGGTTACGTGTGCATGGTCCGACAGAGCTGGCGGGCCCGAGAACGTGGAGGAGGCCAGTGGCCACCGAACCCTGGGTCTCCGTCGAAGGCGTCGCAAAGCACCTTGGGGTCGCAAGGGACTCCATATACCGGTGGATCGAGGCTCGGAACCTTCCGGCTCACAAGATCGGCCGTCTCTGGAAGTTCAAGCTGTCAGAGGTGGACGAGTGGGTTCGCGCCGGGGGTGCCGACGATCCCGGCGACGATGGAAACGGACGGAAGGCCCGATAATGGCGCAAACCGTAGACATGGACCTTCTGTTGGCGTTGCGGCTGGTTGTCGCCCGCTATGGAGAGATGGACCTGGCGCGATGGTGGAACACCACCGGTCAGCTTGGCAACCTTGGCGCCGCAGTCCTTCGACGAGGGTTCCCCCATTCTTACCGGTTCGCCCAGGCTCGGTCGGTGCTTGCCGTCGCCGCTCACCGATGCGAGGAGGTCTTCAACCCACCGGGATGCGTCACGCTCTGGCGGCTACCACCATCGGTAGAGGAGGAGTTTGACGCACGCTGGGAGCACTGGCTCGACAACGCGAGCGGCCTGAATCCCCTTTTTCAGAGACTTGAGAACCTGGGCGATAGCGGTACTGATCTCGCGTCCATTCTCCGCGCCCTCGACCTTGTGACCGATCGTGATCTAGAACAGTACCCGCGACTGCGGCGGTCAGCGGAAGGGCGGGCGGTGGCTCTGCCAGGGGTGTTCTCCGGGAGCGAGGAAGAGGTCCGGCTGTTGGCGTTGGGCTTCGCACGTGGCGAACGGGGTGCCCCTGCTGTCCCGTACGCGAGGGGCGCGGACGCATGACGCCGCTATCAAGGGCCAAGGTCGTATCGTCCTTCACGGTCGTGAAGGGCGCGCTAATCGACGAGACGTACATGGCATTTAAGGGCTGGGACCTCAATCGCTCGAAACGGGAGAATCTCGATCGGTTCCGAGCGGAAAATCCGATTGGAGCCAAGAGTGTGACTTGGCTCCGTGACGTCGCCAAGGTCCTCAACCGTCGATTCGACCCAGCAGCCCGCGATAGACCACTTGTGCAGCTCGCTAAGAACGGCTGCACCTTGGACGAGTGGAAGCCGCTCCTGCTCTGGCACATGACCCGCGACGAGTTTCTGGTGCGCGACTTCCTACAGAACTGGCTGTTCCCAGCGTACGACAAGGCTGCCGGCCGGATCCGCTCCGAGGACGTTGTGCCTTACCTGGCGGGCGTTGACGATCGGGGCGCCGTGACTGAGCACTCATGGTCGGAGGCGACCACCAGACGCGTATCCGCCGGCTTGCTGAAGATCGCAACGGACTTCGGATTACTACGAGGTGTCACGACGAAGGAGTTTACGACGTTCCACCTGCCAGAGCGGAGCTTCATCTACCTGCTCCACGCACTGCGGGAGGAGACGACAAACCCCGGTCGAATCATAGATTCAGCAGACTGGCGCATGTTCCTAATGCGGCCTTCTGACGTCGAAGCAGAGATCCTTCGCCTGCATCAATTCCAGAAGGTGGACTACCAGGTCGCAGGCAGCATCATCCAGCTGTCGCTGCCTTGCGCCAGCCCGGTCGGCTATGCGGAGAGGATGGTGGCATGAGCGATCTCGAGCACCGGCTTACGCGCATTCTTGAACCCATTCTCCAAATGGGCGATCCGCGGCCACGGATAAGTACGTACCATGACATGCCCTATGCGCTTTTCGTGTACGACCCAGAGGAGGAGTTCCACCTCCGCCGTCAGGTGACGATGCTCGAAACACGTCTTACTCAAAAAGGGAAGCAAGTCGAGCGCATCTCCCTTGCCGAGTGCCTTGAAGATGCCATGCGGTCACAACGTCCGATGGAAGAGTGGTTCGCCGTCGAGCGCGACCAGGGCGTCGAAACGACGGTTGAGACGGTACATGCAGTGCTCGCCGAGTACTCGCCGCTCGTGGACCACGTTGCCGAGCGGATGCCCAGGGATCCGGACCCTCTGCGCGACGTCGTGTTCATCCTGCGCACCGGTGCGCTGTTCCCCGTGTATCGAGCGTTCTCGCTGCTGGAACAGCTCAAGGGTCGGGTACATGTGCCGACGCTGCTGTTCTACCCAGGCCACCTCGATGGCGCGGCAGGGCTGCGCTTCATGGGAGTGCTTGCCGCCGAGCACAACTACCGTCCGAAGATCTTCTGATAAGGACTCTCTTCGATGACCACTCAACCTATCAAGACCCTTTTCGCAAGTGAAATCAACCGGCGCATCGAAGAAGTCATCAAGGTGGACCAGACGGACGACGAGGTCGTCCGTGAGGAGATCAACGAGTACGTCGTGACCGACGCCATTCGCGGCCACTACACAAGGATCTTCGACGAGTACCAGCAGACGCCAAATAAGCCGCACGAAGGCATAGCCCTCTGGGTTTCCGGTTTCTTCGGCTCCGGTAAGTCGAGCTTTGCCAAGATACTTGGATTGTCGATCGAAAACCGGCCGGTAGCCGGAGAGCCTGCCGGCGACCGGTTTCTTCGGCGAGCGGGCGATGACAATCGGCTCCGAGTACTGCTGAAGACGATCAACGAGCGAATCCCTACTCATGCGGTAATCTTCGACGTGTCGACAGACCGAGGTATCCGCAGTGGCAATCAGACCCTCACAGAAATCATGTACGGGCTATTCCTGCAGAGCCTCGGTTACGCGAAAGACCTCGATCTTTCCGAGCTGGAGATAGCGCTCGAGGAAGCCGGGGAGCTCGCGCGGTTCGAACAAGAATACAGCCGCGTTTTCAATGGGCGAGAATGGGCCAAGGAGAAGGGCAAGGTTGCATTCGCGTTGAGCGAGGCCAGCCGGGTGCTACACAACCTCGACCCAGACACATACCCGATGGCCGACTCGTGGGTGAAGGCGGTCAAGAACAAGGCCGACATCTCGCCAGGCAAGCTGGCGGAGCGCGCAAACGAGCTGATGAGACGCCGCAAACCCGGGCACACCCTCATGTTCGTCGTTGACGAGGTCGGACAGTTCGTCGCGCGTGACGTACAGAAGATGCTTGATCTTCAGGCCATTGTGCAGAACCTCGGCATCAGAGGGCGTGGCCGGCAATGGCTCGTCGTCACGTCCCAGGAACGGCTTGGTGAGCTCGTCAGCGGCCTGGACGACAAGAAGATCGAGCTGGCCCGACTCATGGATCGATTTCCGCTGCAGGTCCATCTGGAGCCCTCAGACATCTCCGAGGTGACCAGCCGTAGAGTCTTGACCAAGAACGCCGCCGCGCAGGCCCTGCTCGGGTCGCTCTACGACGAGAACCGGGGCCGCCTCGCCGAACACACCCGGCTTACCGCCGACATTAAGCTGCCGGAGCTGAGCCGAGACGCATTCGTCGACCTGTACCCGTTACTGCCGTACCAGATCGATCTCATCATCCAAGTCGTGTCCGGTCTGCGCACACAAGGTGGAGCGAGTCGGCACGTCGGTGGTGCCAACCGAACCATTATCAAGTTGGCGCAGCAGCTGTTGATTAACCCAATGGTGAACCTCGGCGAGCAGCCGGTCGGCACGCTCGTACGCCTAGACCAGGTGTACGACCTTGTGGAGAACAACATTGGCTCGGAGATACGGGCCAAGATCGCAGCCATCCCGCGCGAGTTGAGTCACCCGCTCGCGCAGCCGATCGCCAAGGTCATCTGCCTCCTGCAGTACGTGAAGAGCGTCCACCGAAGCGCCGAGAACATCGCGGCAGCGCTCCTGCCCAGCGTCGACTCCGACTCGCCGCTGGCATCGGTGCGGGAGGCGCTGCGTGAGCTCGAGGATTCCCATAAGATCCGACACGGAGACGACGGGTACCGCATCCCAACGCCGGCCGAGGACGACTGGGAAACGGTGCGCAACGGCATCAGGCCCAAGCCGGGTGACGCTCACCGCCTCTACTCGGAAGCTCTCACCGGGTTCTGGCAGCCGCAGCCTACCCACACACTTCTCGACACCAAGACGTTCAAGGCCGGCCTCGCGATCCACGGGCGCGAGATCCTCGGCGGCGACATGGTCTTCCAATTCCATCTCGCCGACGAGGGGACGACCTACGAGTCACTCTTCGCCGAGTTGCGCGCCCGGAGCCAGCAGGAACGCAAGCACGTCTTCTGGGCGGTGGCGCTCACGGACGCCATCGACCACGAGATCGTCGAGCTATTCCGCTCCCAGGAGATGCTGCTGCGCAAGGAGCGCGAGACGAAGGGGGAGGACGCCCCGACGCTCATAGCCGAGGAGCGGCAACGGCAACGGCGCCATCACGGCGAGCTGCGCCGGCGGCTGCGGGAAGCCTGCTTGACCGGCAGGGTGTACTTCCGAGGGCACGATCGCTCCCCAAGCGACAGTGGCCTGGACGTCGGGCGCGCCGGGGCGGCCATCCTCGGTCAGGTCCTGCCCGAGGTCTTCGACCGTTTCCAGGAAGCGGCGGCCAAGCCGAACGACGTGCGCAAGGGCACCGATGCAATCTTCACGGCACACAACCTCCAGGGTCTACCCCCGGTCTTCAGCCACCTCCGCCTGCTGCGGGACGAGGCGGGGAAGACGGTGTTCCGGGTCGACAGCGGCCCGCTCAAGGAAGTCCTCGACCGGATCGAGGATCGCGCGACGTACGGCGAGCCAGCGACCGGACGCTATCTCGCCGAGGAGTTCGCCAAGGAGCCATTTGGCTGGGACTTCGACGTCGTACGGCTGTTGGTGCTCTCGCTCTTGCGGGCCGAAAAGGTTGACGCCACGAGCCGGGGACGCTCCATCGATACCGTGACTGGAGTCGAAGCGAGGGACACCTTCACCAACAACAACCTTTTCCGGCAGGCATCGTTCCGACCGCGCAGGAGCGTCGAGTTCGCCGAACTTGTACGTGCTGCGGAGGCATTCCGCGACACCTTTGGCAAGGAGGTCAGCGAGCTCAGCGCGGGAACCATCACCATGGAACTGCGTAACGAAGCAGAAGACAGCGAGGAGATCGTCGCGTCGGCACGAGAACTGCTTGCCAGCCACCGGCTTCCCGGCACCACGATGCTCGCAGAGGCCCTCGGCCAGCTCAGAGCGATCACTCGTGGGTCGGAGGAAACGGCGATCGGCACCTTCAACGCGAGCCATCGGGCGATCAAAGACGCCATCAAACGCGCCCGAGAGCTCTGCCAAATGCTTACCGAAGCGCGGCTGCCCGACATCGAGCGGGCCCGCCAGGCAATCGAGATCGCGTGGCCCGTACTGAAGGACGAGCTTGGCCTCAGCCCTGACCTAGAGTCAAGGGCCATAGAGCTTAGCGACCTGCTCGCTCGGGAGACCTTCTACCGCGATCTACCTGCGATCGAACAACATGCCCGCGCCATCGAGATTGAGTACGCCCGCCGCTTCGACGACGCCCAGCAGGCGCGCCTCGATGCGTATACGAAAGCGCTTGAGCAGCTCACGAGTCAGCCCGAGTGGCTCGAAGTTGCGGAGGAGGAGACGCAGCAGGAGATCGCAGCACCCCTGCTAGCCGGCCAGCAGCCCCTCTCTCGTACCGCGTCGCTCTCGCTCTTGCGCTCCGATCGCGATGCGTGCGAGGCACGGCTTCGCGCGGCGATCCGTCGTCTACAGGAGGTCGTGGAAGGCGAGCGGCTCGCGTCCGTCCAGGTGCAGTCGTACTTCGCCGGTGGAATCGAGACCGAGGAGCAGCTTGATTCAGCGCTGTCCGGGTTGCGGGAGGAGTGTGCGCGCCTGATCGGGGCTGGCAAGAAGGTTGTGGTGTCGTGACCCATCCGATCAACCTCGACGAGCTGGCGCGCCGGGAGAACGAACAGACCGAGTGGAAAGAGAACGTCGCCGACATCGACGACGTCGTCGCGACGCTCAGCGCTTTCGCCAACGACCTGCAGAACCTCGGCGGCGGGTATGTCGTCTGCGGTGTGGCGGAGACCAAGGATGAACATGGCTTTCCCTCTCTCGTGCGCGTCGGACTCACCGCGAGCCGTTTACGCGAGGTGGAGGGCGTTGTCATGACCCGTTGCCGGGAGCGGGTCTCCCCGCCGATCACACCACTCGTCGAGCAGCTACCAACAGAAGATCCGCAACGGCGGATCCTCGTGTTCGTCCAGCCGGCCACCGGCACCGCGCACACCTTTAGCCGCCGCAGCGACGGCGCGAAGCATTACGTGCGGGTCAGCCACTCCACGATCGAGGCCCGCAACGGAATCCTCCGCGAGCTTCTCGTACGCAAGGGCGCCCTCGAACCATGGGATCGCAGGCCCTGCAACGGTGCCACGGAGGCAGACCTTGACCTGATCGCGCTGCGCGATGCGCTCCAGCGCATGGGAGCGTTCTCCGCCGAGCAGGGTCTGCAGCCCTACCTGTCCCCCGACTACTCCTTGAGCGCGTTCGTCCCGCCGCTGCTCGCGGCTGAACCCCTGACAGGCGTGTTGCGACCGCGCAACTTCGCCATCCTTCTCTTCGGCCGCAATACCCAGCGGTTTATCCCTGGGGCGGTCACCTTCTTCTCCATCTACCCGGGTGCGGACCGTTCGGATCCCCACTCAGAACGACACGAGCTCGACGGTAACCTTCTCGAACAGGCCCGCCGACTGCAGGAGTTGCTCGACATCCAGTCGTACACGGCTTTCGACAAGACCGATCCAACCTCACCTAATGTCATTAAGTACCCCAAGCGCGCACTGTACGAGGCGATGGGGAACGCACTGGCCCACCGCGACTACGAGGTGCCCGATCCCACCCGGTTGACCGTGTTCTCGGATCGCATCGAGATAGCGTCGCCCGGCCCGCTGCCCACCGGAGTGGAACTGGACGCGCTGCGCAAGGGCGAGGCTCCGCCCAAGTGGCGCAACCAGGCTCTGGCCTGGTTCTTCTCGCGACTGCAGCTCGCACAGGCGGACGGGCAGGGGATTCCGACCATCCTCCGGTCCATGCGTGTGGAGGGCAATCCGCCACCGGTCTTCGAGGCCGACCAACTACGGGTGGTGTGCACGTTGCCAGCCCATCCCCGGCACGCTGCCTTGCAGGACCTTCGGTCCGCGGAGCAGGCGCTCGCGCTGGGCGAACTCGAGCGGGCGAGAGCTCAGGTCGAGGGTGTGCTCAAGAACGATCCCCTCAACTTCCGTGCGATACAGCTCTTCGCCGAAGTGCACCAGGCACGGCGCGATTCAGCGGCCGTCGCCGCGTGGGTGCGGCAGCACATGGACCGGATCGGCGCCCTGCCTTCACAGGTCCTGGTCCAACTCGCCGAGGCCCTCGGAACCGACGAGGCCGACCGGCCACTCGTCGTGGACCTGTTGGCACGCGCAGCTCGTGGCCGGCTGGAGGAGCGCGAACTGCGCCGCATCGTCGTGGCGATGAGCAAGGCCAGAGATGACGAAGGGGCTCTTGCCCTGATCGAACGGCAGTTGTTGGAGCATCCAGAGTGGCACAACAACCCGTCACTGCTTCAGCTCCGCGGTGACTCACAGATCGGGTTGGCGAAGCGATGCCGGGAGATGGCAACAAAGCCGGAAGTCGCGCGGGCGACAAAGGCACGAGCATGGCGGGAGTTCCACTCCTACTTGGACCTGGCCGAGCGTGATCTCCGCACTGCTCTTGCCCTGACCGTCGACCAGTACCTGAGCGAGCAAATCCGGCGTAACCTCGACTACCTCGAACAGCTCCGGCGCGACAACCAGCCCTGGGAGAAACGCCCCGGGCGTCGACGGCAAGGATAACCCAGTGGACAAGCAGACGCGCAGCGCCATCGAGGCCGCGACCCGCAACGCCCGCCGGCTCCTCGATGGGGACTTCACGGCGCAACTGGAGGGCGATTTTGACGTGCGTCGCGACGGAAGTGTCGCCGCCGCTCCGAGCGCCCATTTGAGCCCTCGTCAAGTCTCCGTCCGCGAGAAGATCGTCTCGGCCCTCGAACACAAGCAAGCCACTGGGATGACCGCGGCCGAGGCGGTCGCAGATTACATCCGCGACGCGGCATTCACGACTTTCAACCGGTTCGTCGCGCTGAAGATGCTCGAGGCGCGGGGTCTCGTGCAGGAGTGCATTACCAAGGGTGAACAGTCGGTCGGGTACCGCGAGTTCTGCGGTCTCGCACCGGGCCTGCCCCTGCTGCCCGGCAGTGCCGGCTACCGCCTCTACATCGAGTGTCTCTTCGACGAGCTGTCGACGGAGGTGAAGGTGCTCTTCGACCGGAGGGACCCTGCTTCCGCCCTATGGCCGCGCCGTGCAACGTTCGAGGCGCTGCTCACCATTCTCAACGACGGTGCACTCGCCAACGTGTGGAGCGAAGACGAGACAATCGGCTGGGTTTACCAGTATTTCAACACTGGCGACGAACGCGCCAAGATGCGCAGCGAGAGCCAGGCCCCGCGCAACAGTCGCGAGCTAGCCATTCGCAACCAGTTCTTTACGCCACGCTACGTGGTGCAGTTTCTCACCGACAACACGCTCGGCCGGATCTGGTACGAGATGCGCGGCACCCAGACTGCGCTCGCCGACCACTGTGTGTATCTGGTCTATCGGCCGGGTGAAGTGTTCGACGCGAGGCCCAAGAAGGATCCGCGGGACTTGCGGATCCTGGACCCCGCCTGCGGTAGCGGCCATTTCCTGCTGTACGCGTTCGACCTGCTCATAACCATCTACGAGGAGGCGTATACAGACTCGAACAGCCCACCGTCTGGGGCCACCGGGACGACACTGGCCGAGGACTACCCCGACTTCGACGCGCTGCGTGCGGCGATGCCCGGATTGGTGCTCAGGCACAACCTACACGGCGTCGACATCGATCCCCGTTGCGTGCAGATCGCACAGCTGGCGCTGTGGATGCGGGCCCAGCGAGCCTACGGCGACTTCGGAATCGGTCGTGCTCATCGGCCTCAGATCCGCCGCTCCAATGTGGTCCTCGCTGAGCCGCTGGTGGCGGATGAGAGCGTCGCGAAGGACTTCCTCGCTCGACTCGACGATGACGAGCTGCGCCATGCGTTCAGCGAGTTGGTCGAAGCGCTGGCACTCGCCGGCGACCTGGGCCTGTTGTTGCGGGTGGAGCAGCGGCGGCCGCGGCCGCTCGCTTCGGGTTACGACGGGGATCTGTTCACGCCGGCGGAGGGTCGACTTCAGGAGGCACTAGCCCGGTATGCCGCTGAGCTGGATACCCAGCTCAATACCCGGCGCCGCCTCTTTGCCGAAGACACGACGCAAGGACTCGGCCTACTGACCATCGCCGATCAGAGGTACGACCTGGTTCTGATGAACCCACCCTTCGGCGCCTGTAGTACGAAAGCGAAGAAGCTCTTCGAGCAGACTTATCGACGCACGAAGAACGATGTCTATGCCGCGTTTATTGAGCGCGGCATCGAGATGCTCTCATCCCGCGGACGGCTTGGAGCCATAACTTCACGTACCGGATTCTTCTTATCGAGCTTCCAGGCATGGCGGGAGGAGATCCTACTGAAGACCGCGCCACCGGTTGTCGTCGCCGACCTCGGTCAAGGCATCCTTGATGCCGCGATGGTCGAAACCGCTGCTTATTGCCTGGAGGCTACAGCGTGACCGTATTCCTTCGGCTTCTTGACATACCTCTGGACAGTAAACCGGCCGAGCTACTTGAGGCAGTCTCTGACCACAATGAGGCACGCAGCGACAGCGCCGCAACAAGAAGCACGATCTTCGAAAGACCTGCCACGTCCTTTTCCTGCATTCCAGGAAGCCCGTTTGCTTACTGGTCCTCAGAACGGGTAACGTCGATATTCAACAACCTGCCGGCTTTGGAGAATGAG
This sequence comes from Micromonospora sp. NPDC006431, assembly GCF_042870725.1. Taxonomy (NCBI): domain Bacteria; kingdom Bacillati; phylum Actinomycetota; class Actinomycetes; order Micromonosporales; family Micromonosporaceae; genus Micromonospora; species Micromonospora sp. NPDC006431. The sequence goes on from NZ_JBIAHQ010000045.1 coordinate 10,356, forward strand.
AACCGAATAGCTCGGCAGGGGCTCTCCACGGCTGACGATTTCCGCTTCGTGCGTCTCCACTGGGAAGTTCTGCCGGCATCGATTAGCATTCACTGGCACGGCTTTGCCAAAGGTGGCAAGTTCTCGCATTTCTACTCCGACGTCTATCTATTGGTGAATTGGAGCCAAGGCGGTCGCGAGCTGAAGGCTTGGGCTAGCAGCCTTTACAATGGCTCCCATTGGAGCCGGATCCTCAAGAATACCCACCTGTACGGTCAGCCTGGTCTCACATGGCCTCGCCGCACGCAAAGCGGTCTCGGAATGCGTGTTATGCCGACGGGCTGCATATTTGCCGATAAGGGGCCGGCGATATTCCTAGACGGAAATGAACCTGCCCAACTGTTGGCGCTACTTGCGGTAGCAACAAGCGTCCCCTATCGTCACTTGATCGAACTGCAGATGGCTTTTGGCTCCTATGAAGTTGGTGTCGTTCAGCGAACGCCAATTCCGGCAGTCGACAGCCGTCAAGGCGAGACGCTTGCAGAGCTCGCGCAGCGGGCTTGGTCGCTAAAGCGCGTGCTGGATAGTGTTAACGAGAACTCTCACGCGTTTATTCTACCTCAGGCGATCATCGGACGAGTTGTCGAGTTCGACGAAGAGCGCATCAGACAACAACTGGCGGACACCCAGAACGAAATCGACAATATCGTCCTTGAACTGTACGGGCTAGGTGCAGACGAGCGGGCAGAGATCGAGCTCTCGTTGAATCACCGATCTGAACAAGACAAGGTCATGGCGCTCGGTGAAGAACCCGTGGAAGACGAGGACGCGGACGCCTTGGACCCGAACTTAGCGGTCACGCTACTTTCGTGGTTAGTTGGAGTGGCGTTCGGCCGCTTCGACGCGAGACTGGCGACCGGTGAGCGGGACTTACCCCCTGAGCCTGACCCGTTTGATCCTCTGCCGCCACACTCGCCAGGCATGTGGCCAACCGACGAGGAGCGGCCGATTCTGCCACCTGACATCCTTGTCGATGACCCTGGGCATGCTAAAGACATTGGCTCTCATGTCTCGGCGGGAGCCGACCTTGTTGGCGTGTCTGTGTCGGAGGACCTCCGCCGGTGGCTCGCACGGGAGTTCTTCCCGCTGCATATCAAGATGTACTCTAAGAGCCGCCGAAAGGCGCCGATCTACTGGCAGTTGGCGACCCCTTCGGCAAGCTACTCGGTGTGGCTACACATCCACGCATTCAGCGGCGATACCATGTTCCGGGTACAGAATGACTACGTTCAGCCCAAGCTCAGGCACGAGGAGAGCCGGCTGGAGACGATGGAACGGGAGGCCGGGGAGCGAGCCACCGCTGCCCAACGCAAGAGGATCGCGGAGCAGGAAGCCTTCGTTGGAGAGCTTCGCGGTTTCCTCGACGAGGTGAAGCGGGTTGCGCCCCTATGGAATCCCGACCTCGACGATGGCGTAATCATCAACTTCGCGCCGCTGTGGCGTCTGGTACCACACCACCGTCCGTGGCAGAAGGATCTGAAAGCCACGTGGGACGCGTTGTGCGAGGGCAAGTGCGATTGGGCGCACCTTGCCATGCGCCTCTGGCCCGAGCGGGTGGCGCCGAAGTGCACTACGGACCGGAGTCTGGCCATTGCGCACGGGCTGGAGGACGTGTTCTGGGCGCAAGGGTCGGACGGCAAGTGGGCAGCACGGGCCATCCCCACTCGACCGATCGATGAGGTGATTGCTGAGCGGGCCTCCGATGCGGTCAAGGGGGCTCTGCATAGCCTGCTGGATGCCCCAGTCGTCGCGGGAGCCCGTGCGGGCCGGCGCCGCACCGTGGCCGGCAGGTCCAACCGGGGAGGACGTTGATGCACCCGTTGCACGAGTATGTCGCCAAACTGCTCGCCGAGAAGGTCAAGAGTCATAAAGTTGTGGTCTGGTATGACAGCCGGGCCGAGTTCACCTCGTTTGTCACCGAGCTGCGCGGTAGCCCCCGGATCGGCGCAGTTGCCCCGATTCCATTGAACGGGAACAACGTCTACCTCGCCGAGTACGCCGGCTCGATGTTCGAGCTGCGATTTGCCGTCGAGCCGCACGTGAGCGGCGACTCTCCCGAACCGGTCATCATCTACCTGCCCGGCTGCATCCGTGACAGAGACGGGTCAGTGCTGATAGAGCTGGAGAAGGCGGGCACGACATGGACGCCGCAGCTCGCACAACTTGCTCGAACCCTCTTGTTAAAGCGGCACACGCTCGGTGCCGTTGACTCGATGGTTTCGGACGATCGGAAGCTGCGGTACGAAGACTTCGCCCGAATCGCCGTGGACGAAGGGACGGGAAATCTTTCAGTCCTCAAGGGCATCTTCGCCAAGTCCCACGGTGATGATGCCATCCTGGCCGAATGGCTCGCAGACGACTCCCGCGACGATCAGATCATCGACAAGGCCGCGGCCCCTGAGCTGATCGCGCTCGTTCGCTCGTGGCTTGGGTTGGAGTTGCCCGACGAGGCCGCCCCGCCGGGCAAGCTACGGCGCATCACGTTGCGGTACGTGCTGGCCGGCGAGTTTCGGTCTGATCTGAACTGTGCTCCGCCGCCGACGCTCGATGCGGTGCCGGTGCCCCCGACGCCCGAGGCCCTATGGGCGGTTCGCAAGCTCGCGAAGCTGCTGCGCTCCACTCACCCCGAGGCGTATCCGGCGTTGGCCGACAACGCGGAGCGCGAACTGGGCCTGGCTGAAGCCTCGCTACCCGCATCCGCATTGGGGGCAATTGACACCTTTAGGTTCGAGGAGCACATAATTGTTCGGCACTGCGGCGACCTCGTCGCCGATTGCCGGTTCGCCGAAGCGCTCTCCCTCCTGTCCCAACGCGAGAACAGCTACTGGCTCGACGTTGACGTCGCGCGGAAGGCGCAGTGGGAAGCTACCCGTCGCATGGCCGAGCTGGGCCAGGTGGCTGCACAGGTAGGCGCGGAATTGGAAACGGCCAACGGAGACGTTGGCGGCTGGTTCGAGCGGTACACCTCTACGGACGGCTGGTACCGGCTCGACCAGGCGCAACGACGGCTGGAAGCCTGGATGACCAAGCTTGACGACGCGCAGGAGCGCCCGCTGAGCGTGGTCCGCCGCGCGTACGAGGACACCTGTCGCCTCATGGCCGAGCGGTTCGCGAAGGCGCTGGCTGCGTCAGGATGGACAGTCCCGCCTGCACTTCACCAAACGCGGATCTTCAGCGAAGTCGTCTCGGCCCAGCCCAAACCAGTCGCATATTTCCTTGTCGATGCCATGCGGTACGAGATGGGGCTGGAGCTCGCCAAGCGCCTGCCGGACACTTCGGAAATTTCCGTCCGTCCCGCGGTCGGGGCGCTGCCCAGCATCACGCCAATCGGGATGGCCGCGCTGCAACCTGGGGCGGCGGCGAGCTTCTCCCTGGCCGACAAGGGCGGCCAGCTCGGTGTTCGGATCGACGGTGTGTTCCTTCCCGATCGTGCCGCACGCGAGCGGTTCGCCAAGGCCCGCATCCCCAACCTGGCGGACCTTGCGCTTAACGAGCTGCTCAGCCTGTCCGGCTCAAAGCTCAAGCAGAGGATCGAGGGAGCGCAGGTGGTGATCGTTCGCTCCCAGGAGATCGACCATGCTGGCGAGGGTGGCTTCGCGTTCCACGCCCGACAAATCATGGACACCGTCATCGACAATCTCGCCCGCGGGATCCGTAGACTCGCGAATGTCGGGGTCCAGCACGCTGTGGTCACCGCGGACCACGGACACCTGTTCTTCGCGTCCGACCGGGACGCGTCAATGCGGATAGACGCACCTGGAGGCGACACAGTTGACCTGCACCGTCGGTGCTGGGTCGGGCGGGGAGGCGCCAACCCGCCGGGTACGGTACGAGTCGCCGCCTCCACGCTCGGCTACGCATCCGACCTCGACCTCGTATTTCCCGCTGGCGTAGGCGTCTTCAAGGCCGGCGGCGATCTGGCCTTCCATCACGGCGGGCCGTCGCTTCAGGAACTTGTGATCCCGGTCGTCACGGTTCGAACCATGGCGAGTTCCGCAGCGCCTAGCCCGACCAGCAAGGTGGTAGTCGGCGGTGTTCCCGATGCCGTAACGAATCGAATCTTCACCATCACCCTCGCACTCGGCGGTGCACAGCTCCAGCTACTCACGGAGGGAGTCGTCGTCCGGCCCATGCTCGTGGCCGACGGCCAACAGGTCGGCGCGGTCGGGATGGTGGTCGGTGCCGAGTTCGACGTCGCCTCCCAGCGGGTGCGCCTAGAGCCGGAGCAGGAGTGCAGCGTCGCGTTCAGGCTCATCGACGACGACGCCAAATCCCTACGGATCGTCGTCCAAGATCCAGCGACCGACGCAGAGCTGTACCGATCACCATCGGACATCCCCGTTCGGCTTGGAGTGTCATGAGTAACACTGCTATCAGCACGCGGGAGGCGCTGGGCGAGAAGGCAAATCGGCTTTTCGCCGGCAAGGTCGTTCGCAAAGATCTCGTGCGCAAGGTCAAGGTCGGCGCGAACGTCCCCGTCTTCGTTCTCGAATACCTCCTCGGCAAGTACGCCGCGTCCGCCGACGACCTCACCATCCAGATGGGGCTGCAGGTCGTCAACGACACCCTCGCCAACAACTACATTCGCGCGGATGAGTCGATGAAGGCCCAGGCCGCGGTCAAGGAGCGGGGCCGGCACACGTTCATCGACAAGGTGAAGGTCCGGCTCGTCGACTCGGACTACTGGGCGGAGGTGACCAACTTCGGACACAAATACGTCCATATCCCCCAGCACTATATCCGTGAGTACGAGCGTCTCCTGACGGGCGGTATCTGGGCCCAGATCGACATGCGCTTCGAGTACGACGAGGAGTCACGCGGTAAGAATCCGTTCTGGATCGACCGGCTCACGCCAATCCAGATCGCGACGTTCGAGCTGGAGGAATACCGACGCATCCGCCGTGAGTTCAGTAGCGACGAGTGGCTTGACCTGCTCGTACGAAGCTGCGGCTACGAACCAGACGAAATGCCGCGACGGCTGAAGCTACTGTTCCTTCTCCGACTTATCCCATTCGCCGAACGCAACTTCAACCTTGTTGAACTGGGACCGCGTGGCACCGGCAAGAGTTACATCGTACAGGAGGTGTCTCCTTACGCGGCGCTGCTTACCGGCGGCACGACCGTTGCGAACCTCTTCGGGCACCTGTCGGGACGCCAGAAGGGCATGGTGCAGATCTGGGACGTCGTCGGCTTCGACGAGGTTGCCGACCTGCAGAAGATGCCCAAAGAAGTCATCACAACCATGAAGACCTACTGCGAGTCGGGCACATTCCAACGCGGCCAGGAGGCGGTGTCGGGCGATGCCAGCATCGCCCTGTTCGGCAACACCAATCAGCCCGTCGACGTTATGGTCCAGTCGTCACATCTCTTCGCACCGATGCCCGCCATCATCCGAGACGATATGGCGTTCATCGACCGCATCCACTGCTATCTTCCGGGCTGGGAAATGCCGAAGATGCGGAATGAACTCTTTACCGACGGGTACGGGTTCGTGGTTGACTACCTGGCCGAAGCACTACGCGAACTGAGGAAGCACAACTTTACCGAGGCCGTTGATCGGCACTTCTCGCTCGGATCACATCTCAACGCACGAGACCGCAAGGCAGTCCGCAAGTGCTTCTCCGGGCTGATGAAGATCCTCTACCCGCACGGCGAGGCAACGCAGGAAGAACTCGCCGAGATTCTCGAACTGGCCTTGGAGGGCAGGCGACGCGTGAAGGAGCAGCTCAAGAAGATGGGCTCCTTCGAGTATTACCACACCTCGTTCAGCTATACCCTGCAGGAGACCGGCGAGGAGCAATTCGTTGGAGTGCCCGAACAAGGCGGACGCGACCTCATATCGGCCGATCCATTGCCGCCCGGAACGGTCTACAGCGCTGGCGTCACAGCCGACGGGACCGTTGGCCTCTACCGCGTCGAGGTCTCCGTCTCAGACGGCACCGGGAAACTGAAGCTCGCCGGCGGCGTCGCCGGCGCCACCAAGGAGTCAGTCCAACGGGCATTCAGCTTCCTGCAGGCTCGGAACGCGGATGTCAGCGTCGCTCGCGACCTGGCTACATCCGATCTTCATGTCGAGGTCATCGATCTCCTTGCCAACCGCGTTGAGGCAGACCTCGGCATAGCCTTCTTCGTCGCGGCATGCTCGGCACTGCGCAACGCGCCGGTGAGCCCAGCTCTACTCATCCTCGGCGACATGAGCGTGCAAGGAAACATCAAGCCTCTTCGTTCGCTCACCGAGCCCCTGCAGATCGCCAAGGATAACGGCGCCAAACGGGCGCTCATCCCCATCGAGAACAAGCGGAACTTCCTCGATGTGAGCGCCGAGATTATGGAACACGTGGATCCGGTGTTCTACGGCGACCCGAGAACTGCGGCGATGAAGGTCCTCGGCGGGCCATAAAGTGCCGCATTGGTGGCTACCGGGCTAGGAATGCCTGCTCGGCGGGTGCTCGTACGCGGTGGAGCGGCCCGCCGTTTCCGGGACTCGGCAGGACGCTGCCTCGCCGTAGTCAGAGACAGGTGGCAAGCGATCGACTGGGCCGTACGCGACGACGTGCGCGCCATGCTGCGGTGCTCAATCAAGTGGCTGCTCGTGCAGTACAAGTACCCCCCCGGACATACAGCCCGAGGCGATCGGCCTGGTCATTGAGCAGGTGGAGGCGCTGGCGCCGCAGGACGTCGCTCAGCGAACGTCGTCTGTCCATGCTGGCGATCCTCAATCTTTCCGCCATGGCTTACCGGGACGGGTGGACGTCGGTGGGGCCGGCCGGCCAATTTCAATCGGCTCGAGAGTTCGGCGGCGTGCAGCCGCGCTGGCGACGGTGGTAATACAGGGTCATGCCGACCGAGCAACTGACCGCCGTCCGGAATCACTGGATTGATCACCTCGTTGGCACGGTCGTTGCCGCGCTGTGGCCGCGGGGCATTGATCGGCTCGCGCTCGCGCCGGAACTGCGCGAGCCGCTTTGGCGGGCGCTGCTGCTGGCGTACGTCGCCGAACACGATGTTCGCGCTGTCTCTTCCAAAGCAGTCGCCCGGGCGCTGGTTTCCTCTGGGCTGATCGCCGGAGAGGTCGAGGCCGTGGCTGCGGTACTGGTTGAGTCGGTGTACCAACGGGTTCGGCTGGGAGGTGTGCCCGGACAGCGGTGGTGGGACGTCCAAGGCCTGAAGTGGCTGCTGCTGGAGCTGTGGACCGCAAGGCGGTCGTTGCGCATCCCGCGCGACCAGGTGCGCAGCGAACTCCGCCGGTACTGGGAAGTCACCAGCGCGGCGGTCGTGAGCCGTCTGCTGACCACCGCCGACGCCCCATATGCGCGACTGCCCGCGCCGCTGAGCGAGTCGTCGGCCACCGGTACGGCCCGCCGCATGCTGACCGCGGCTCGCGTTAGTGAGTTAGAGATGTACGCGGACGAAAGCCGGTTCGACCTACAGCACCTCGGGCGGATGCTCGCGGAGTACCAGGCGTTGGTAGCTCTGCTTGAGAACGGCAGCGTGGTCGGCAGCGTAGCGGCGAACCTCAGAAAAGACCTGCAGCACTGGGAAGGCCCGTTCCGAGCCACCCTGGAGAGCCTGACCTCCTTCGAGATGGAACTCTTGGCGGTGGAGGCGACCGACCTCGGCTTCCGTGACCGGTGCCTCGATGCCGGCGCCCGGATCTACCACTACGACTTCATAGCGCCGGGCGCCTTGCCGGCAACGGGGGAACAGCAGCTGCGACACCCGCCCGCATGGATGCAGGACCAGATTCTCAATGGCGGGGCAAGGTTTTGGCATGACCGTGCAGGGCCCTTGCCGCTGTGGCTCGCCACCGCCGAGAACGCCGAGCACGAGCGACTCCTGGAGCCGCTACGCCATGGCCATGTGAGCATCGCCGGCAGGCAGCGCGAAAGCGCGTACTATATCGACCTCCACGCAGGTGACGACCGTTCCCAGCCGTTGGTGCTGCCGTTCACCTACAGCCTCGACTACGTCACCGAGGCCTGGCAAATGCTGCTCGCAGCCTCCGTGGGGGTGATACGTCTCTTCCTGCTCCGACTGACCGACGACGGGCGGCTGTGGCTGCTCGACACGGTGCCGCTGCCACTGCCGCCCGAGCTGTGCGAAGAGCTGACACGCGTCGCCCTCGCGTCGATCCGTGCCGCTGTTGGCAACGACATGGACCTGCTCACTGCGGCGTTCACGCCCACCCTCGAGGACATCGCGTCGGGGACGTTCGACGCCTGCGAACGCGCCAAGGGTGAGGACATGCTGGACGAGCTGACCCTCGCCGCGCCGCCCGGCGTGTCGGACGTCCGGTGGCGCGCGTTTCAGGAGGCAAGCCGCTTCCTTGCACGCTACCGCGCCAACCGAATCCGGCAAGCCGGCGCGGCATCCGACGCGACTGATCCAGTGCTCAAACGGGCGGTGGAGCTCCGCGCGCGCAAGAGGGAGGAGGCGCGGTCGCGGATGAGTCCGAGGCCGACGCCGACAACGGCGGACCGAGCCGCAGCCCTCCCACCCGACACAGCACTGGTTCACCTTTTCGCCAAGGGCCGTCGGCTGGGCGCCGTATGGCTTGCGTCCACCTCGCAAGGTGGCCGACTGGAGCACTTCTACCTCGATCAACTGTCAGTATCCGACGTCGAACGGTTGATCAACAAGTGGCGGCAGGCTGAGCGATTCGAGATACGCAGGGCACACCTGGACCTGCTACAAGGCGCACTCGCCGGAATCGGTGGGCCGGTGGCGGACGCCCTCTTGCCGCTTGGCATTCGGCGACTGGTCCTGAGTCCCATCGGATCGTTCGATCTGACGCCGTTGCACGCAGCACCGATCGAGCCTGGCCCCGGGGCGCGGACCCTCATGGATGTCTTCGACGAGGTTCACTATGCGCCGTCGATGAGAATACTGGATGCGGCAGCCACCCGGACGGTCCGCAGCGACGGTCCGCCGCTGCTCGTCGGCGGATCCACCCTGCCCGGCGTGAACGCCGAGCTAGAGGCTCTGCAGGCGGTGTATCCGCACGCCCAGGTGCTGCAGGGCACCGTAGCCAGCCCGCAGCGCGTCCTCGCCGCGGTCCGTGGAGCGCGGATCCTGCACATCGCGTGCCACGGCCGAATCAGCGATGACTGGTGGGCCAACGGCGCGATGCTGTCGGGCGACGACTGCCTCAGCGTCGCCGACCTCCTCGCCGACGGGGATCTGACCGGGGTAGAAGCCGTGGTGCTCAACGCCTGTTACAGCGGGACGCATCGCAGTTCGGGCATTGTCGTCCACGCGCCGCGCGGCTTTGACGCGGCCTGCTTGGCGCGCGGCGCGCAACTGGTTGTGTCGACGCTGTGGGAGGTCAGCGACGTCGCGGCGCTTGCGTTCTCCGTGGCGTTCCATACCGCACTGGACCGCAGCGGCCCGAGTGAGGCGTTCCGTCAAGCCGTGGAATACCTGCGTCATGGAGGCGAACTGAGTGCCGGCGCGGCGGTGCTCGAGGATCTGTACCCGGGGTGGGCGGACGCGCTCGCGGCCGAGCGCAGGTACGGCCTGTGGTCCTGGGGTGCGTTCAAGCTGAGCGGACTGGTGCGATACTGACGGCATGGACGAGCCCACGCGACCCGAGCGCTTCGATGTGCGGATCACCGACGGCCGTGTTGAGGTCTTCGACGGGACCGCATGGGTGCCATACCGCGAGGTACACGCCGAGGACCCGGGCCCGCTCGTTCGTGGCAGCAACCCCTCAGGTGACTGAACCTGGGCTGACCGGGCCGCTCACTGACGGGGACCCGATCCCCTCGCCGCTGGACGCTGTGCCCGACATGCGTGCCACCGCGAAGTGGACCGTCACGGCGTTCGCTGCGGTGGGCGCGCTCGTCCTCGGCGGGGTGCCACTCGCTGTAGTCAACGCAGTCCGGGACCGCGGCGATGTTGCTATGGTCGCATTCGGCATGGTCATCGCTCTGCTCGGCGTGTGCTGGGCGATCTGGCAAACCAGCGAGGCACTCACACCACCGTTGACTACCTTGTCAAGTCTCAACGACCCGCGGTTGCAATCCCTACGACGTCGACTCGCAGAGGATCCCGCCGCCTTTTTCGGCGGGTTCGGCACCGACGAACAGCAGCTGCGCGAGGCGCTTGTCCTACATCAGGCAGTGCTCGACCGGCTCCGCCGGCAGGTTGCAGAGGAGCAGTCGGGAGGGCGCCGGTTGATCTGGGAGAACGCGCTGGCCGACGCACGGGCCAACGTGGCGAGGGCGCAATACGCGCAGCGGCGGCTGCTGGCGTTTATTCATGCTTGGCAGGTACGCGAGGCGTTGCGGCGAGCACGATTTCACACCCTCGGCGGTGTGACGGTATGCGTCCTCGGCGTGCTCGTGTTCATCAGTGCCGCTGTGCACTGAGGCGGCGTCGAAATCGCTGTCCTCGTGAAACCACGCCCGCGTAGGGCGATCGGGAACACTGCCGTTGGCGACGGGGACACCATCGCTGCTGAGCCATCCGAACCGGCAGGCGCTCATGCGGGTCCGGGTGCTCCGCGGGTGCTCGCGCACCGTGGACAGACCCGCTATCGCGGGGACGGTATAAGGACCTGTCACGGTCCAAGTGGTGGACAAATCGGCAATTGCTGGACTGATTAGACCCGGTGGAACAGTGCGGGATAGGTCAACGCCAACTCTTAATCCGCGGGTTCAAGGTCCAAGTCTGTCAACGGCCAATCAGATTTGGCTCTGGCACGAACTTGGTGATCGGCATTTGTTGATGTCAGTCGGCGAGGAGGATTCGGCGGCGGAGTAGGTCGGGGTTGGCGCGGCCGTACATCTCTCTTTTGATCATTTTGATGCGGTTCACGGCGCCTTCGACCGCGCCGGAACTCCAGGTCAGGGTCAGGCCGGCGGTGACCGCGGCCCAGTCCTTGCGGAGCCCGTTGGCGAATGAGCGGATCTCCGCGACGGTTCCTTGTTCTGCCTGCTTGACCCATGCGTCGAGGCGGTCGCCGCGGCGGGTGCGGACCAGGTCGGTGAACCCGTGAGCCAGGTCCCGGATGGCGTCCAGATCAGGGCATAGGCTGCATAGCCGGTCCAGCTGGGCTCGGTCGGCGGCGGCGAGTTTGCTGGCCGGGCGCATGATCCAGCCGGTGATCTCGCGGGTCTTTGGCACCGGCGGCTGGGGCGGGGCCGCGGCGTTGCTGCCCCGGACGCTGATCAGCCAGCGGCGTAGGGTGCGTTCGCAGCCGGTGTAGCCATGGCCGTGGATCTCGGCGAGGAGTTGGTTGGTGCCGGTAATCCCGGCGGCGCAGCGTTGCAGCAGGTAGGGCTTGAATGGGTCGAGGATGCTGTCGCGGGCGGTGCCGCGTGGGCCGATCAACTGTTCGGCGTCGGTGGCATCGGCGTAGCGGCGCACCGTCTTGGGTCCAGACCGAGCCGGGAGGCAATGCTGTAGATGCCCAGGCCCTGCTCCCATAGGGCGTGGACCTCGGCATGGCGGATGCGGGTGCGCCGGGCCAGGGGCGTGCCGACGGTTGGCGGCTCGACCTGCGGGGTGGGCCCCGGCGCGACGGCCGGCGCAGGTGGTAGGGGTTGCAGGCAGCGGCGGTGCCCAGCGACGGCCTTGTAGACGGCATCGGACAGGTTCTTCAGCAGGTGCCACCTGTCTGCGACCTGGACGGCGGCCGGCGCGCCAGCGGCGGCGCCGTCGGCGTAGCAGCCGGCCCGGTCCCGGCAGACGATCTCCACACCAGGATGCTCGCGCAGCCAGGCGGCGAGGCTGTCGGCTGACCGATCGTCCAGCACGTCGATCACCTGGTGAGTGGCCATGTCGACCAGCACGGTGCCGTAACGGTGACCACGGCGAAGCGCGAAGTCGTCGACACCCAGCACGCTCACCACAGACACCACCGGTAGCGGCAGGGCACGGATCGCGCGGATCAGCGTCATCCTGCCCACACCGAGCCCGAGGCGGCGGGCCAGTCGCGCTCCAGCCCGGCCACCCAACGCCAGAGCCACCGCCTCCAGCAACGTGCGAGCCACCACGCTGATTCGAGCCCAGCGCACGGTCAGCCCGTCGACCTGCTCGACGAAGATCTTGCGCACACAGTCCCCGGCGGTGCAGAAGAACCTACGTACCCGCAGGTGAAGCACCGTCTCCTGCCCGGCGATCGCGGTGTCGAGCAGCCGCCGCTCATAGCGGCTGTGCACCCGCCGCGACGGCGTTGCGCACTGCGGGCAGGCAGCGGTCACGCTGCTGGTCTGCGCGTACACCCGTACCGAAGCACCCTTGGCCAGCACCTTCATGATCCGCAGCCCGGCCATCCGAGGAAACACAACGTTGATCAGATCCACTATGGACACGATGGCGATCTACCATCGAACGTCAGCGATCACCAAGTTCGTGCCAGAGCCTCAGATTTGGCTCTGGCACGGTCTCGGTGATCGCGGACGGTCGATGGCAGATCATGCTCCGTGTCCATAGCGGAGCTTCTCGCGGTCCTGTTCCCGCACCTGTCCGGGCTACGCATCACGAACGTGCTGGCCAAGGGCCCGACGGTACGGATACTCGCCGAGAGCGGCGGTGTTGCGACGAGATGCCCGGACTGTTCGACGGTGTCGCGGCGGGTGCACAGCCGGTACGAGCGACGGCTACTTGATGCGCCGGTCGCCGGGCGGGAGACCGTGCTGCACCTGCGGGTGCGGCGGTTCTTCTGCACCCTGCCCGACTGCGTACGCCGGATCTTCGCCGAGCAGATCAATGGCGTAACGGTGCGCCATGGCCGGTTCGGCGCGCTGGCGCGGCAAGGGATGGAGGCGGTGGCGCTGGCGTTGGGCGGGCGGGCAGGCGCCTGGCTGGCAGGCCGGCTCGGGCCCTATGTGGGCCGGATGACGCTGCTGCGGCTGATCCGCGCTCTGCCCGAGCCACCCGTTCCTGCGCTAACAGTGTTGGGTGTCGACGACTTCGCGTGGCGCCGCGACCACACCTACGGGACGGTGCTGGTCGACATGGCCGGCCGCCAGGTGATCGACGTGCTCGACGACCGATCCGCCGACAGCCTGGCCGCCTGGCTCGACGAGCATCCCGGTGTGCAGGTGATCTGCCGTGACCGGGCCGGCTGCTACGCCGAAGGCGCCGCCCGCGGCGCACCCGCCGCCGTCCAGGTCGCCGACCGCTGGCACCTGCTCCACAACCTGTCCGACGCGTGAACAAGGCGGTCGGCCATCACCGCCGCTGCCTACAGCCGCCGCTCGAACCCGCGCCAGCCGACCCCTTCACAAACGTGCGCCCCAAATGAACACCCAGGTCAACGCGGGGCAGATCGGCTGGCGCGGGTTCCTTTGGTGGGTCCGTGGAAGCAATGTCAGAGGTTTGTCGCAGTTCCGGGGCAAGCCGCCGACAAACGCTGCGGGGAATGGCCGGGTGCGCGTCGGAGGCTGCCGCCACGCCGCCGCAGGGTGCGGTTGACCTGGAACGCCGCTATTACAGCGTCTGCGACGGCTGCGGCCACTACCGCGACTCCATCGATCGCCGCGACCCGGCCTGCCCCGCATGCGGCACCGCACCCGTCACACGGTGGTGCTGTCATTCGATCCTGCCTCGTTCGCGTGTGCGCGGCTTGCGGCGGAGCTGGCTGACGAGTGGGTGGAACTCGTGCAGGCCGGACGGCTACGCGAGAGCGCAGGCCGCATGTATCTGACCGCGATGAAGGACTTCCTGGCGCACGTCGACTCCACGGTCGCGGGCGCCAGCTCGGCGTCGCTGGCACGGAGCTCGCCGGACCTGCATCACGCGGTCACCGAGTGGATCCGGATTCTGCCGTCCCGGCACGCTCCCGGGGTCACGAACGCCGTGCGGGCAAGCCGGGCGGGTCCGTGCCCTGATCGCCCGGCGCGCCGAGCACCCGGATCGGCCGGTCGCCGGGCGCCTGAAGGGCTGGGTCGCTGGCGCGCTCACGCTCACCCTGAGCCGCCACGGGTTTTCCGGACAGGTGGACCAAGTAGAATTGGTCGATCTGGAGAGGAAAACAGTTGCCACGCGCGAAGAGGACTTTCTCCCC